>JAEZPG010000092.1 GCA_023413555.1 Bacillota bacterium | reverse complement strand
TTTTCCATAACCAAGGTGCTGATCACCTTGGCTATGGAAAATTAATATACTTACCTTTAACCAACCTTCCATATGGAAATCAATACTATTAGAAAGCGTGAACAAGTGTGGACCTATTATTTTATCTCATTATTTTTTTATATGGAATTATTATTGGCAGTTTTCTTAATGTCTTAATCTATCGACTTCCGAAAAAAGAGAATTTTGTCACCACTCGTTCACATTGTATGAACTGCGACTACCAGTTGAGGTGGTACGATCTAATGCCGGTGATTAGCTATATTATTTTAGGTGGCAAATGCAGAAAGTGTAAAATCCATATATCCCTTCAGTATCCAGTGATTGAATTGATAAATGGTGCAATGTATCTCCTAATTTACTTCCTGTATGGGTTTTCTATTGAGACTTTACTTTATGCCTTATTGTTTTCAGCATTACTAGCATTAAGTATTATTGATTTTAGAACTTTTGAGATTCCTTTTGGTTTTAATTTTTTTATTTTTTGTCTAGGTATGATTCGCGTCGTAACCGATTTGGCTCATTGGAGCAATTATGTAATCGGTTTTTTTGCAGTTAGTAGCTTCATTTACCTTATTATTTTTCTGACAAAAGGCAGGGGAATGGGAGATGGAGACGGTAAGTTGATGGCTGCTGTAGGACTTTTGATTGGGTGGAAATTAGTTGTATTATCGTTTTTTTTAGGATGTGTATTTGGCTCCATTATACATATTACACGTATGAAAATAACACGAGTAGACCATGTCCTTGCCTTTGGTCCTTATCTTAGTATGGGGATTGTGGTAAGTGTATTGTGGGGAACTCGTTTGATTGATTGGTATATCGACTTATGTTTATAGGTCATTATTATAGTTTGAAAGTAAAGAAGGTAACCGTAGGGGAGGAATAACATTGAGCAATAAGGTTTTAAGTATTGAGATTGGTCAGCAAATGATTAGAATGTGCGAGGTGGATTATAGAAGAAAGAATCCCCATATATATAACAGCGTTTCTTTTGAGACACCCGCTGGAGTGATGGAAGATGGATTTATAAGAGATAAACTGGCATTGGCCACTGTTTTGAGAGAACAGTTACATCTTGCTGGTATGAAAAATGACAAAGTTATATTTACCCTGTCTTCTACCAAGATTGCCAGTCGTGAGGCCATGATTCCATTGGTTAAAGATAATCAAATTACAGATATTATAAAAACAAATGCTAAGGATTATTTTCCAATCAATATTGAAGAATATGATATTACCTATTCTGTATTAGAGAAAATCAATACAAAAGAAGTGAAGCAAATGAGAATCCTTGTTTTGGCTGCACCTGCTTTGTTAATAAAAACTTACTTTGAATTGGCCGATATGATGAATTCTCATATCGTATCCATAGACTATACTGGCAACAGTTCCTATCAGTTACTGCGGCAACATGTGGGTACGAGTGTTAATCTTGTAGTTCAAATCAATGATCAGAATACTATTATTAACTTGTTGGAAAATGGAAATCTGTTGTTACAACGTACCATGCTTTATGGTACCTCAGCCATTTCAGCTGCAGTTATTAGCAATTCCGTATTTCGTGTAAATAATTATAGTGAAGCTATGCGACTGCTAGGTAAAGAACAATTAATCAATGCGCATTTTGATAGTAGTGATGAAACTGCTTTCACTCTGGAAGATATCTCTGAGGAGTATAGTCAGTTGTCCATAAGAGAAAATGCAAAAAGCGACGTTACTAGTTCTCTTGGTAATCTCCTTTCTAATGTTAGTAGGGTAATTGATTATTTTGTGACAAAACATCCGGGAAAGAAAATCGAGAATTTCTATATTACTGGGGAGGGTTCTGGAATACAGGGCTTAGCACAGCTAATTATGAACGAGATGGGATTTGAGGTGAAATCACTTCGTCAGCTAGATAATGTTGTATTTGGTAAGACTTCTATGGAAATAGAAAGCAACCAAAGTGTATTCTTATCCTGTATTGGAGCAGCGATTGCTCCCTTAGATTTCACTCCTGCAGAGTATTCTGTAAAACCAGTAAATAACAGTACAATGCTGTTCCCAATCCTGTTACTTATAGTAGCTGCGCTAGGGTCTATAGCAATTTATCTTTCCTCTTATTTGATTTATCAGAACGCAGAACAGAGTAAAGCTGATACTCAGACAAAGATTGATGATATTCAGGATATTCAGGATATCTATTCTTCCTATCAGATTAGTGAAGATAATTTGAAGAACTTAGAGGCTTTTGATGCTATGACAAAAAGTACTTCCGATCATCTCCTTGATTTTATTGCAGAACTTGAACAAAAGACTCCAGCAGGAACTTTGGTAAAGACATTGTCTCTTCAGGATAATTTAGCCAACATTCAGGCAACTTCCACTTCCAAGGAAGTATGTGCGAAGTATGTAGAGATCTTACGTTCTTTTGATAGTATTCAGACGGTATCTGTATCGAATTATGTGGAGACTTTAGATGAGAACAATATGCCAGAAGTGACTTATACTGTTACTTGTGTGTTTAAATAGGAGGGGAAGCAGATGAAAATCAGTCAAAAAGATGCAAGATTATTAATACTTCTAGCGTGTGTATTGTTGCTAGGGGCTTCCTATTTCTTTGGCTATAAAAAATATAGTGATAAAACAGATGCCATAAATAAAGAGACCCAGGTATTAAAGAAGGAATATGAGACCTTAGAATCAAGTAATATACACAGAGAGGAATATGTTCAAAAGATTAAGGACAATGAGGAAAAGATAAAGACGATTATAGCTAAGTTTCCAGCAACTGTTCAGAATCAGGATGAAATCTACCTATCCAGTATAATTGAGCAGACAAGCGGTGCGTGGATTAATTCTTTCAATTTTTCAGAGCCATCTGTTGTGTATACTCCACAGAGTTTAACAGAAGGAAAGACAGAGGTGAATTCGGATGGGGCTAAGACAACTGATGAAGCAACACCAAATCAATCCGTAACTCCTAATAGTGCAGCTCCGAATACTGTATCCCCCCAACAGGCAACTCCTCAACCGGTAGTTCCTGATAATACTTCAGCTTCTAGTAAAGGGAATACAGGGGGAGTATTAGATTCAGTAAAAAAAATGTTTCAAGGTGATGTACCGGTGGTTGAGAAGCTTAATTTTACAGGTTGTAAGAATATCACTGCATTAAGCTTTAAGTCTGATTACAATCAAATGAAAAAAATGGTTGAGCTGATTATCAAGTATACAAGTTGTAAGTCGATTAATAGGGTTAATCTGGCTGTTGATAAATCTACAGGACTGTTAACCGGTAATCTGGAGTACAGCAGCTACAGCATTTCTGGTGCGGAAGCTACTTATAAACCACTGGAAGTTCCTAGTAAGCCATTGGGAATTAAGAATATATTTGGAGAAATCGTTAGTAATAATAAGAATGATAAGGACATAAAAGATCAAAATCATTAGGACAATAAGAAGTAATTGCTAGGTGATTGTTTTGTTAGAAAGAGGGAGAATCCATGTTTGGTTTGAAGTTTATCAAATTCAAGAAAAAAAGTGAACAAAGGAATAATGGATTTACCTTAATTGAGGTTTTAGTCAGCATGCTGATTCTTGCTATCATTATAGCTCCTATATTGGGTAATATCTCGCAGGCAAGTCGTATAAACCAGATTTCTAGGCAAGTACAGGATGCATCAACTTTGGGGCAGAATATGATGGAGGGCTTAAAGACACAGGCTTCTTTTGCGGATGTAGCGAAACAGTTGATTTATAAAAATGATGTACCTACATTTGATTTGTTTTCTCTAGAAGATATCAGTAGTGTTGTAACCAGACAAATAGAATATGATGAAACAACCGGTGCTTATACTGATGCAGCAGACCCATGTATTACGAGAACAACAGACCCGACAGGTAATTACATCTATTCTCTGAAAGAGAATAGCAAGCGAAAGTATCAATTTCAGGTATCCAATATAACATATAATGGAAGAAAATACTGTGCCAAGATCCAATACGACGCATCGCCTTATAGTAAAGTAAATTCTACAGATGATGAAGGATACAATGATAAGGATATGCCGATTTTACCATTTGTTTCTGATGATAAGAATGCTGTAGTAGCTCTAACCTATCAGGATGACTGGGCCGCAAGTACCTTAAAAGTACAATACGATGCCTATTATAATAGTACCTTTCATGAGGACAATGGGGTTACCAATACTGAGATAAAAAAAGATATGAAACGAACCCTTATTTTAGATTTATCTTATAATGATGCCACAAAAAAATATGCGGTAATTGGAAAGTTTATCTATCGTTTGGCTAATTTGATTCCAAATGGGTCATCTGCTTTAAATAAATATGAAGACGAGTTTTATCATAAGGAATTTGATAGCATAGAAAATGTATATCTGTTTTTTGCTCCAAATCTAGAACAAAAAACAGATGACATCGAAATAAAGAATACTCTGACGGGCGCTGCTGCTGATATAACTGTGTATTTGGTAGAACAACGGGATAAGGAGAAGGTACCCGATACAACTTATGTGAGTGGTATGAATTCCTATACACTGTATATGGATTTACAGGAAGATGAGCTTCCACGTTCTCCTATAGATAATCAATTTATCTATCATACTAAAATTCGCACCAATTTGGGAAGTACCATAGATGAATTTGATGGATTAAGCAGAATACAATACAAAGAGAAAGATGCGAAGCAGGTGAATCAGGCTGTGTTAATTGAACGTGATATTGATAAAACCAGAATATATAATATCGCTATTGATTTGTATAAGCAACCTGAGGACGCTACAGCTATGTTTAAGGAAGACGATTACATCATATCATTTACCTCATCAAAGGGGGAATAAATAGTGAATAAATATAGATTAAAGGGAAAGCCAAATAGAGGTGCTACCTTACTGATTGTCCTGATTGCTATGGCTATGGTGGGAATTATGGCTACCATGGTATTAACTATGGCTATGTCTAATCTGCAAATGAAGAATGTAGATAAAAGTGCAAAGAAAAACTTTTACAGTGCAGAGGTCGCACTAGATGAGATTCGTGCCGGCTTGGAGGAGGATATTGCAAAGGAAATAGAAAGTACCTATGTAGAAATTATGTTAGAATATGCTTCTTTACCAGTTGGTGATCGAAGTGAAAAGTTTAAAGATTCATTAAGTTTAAAGCTAAGTAAGAAATTTGATACCTTAAATATAGTAGATGATAATAATTATACGAATATCACTACGAAGTATAATTTAGATGATTTTAAAAAATACCTTGTAAAAACAAAGGCGGAAACCACCATATCTGCTAAGAATGGCATGAATAACTTGGAATGTCGTTATGTAAAGAATGATTCAAATAACCAGTATATCTGTTTTCGCAATATTTGTTTAGGATATGTAGAAAGAGGAACCCAGATATATACTCAGATTACAACTGATATTAAGGTGGCAATCCCTAATGCTCATTTTGATTCGATAGGTATTCGGCCTGCCTATATGGATTATTCTGTTATAGCTAATCAACAACTATGGGTTGATAATGGTGAAAGTGGATATCTAGAAGGTAATGTTTATGCAGGACAAGACGGTATACTAACTTCAGCAGGAGGAACTCTTAGCTTTAAGAGTAATCAGCTTGTGGTAAAAGGCAACATCGCAACAAAGGAAGGTGGTACTATAAAGATTGATGATATGGATCTTTCTGATAATGTGCCAAATAGTATATGGGTGAACAATATTCTGACCTCTAGTGCTAGTAGTGTATCCAGTAACGCATCTATTCTTGATATTAAAGGTGATATGTATGTAGCTGATGATGTTACCATAAATGCTCCAAACAGTACTGTTAAATTAAGTGGAAGCTATTATGGTTATAGTTTTGAGAATAACCCTCAAGGCAGTAGTGCGATGATTGTTAATCGTAGAAATTCTATGCTAGATTTATCGGATATACATAACATATTTATTGCAGGTCGTGCTTATATTGAACCGGCCAAGACTACTTTGAATAATGAAGATGAAACCAGTGAATATGTACTTACTGGTGAGGCAATCTCTACGAAGAGTAATCAGATGGCGTATTTGTTACCAGGTGATTGTATTGGAGTACGGTCAGACGGAACCTCAGTAGGACACAATCCTTTGAGTATGGCGGAATATCAGAAGCTTATGGATGATTTAGAGGTAGATTCTTCTATTCTTCAGGTAGATAGTAACTACGAGCTTAGCTACAACGGGAAAAAGCTATCTGATTATGTAGATGCTAAAGAACCATTTATTCTAATAATGAATGATACGGAAACGACACCTTTGGTGTACTATTATCCCAATTTTAAAAGTGAAGTTGAAGCAAATAGGTATTTTAAAGACTTTATTTCTAATCAAGCCAATAAGGATACCATACTACAACGGTTAGCAGATAATGAATCCTATATTAAACTGCCGAATACCATTGTAAATAACTCAACCTCTGGACGAAAGACTTTCGCGGGTAATATTGTAGCTTATACAGGTGGAACAACACCTGACATTGTTATGCGTGGCAACTCAGTGGCAGCAGAACTACCTAATCAGTTTAAGAGGGAATCAGAGGATCTAAAAACTATGTATGACGCTTATCTACAGAAGCTGGTGCCATCTGTAACTCTTTATAATGAATCAGAGTTAGATTATGACATCTTTAAGTCGCTTATCGTGCAGGACAGTACAGATGCCAATTGTCCGGGTATCTTGCAGCTGATAGACGGAAAGACTATGGGAGCTAATAATTCTTATCTCTTTGATGATACCAGCTATGGGGAATATGGTAAATTTATGTTGGTAAATAATACAAAGGCAGATACGGACACGACATATAACAGCTCCAATGCTTTTAAGGTTAAGAATATTGACCCTGATGTTCATATTATCATTGCTACAGGAGATGTAGAGGTACAATCTGATTTTAATGGAATTATTATTAGTAAAGGTATTGTTAAGATTACCAATGGCGCAAAGGTTACTGCAAGTCCAAAGCAGGTATTTGACTTGATTTGTAATTCACCTGTGCGTACGGTTTTTAAAGATTATAGTAAATTTCCAATCTATTCGGCAAATGACGAAGAAAAACAGATTGATGTAGGTTCTTTGATTACAGAAGAAAATTGGAGTAAGAATTAATGTAATAGCTAAGGAGAGGAGGCCTATTTCATGAAGAGTAATAAAGGAGTTACTATAATAGAATTAATAGTAGTTATAGCCATTCTTGGTGTTTTAATTGGTGGAGTAGCGCTGACTTTTCGTATTGTTAATTCAGCTGATATAAAAGGGTGTACCCAGACCATAGATTCTTCTCTGGAAAAGGTTAAAAATGAGTGTATGAGTAAAATAGATCAAAGTTTCTTGGTACTTTATAAGAGCACAGATAATGATTATACTGGTTATTATTTGGGAAATGTATCTCGTACTGATCTAGCAACCTATTTGCCATCGCCTGAGAGCGACCGTAAGGTAGGAAATGAAAATATTCAGATTAACATAGACATGGCAAATGATACAACGATTGATGTGTCTGATACGGCAGTATTTTTTACCTTTGATCGTGCAAGTGGTGCTTTTGATTATATATATAAGGGGATACCTGCAATTTCTACTAATCAGTATCCTTTATCTATCACCATTACCAATGGTAGTAGTACTAGTGTAATTAACTGTATTCCAGCCACTGGAAAGCATTTTGTTGAGTAGAGGAGTATGCTATGAAAAACAGGGGATTGACTTTGATTGAAGTGTTGACTGCCGTTGCTATCATAGGAATGGTCATAATTGCAGTGACAGGATTTATAAATGCTGGAATAAAAACTTCCTCAAGAGTTAATGTAGAGGCTAATCTTCAAAAGGAAGCTCAGACAGGTCTTAATCAAGTGACAGACTGGGTCATGAGTGCTAATCATGGAATTGTAGTATACGGTTCTTATGGTTCTTTTTATGATCAAGCAGTGTGTATTTATCATGATGGCAGGAACAGTGAAGACAGATATGTACAAATTTTATTTTATCGCAAAGCAGATCGTAAAGTGTATTATTTTAAGAAGCAAGTGACAAGCTCTTTTTATGGTACTCAGATGGATGTTCAAAAAGTTGCTTCTGGTTTAGAATTGTCACATAATTGGAATAAAAATATATTCTGCCAGTATGTTGAGGATTTTAATATGGATATATCAAATATTGCAAAGAGGGTTGTAGAGCTAAAGCTAGTGTTAAAACTTGAGGATATTGTTTATAATATCCAATCGAAAAAGATTATGTTACGTAATGAACCAATCACTAATCCGACAGAATACAAATAAATCTAAGATGAAAGGTTGCAGCTAATGACAGATGTGGTACAATTAGCTACAACCTTTATTTTTTGATAGGAGAGTGCTTTTATGGAAATAGAGAAGAAGTTTTTAGTAAAACATTTACCAGACGATCTTTGTGGGTTTGATAAGAAGGAGATCGAGCAAGGATATCTTTGTTCTGTCCCTATTGTGAGAATTCGAAAAAGCAATGAAGACTATATCTTGACCTATAAGAACAAAGAGGGAGTAAGTGAAAGTCTTAGTCAGCTTGCTAAGGTATTAAATGAAGTGGAACTGTCACTTACCAAAGAAAGCTATGAGCATCTGCGAGAAAAGGTGGATGGTCATCTGGTATGCAAGACAAGGTATTTAATACCTTTGGCCAATGGAAGAACTGCTGAATTGGATATTTTTCACAAGCAGTTAGATGGCTTGATTATGGTTGAGGTAGAATTTCCGGATATCCAGGCGATCTATGAATTTACGCCCCCAGATTGGTTTGGTGAGGAAGTAAGCAATGACCATCGTTATGGAAATGGCTATCTGGCGAAGATAGAGAGTTATAAGTATCTGTAATAAGATGCATAAAGTGTTAGTTTATTATGAATTAACACGTAAAACATGTACTTCTACATCTATCTATGGTATAATGAAGAGTATAGTTTTTTTGAAATTGTTAAACTACATGTAATTGCAGTAAGGAGGCATAAGAATTATGGAGTTATTTATTACTACATCATTGTTTGTCATATATAACAGAATATTTATAGCGATGAACTCCTACTACGTATTCTTAAGTTCTCAATTGCCACTTGTTGGGTCCAGTATACTTGCAGGCATTTTTTTCGTGTTAATGGTTGTTTTGTTTATTAAATTATTGAAAAGTAATAAGCTTGTCAGAGTGACCGAAGAAGAAAAGAAGAAAATAGAAGATAGTTATGAAGAATTCGAGAAAAGTTATGAAGATCTTACAACTCAACAAAAAGAATTGATGAAGCGATATGATGAGCTAAAGTTGAATGAGGAGCATTATAAGAAGTTGGCTTTTATAGATGCGTTGACCCAGTTACCTAACCGGGTTGCAGTAGTGGAACAGCTAGATAATATTTTTCGGACCTTACGTCCTAAAGAACAAGTAGAGTTGATGTACCTGGATATTGATAATCTAAAGGAAGTCAATGATACTCTTGGTGTGGCATATGGAGATGAATTATTGATTGATGTTACCCATCGTATCAAACAAGCCTTAGATGAAAACGATTTTTTTGGTCGATATTCTGGGGATGAGTTTGTTATTTTATCGCAGAACCTTGAAGATATTGGTGATTACGATGAAAAAGTGAAGAAAGTGCAAAAGATGTTTTCTTATCCATTTTCACTTGCCAATAAAGAATGGTTTGTGTCAGTAAACATTGGTATCTGTATGCTTGGTAAGGATGGTAAGAATACGCAGTCTATTTTAAAAAATGCAAGTGCGACAATGAATTATGCTAAAAGCTTAGGGAAGAACCAATTCTGTTATTTTGGTGACGAGATTCAGAATGTTCTAAATGAGAAGATTAAACGCGAAGCGGAGATTCGTACTGCTTTTGAAAATAATGAGTTCTATTTGCAGTATCAGCCTATACTGGATTTGAAAAATCATAAGGTAAAGAGCTTTGAAGTATTACTTCGATGGAATCATCCTATCAATGGTGTATTGTTACCACAGGATTTTCTTGAGGCAGCTAAAGAGACCGGAGTGATAGTACCTTTAGGAATGCAGATGCTAAGACAGGCCTGTTTGACTTTAAAGGGCTGGGAGGATTTGGGGTACAAAGACATTTCTATTATGATTAATTTTGCAGAGCGACAATTGCTTGATTCTGATTTGATTGCAAGTATAAAGATGATTTTATCTGAAACAGGAGTTAAGGGAGATCAGATTGTATTCGATATTTCTGAAACTGCTTTTAGTGAGAAGGAAGTTATTCTGCATAAGCAACTAGAGGAATTAAGACAACTTGGTATACAGCTTTCCCTTGACAATTTTGGTATTACAAAGGGAGCATTAATGAGAATTAAGGATTATAGATTCCAATATATTAAGTTGGATGCTGTATTACTTCATCATATTGAAATAAATACTCGTCTTAAAGATTTTGTCAATAATCTTAGTCGTCTTATAGAGGGACTGGGAAGTAAAGTTATCTATGAAGGAATAGAGGATTCCGAACAGTTAGATGCTATAGACAGTAGTGTTCACTATTTAGTACAGGGATTTTTGTTTGGACAACCTTTAGATAGGTCAGAGATTTCTTCTTATCTGGATACCTGGGTGGAGTAGAAACAAAGAAAACTGAGGTTGTTTCCTATGAAAAAATGGATATTTATTAGTATCGAAGTAATATTATATAGCATATTTCTCTGGATTGATATATTTGTGCCAGATCAAGCTGATTTGTCAAGTAAAATAAAATATGTAAGTATTCTGCTATGCTTTCTGTATGTTCTGTTCTTTTTAGGGAAGGAAGAGGAAAAGCAGGATGTAACTTTACTTCGACTTATTTTACTATTTACTCTAATTTCTGATACTTTTTTATTACTGATGGGGAATTATGCTGTAGGTATGACTACTTTTTTAGTAGCTCAGTTATTGCATCGATGTCGCTTGAGAAGTGAACGGCCTCAGAGAATTCAATGGCTTATTTGTGTAGGGCTTTTGTTATTGGGAGTTTTGCGTATTATAGGGATACCTTTAGATTATGTTCTAGTCGTGGCTACATTTTATTTTCTCTGTATACTCAGCAATGCGGGGTATAGTCTGCTTCACTGTGAGAATCGGGTATACACCATAGGACTTGTTCTCTTTCTTTGTTGCGATATTAATGTAGGGCTGTTTAATCTTGCATCCTATGTTCAGGTTCCTGAAGGACTTTGTTTTATTGTGGAACATATAGTGTCTGTGCTTATGTGGTTTTTTTATCTGCCAAGTCAGGTGCTCATTGCTTTAAGTGCAAAAAAAAGAAGCACTTGTTCAAAAGACTACAAGTAATGTAATTAATAAGAATAGTAAAAATATGGGAATTGTGCTATTATGGAACTAGTTAAGAACACGAAGTTCAGTATAGTCGCGAATTCCCTTCTTTTTTTCTATAGCAAGTCTATTTAAATCTTTATAGTACTTCTTTCTGTGAAGGTTTGTAAGTCTTTCATTGTTCAGTTGTATATGAACGTTCATGCGTTATCCCATTTGATTTTTGAAGATAGAATTATTTTTGCTTAAGAAGGTTTGAAGGAAGGTTTATCTTAAAAGATTGCAAAGTGGCTCAGCTGTATTATGTTAGTAAGCTGAAGAGGCGTTTGCAACAAGTACGCCAAGTCGTACTTGAATTTTGAAAAAAGAGGTAATTAGACTCTAGTGAAAAAGGTTCTGGCTTATAAATCATAAAGGGATAGGAGTAGAGTGTATGGAGTATCAGCAGTTTGTAGATAATGTAAGGGATTGTATCAGTATTAAGATTGAAAAAGACTATGAAGTTAAGGTCAACCGAGTTATGAAGAACAATTCTGTTGAGTTGGACGGCCTTGTATTTTTCAAATCTGGGGACACCATTTCACCGAATATTTATCTGAATCAATACTATATGAGATATCAGGAGGGAGAACCGTTAGAGACAATTGCCGATGATATTATTGATACTTATGAAACTAGTATGAAAGAACAGGCACAAGAATATGGTGAACTATCTTTTACATTTGAACAGTTTAAGGACTATATTATTTACCGTGTTGTGAATTATGGTCGCAATAAAGCTTTGCTAGAGAATGTTCCTCATGTGCGCTTTCTGGATTTGGCCATAACTTTCCACTGTCTAGTAAAACAGGATGATTCAGGGATTGGAACAATCCGTCTTACCAATGAACATAAAGAGCTATGGAATCTCTCAGTTAAACAATTAATGAAACTTGCTTCAGAGAATACGGAAAGGCTCTTTCCAGTAAAGATTAATACAATGGAGGAGGTTTTGACTGAGCTATTCCGGAAGGAACTAGAGACTGCAGGTATAGAAGAGGTTGATTATCTTGTAGAGCAACTTGATAATAACGAAGAGATGCTTCAAGAGGTTCAAGAAGAGAGTGAGTTAGCAGATGAATATACAGAGGAAATGTTAGATACTATGTTAAATGATTTGATGCAGCAAAAGAAGGCTCCTAAGATGTACATTTTAAGCAATTCTGTAGGAATCAATGGTGCAACAGCCATGATTTATAAGGATGCTATACGAAACTTTGCATCGGAGCTAGATTCTGATTTTTTTATCCTCCCATCTAGTATTCATGAGGTTATTTTAGTACCTTATGAGGCTTGTTTCAGCAGGGAGGAATTAAAGAATATGGTCAACGAGGTTAATTGTACTCAGGTACCATTGGAAGAGGTGCTATCGGATCGGGTATATATTTATCGAAGAAAGACCAATATGATTGAAGTATAAGCAAAGGGCTGTGACACTGGTTCATAAAGGCTAGTGTACACAGCCTTTTGTTGTACGAGGAAAGTTCTTCTAAAACTTTGGCGGAGAGTTTTACAAACAAAAATCTATTAGTCACCTCTAACCTGAAATCTCTAAAAATATTGAAATAAATAGATATAGATGGTAAGATATGGACATAAACAATTGATAGGTAAGAAGTTCTCATTTAATAGAATATACTTGTAGATAAATTATAATAATATATAATGTGAAGAAAGGATTTTTTAAATTAAAAATGGGGATAAAGTCCCTAGAACATAATAAGGAAGTGACAGTATGAAAAAATTGAGTTTTTATGATACAAAGCCTTATGATAAATTGTTTTTTGATGAATTAACGGATAAGTATAATGTGGAGATTGAGTATCATGAGGTGAAACTGAATAAAAAGACTGCTTTATTGGCACAGGGATGCGATGCAGTATGTGCTTTTGTAAATGATACCATAGACGAGCCTACCTTAAAGGTATTAGAAAAGTTGGGGATAAAGATTATTGCGATGCGATGCGCTGGCTACAATAATATTGATTTCTCTTATGCTTATGGAAAGATTCATATAGTCCGTGTACCAGCCTATTCTCCTTACGCAGTTGCTGAATTCGCCATGGGACTGCTGCTTACTTTAAACCGTAGGTTCCATAAGGCTTATAATCGAACACGAGAGTTTAATTTTAGTCTTAATGGTCTTACGGGCTTTGACCTACACGGCAAGACAGTAGGAGTGGTTGGAACCGGTAAGATTGGACAGGTTTTTATAGAGATTTGCAAAGGTTTTGGAATGAAAGTCTTAGCTTATGATCCGTTTCCGTTGAAAGGGTCTGATTTGGAGTATGTCAGTTTTGACGAGTTGTGTAAGCGTTCAGATGTTATTTCCCTCCATTGCCCTTTGACTAAGGAAAGCTTTCATCTTGTGAACAAAGAGCAAATTGAAAAGATGAAAGAGGGTGTCTATATCGTTAATACCTCAAGAGGAGCCTTAATCGATAGTGAGGCTTTATTAGAGGGCATTCGATCCCATAAAATAGGTGGGGCAGCGTTGGATGTATATGAGGAAGAAAGTGCTGTATTTTTTGAAGATTTCTCCAATACGATAGTTCAGGACGATGTGCTGGCGTTGCTACTTACTATGCCAAATGTGCTTGTAACCTCCCACCAGGCTTATCTTACTAAGGAAGCATTGTCAAATATTGCTGAGACAACTATGGAAAATTTGAATCAATATTTTAATGGGCAGCTGTTGCAAAATGAAGTTTGCTATCATTGCTCTAAGGAATTTGTCAATTGTCAGAGGAAAAATAATAAACCATGTTTTTAATAAAAGAGAAAGGGTATTTGTTATGTGTGGGCGCTTTAATGTGGATTTTGAGGCAGAAAAAGAATTAAAAAAGATTTTGAAGGAATTAAACAAAAAATATCCTGGAAGGAATCCGAAATCCGGTGAAGTATTTCCCACTGATACGGCGGCTATTTTAGTAGAAGGTAAAGAAGAGGCCCAGGCAGAGTTATCTGTCTGGGGCTTTCCTCAATATACCGGAAAAGGGGTCATTATCAATGCCCGTTGTGAGACTGCATTGGAAAAACCAACCTTCCGAGATAGTGTTCTGTCCAGGCGATGTTTGATTCCAACTACTGGATTTTATGAGTGGGATAAGGAAAAAAACAAGTACTTGTTTAGAAATGGAACCTCGCAGGTCCTTTATCTTGCTGGAATCTATAAGCTGTATCAGGGACTCAGCCGATTTGTTATTTTGACTACAGCAGCCAATGCCTCTATGTCAATGGTACACCATAGGATGCCGTTGATTGTAGAATCACAGCAGATTCAGCCATGGCTTACTGGAACCATGGAAATAGCTAAATTTCTATCTGAGATACCCCCAATGCTCGAGAAAAGTAGGATAGAAAAATAAATGCATCCATCCAAGTTATACTATATTGACACCGAACATATGTTCTGTTATAATAGGAACAGTGGTGATGGAGGCAGTATACATGGAAAAGATTATTTTTCATATTGATGTGAATTCAGCATTTTTAAGTTGGGAGGCAGTTTATCGGTTGCATGTTCTTGGATATAACAGGGATTTGCGAACCATTCCTTCTGCTGTGGCTGGTGACGTAAAGAAGCGCCATGGTATTATCTTAGCTCGTTCCACTCCAGCCAAGAGCTATGGTGTTCGGACAGGAGATATGATCAGTGATGCTCTAAAGCTTTGTCCGCAGCTGATGCTTGTGCCTCCTCATTATAATTTATACCAGACATGTTCCTCAGCCTTTATGCAATTGCTCTGTAATTTTTCTCCCTGTGTGGAGCCATACAGCATAGATGAGGCTTTCTGTGATATGACTCAGACAGTTGCTTTATATGGAACGCCGGTAGTGGCAGCTAATCTGATTAAGGATAGAATTAAGTGTGAACTGGGTTTTACTGTGAATATTGGTATCTCTAATAATAAGCTCTTGGCTAAGATGGCTTCTGATTTTACTAAGCCAGACAAAGTTCATACTCTGTTTCCTGAGGAGGTTCCCTCTAAGATGTGGCCACTTCCGGTAGGGGATTTGTTCTTTGTGGGAAGAGCCACAGAGAAGAGATTAAGAACCCTTGGCATTACTACCATTGGGGAACTGGCCAGAGCTGACGTGAGAGTTCTTAGGTCTCATTTGAAGAAACATGGAGAGATTATTCATGACTTTGCCAATGGGGTAGATGTGTCATTGGTATCCGATACTACACCAGCTAATAAAGGATACGGGAATTCTACTACCATTGCTTTTGATGTGGATGACGTAGATACAGCAAAGTTGGTGTTGTTGGGGCTTTCAGAGACCGTAGCCACTAGACTTCGAGAAGACAATGTTCTGGCTACCGTAGTTGCCGTAGATATTGTAGATCATGAGTTTAGGCATGTTTCACATCAAGCTACCCTATATACAGGAACTAACCAGACACAATATATTTATCAGAGTGCTTGCCGGCTTTTTGAAGAACTTTGGGATGGTACACCGATTCGACATCTGGGGGTACACACTAGTAAAGTAGTTGAGGACAATGGAATAAGGCAGTTGGATTTATTTCAGATGAACCGGTATGAAAAATTGGAAAAGTTAGATAAAGCGATAGATAATATTCGAGGGCGATATGGTGCAGATTCTGTAATGCGGGCAAGTTTTATTAACAGTAGGATCTACCATATGAGCGGTGGAATTTCCCCTGAGAAGAGAAAAGTTGACTATAAGGATGTGAAGTTATGATGAACGTTCCTGTGGATGTGCTTGCTACTTTTAATACGATAGGAGGAATTAAGCCTGCCTATATTCGTTTGGAGGACAAAGAACATCAATTACACACACATAAAATAGAGAATATTTTATATACCAAAGACGAAAGATATGCCGGGATTTCGGCTATGTTATTCTGTTGCAATATCGTCATAGGAGATTGCAAGAAGATGATTAAACTTAGATATCAAGTAGATTCCCACACATGGGTATTAGTAAACAGCTGATAGACTTTTAGAAAGTCTGTCAGCTGTTTTTGTGATGGCATAAAAATTAATCACCTGCTAAGCAAGTGGAAGGCCAGTTGTTATACAATACCGACATAAGAGAAATTATAAAACAGTTATGTTCATATAAAGATGTAGAGATTTTGCTGGAAATCTAATGCCAGATCATATTCCTATGTTGATTTGTATACCACCAAAGATAGGTGTTTCAAGTATTATAAGATATTATTTTGAGCATGGTGGGACTAAATGAGACCACCATCAGAAAGTATATACAGGACCAAGAAAAATGATATAATACGAGGAGATTTTCTGAGGGATCTTACTCTAGTTTTTTGAAGAAATCTCGTGGAGAACAGTGATATTGTTTTTTGAATGCCCGTAAAAAGGTGGAGTAATCCTGAAAACCACAATAGGCGGCAGCACTACTAATGGACATTCCCTCACGAATCAACTCGGTAGCTTTAAATAATCGACGGTTTAGAATGTAGTTATGGAGTGTGTAGCCGGTTTTACTTTTGAATTTATGCATCAAGTAATGCTTACTTAAGAAAAAGTGGCTAGCAAGGTTATCTACGGAAAGGTCCTTCCCAATATTTTCTTTAATAAATGCGATAATCTCGACAATCTGGCTGTCATATTCCATAGAGTTAGGATCGTAGATATAGTTATTGGTAAGGTGAATACGATTTAGGTAAATCAAGAATTCCAAAAATAAGGATTGGGCTAACAAAGGACTCCCGAACTCCTCTGATATAAAGGCCTGCTCCAAATAGGTGAGGATATATTGAAGTCGTTCTTGTAAAGCTTTATCTAAGCGTACCAGATTAAAACTTTTTTTATCCGCTAGTCGAAAGCAAGTTGTAAGGTCACAATCAAGGCGGCTGAATTGCTTCAGAAAGCCGGAGTCTACCCAGATAATGATGCGGTCGTAGACCTGACTGGGATCAATGACTGGTTTGTGGACATCGTGATTATTGACCAGCAAGATATCCCAAGGTTTCAGCTTATAGGATTTACCTTCTATAAAATATGTTACATTACCGGATAAGCTAATTACAATCTTATTAAATTCGTGATAGTGGTAGTCAAAGGTTTTATCCGACAAATCCGTGATGTGGAACAATCGAAAGTCCTGGTAGAGATATCCGGACTTTTTGCCAGTAGCAGTCGAATATATTGTAGTATTTTTTTTTCGAATATCATTATTTACGGAGGTGGGCATCTTCTCTTCCAAACCTAAAACTCCCTTCTAATCAGTATTGAGTATTTTCCTACAGTATAGCATGAATTCGAGGATACTGCCTATACTATTATTAGTTTTGGAAGAAAATGATATTAGATACTCGGAGGTATATTTATGCAGTGTATTATTGAGGAGATAATGCGAGACCAGGTTAATTCGGTAGGTGCTCCAAAAGAGATTCAAGTAAGTTCCTATGCTTGGACTAATCATGGAGAAAGTGGCAAGACTTATACCTATCAGATGAGTAAAGAACGTTTTACTAGGGATGATAAAAGGGCTTATCGTATTGTGCTTATGGATGAATCGATATCCAATTTGGTTGCAATTATCGGATACTATGATTTGGTGGATTATAATACAGAGGATTGTATTGGTGACCGGCTGCTGGAACAACTGTCAGGGAAGATGGGGGTAACAGTTGAAGCTATTTGGAGCATTATTCTGGAACAATTAAAACCTCTACAGCAGGCAATAAAGCAGGAGTTTAGTCAGAGTGAAGAGGCAAAGACGAGCAAGCATAATCAGGAAATTATTAGGGAGTATGAAGAGAAAAAGAGAAAGTTCTGTATGGAATTTGGAATGGATGGTACCAAATATGACCGTTGTTATAATGTGTTTGGAGAATTAATGGATGGTTCCTACTTAAATAAGCTTCATGAGCAAGTGGCGGCCAGGCAGCAATTTAGTGCCAATAGCAAACGAAAGCATAAGGAAAGCTGGAGGCATTTTAGTGGATCATCCGAGAGGTTACTAAGTCATACATCCTATAGCCTGGAAGAGCAGGAGATACTGGAGCGGTTTTATAAGACACTTGCTAAGAAATTTCACCCTGATGCTAACCCCGGTGTGGATACTTCTAAGGAAATGCAGTTGCTTAACCAACTGAAAAGCCAGTGGGGAATATAAAAAAAACACAAAGAGTATTGATTTGTTTTAGAAAATAATATAAAATGGTTTCATGTACCAAACAAGATAGTTTTTAAAACTATTTACAGAAAATGTAGAAATATAATATATTATCATAGAGATGTTATAAAACTATGAGAAGGGGAGGCACTATGTCATTTGAAATTATTACAGACTCATCAGCAAATTTGCCAGAGAGTATGATTGATGAATATAATCTTCAAGTTATGTCTTTGGTTTTCCGAGTGAACGGACAAGAATATTTAGGCTATAAAAAAGGTGAAACTATTGATCTGTCAAAGTTTTATGGAATGATGAGAGATAAGGAGAATATTACCACGTCTCTTCTTAATATTGAAGATTGTATGAAATTCATGAAGAATCTATTAGAGCAGGGGAAAGATATCCTCTATATAGGGTTTTCCTCTGGGCTTAGCGGAAGCTTCCAAGTAGCAGATATTGTTGCAAAGCAGTTACAGGAAGAATATCCCGAGTGTAAGATTTACACAGTAGATACCTTGGCTGCAGCTTTGGGAGAAGGTTTACTTGTTTATTTGGCCTGCCAGAAAAGATTAGAAGGCTGTTCTATTGAAGAAGTCTATCAGTGGTTATTAGATAATCGTCTTAAAATTTGCCATTGGTTTACTGTGGATGATTTATTTTTCTTAAAACGTGGAGGAAGAGTGTCTCAGGCTTCAGCTATCGTTGGAAGTATACTTAGTATAAAACCTGTTATGCACGTAGATGATGAGGGCCACTTAATTCTTATGGAGAAGGTTCGTGGCCGTAAAAAATCATTAGAAGGTTTAGTAAAACATATGGAAGAGACAGTAGTTGATCCAGAGAATCAACATATCTTTATTTCTCATGGAGATTGTTTGGAAGACGCACAGTATGTAGAACGGTTGGTCCGAGAAAGATGGAAAGTGAAGGATGTCTTAATTCATATCCTAGATCCTGTTATTGGTGCTCATTCTGGACCTGGAACAGTGGCTTTATTCTTTATAGGAACAAAGAGATAATAGCATTTAATATAATAATGACAAAGGAATAGGTTCAGCTGATGTAATTTCAGTTGAACCTATTCCTTTGTTGTTCTGAGAAAATAAACCTTTAGCCATTCAATCAAAGATAGTAAGATAAGTGATAATAGAATTGATTTATAAAATAGAGGAGAAGCGAAGAAAAGGAAAGTAGGAGCATAAGAATTGGTTTTGAACGGTAGGCTCTCTGATAAGGTTATTATAGCAAGAACTAATATGTTTACCAAGAATTTTACATGGAAGTCAAATAAGTAATAGTTAAGTTGTCATTTGCATTGAGAAACTACATGATATGTGAACTTAATTTATTAAAATTAATATAGAATGATGTAGCGGATAAAAAACAATAAATGGTTGTTATATGGCTGGTTGCTGCTATGGTATTGAGTATCTATGTAGAAAAGAGTCATCTAAATAGTAGGTTTGTTATAAATAATAAGTATTAGACAGATATATTGACCTAACCTATAATGTAAGTATCTTTGAATAGAGATACTTACATTTTTAATTCTTAGAAGTACATATATGCGGAGTAATAAAACAATAAAAGGAGGTTATTATGGGCTATTTAGGAGAAGAGATAAAAAAACTTGGATTTGGACTAATGCGTCTTCCGAAAAAAGGTAATCAGTTTGACATAGATCAGGTCAAAGAAATGGTAGATGCTTTCCTCAAAGAGGGATTTACCTATTTTGACACAGCTTGGGCCTATGCTGGTAGTGAGGATGCCATCCGCCAGGCTTTAGTGGAGAGATATCCTCGTGAGAGCTTTCAGCTTGCAACAAAAAATGCCGCTTTTATTAACTGTAAAACTAGAGAAGAAGCAATCTCGCAGTTTGAAACATCACTGAGACAGACAGGAGCAGGGTATTTTGATTATTATCTGCTTCACAATCTTGGAGAAGGTCGTACCAGATTCTTTGATGAATTCGATATGTGGAGTTTTGTCCAGGAGAAGAAGAAAGAAGGACTTATTAAACATGCGGGCTTTTCTTTTCATTCTACACCAGAGGAATTGGAGGAAATACTATCTGCCCATCCGGAAATGGAATTTGTCCAACTGCAGATTAACTACGGCGATTGGGATAATCCGGCTATTCGTTCCAGAGAATGCTACGAAGTGGCAAGAAAACATGGGAAGCCAGTGATTATTATGGAACCTGTGAAAGGTGGGATGTTGGCTAATCCACCAGAAGAGGTTCAGGAGGTATTACGTGAGATAAATCCGTCAGCGTCATTTGCATCCTGGGCGATTCGATTTGCAGCAAGCTTACCTGGAATCATTACTGTGCTTTCTGGCATGAGTAACATGGAACAGATGGAGGACAATTTGTCCTATATGAAGAATTTCGTTAGTTTATCTGAGATTGAATATGCTACTATAGATAAGGCACAGAAAGTACTTAATAGCATATCACTTATACCATGTACAACCTGCAATTACTGTGTTAAGGTATGTCCTAATGATATCGGTATCTCAGGTTCCTTTACAGCATACAATTATTTGACCTTGTATAGAAATGTAGATGCTGCCAAGGACCAAATGGGTTGGCTAGTAGATGGTCATGGTAGAAAGCATGCTTCTGAATGTATAAAGTGTGGGGTGTGTGAAGCGGTATGTCCTCAGCATATTTCAATTCGTGAAAAATTAGAGAAGGTAAGTAAGGCATTTGATTAAATGAAAAGGAGACCAGCTATGAATAATACAATGACAAAAACAATGGAAAGATCACAGTTATCTATAAAAACGCAAACAATTGCAACCCTTGCCGCGATTGTGGGGGCTGTAGCAGTTCCTCAAATGTTTCATGCAATGGGAGCAGTATCCGGTCTAGGAGCTGCCTTAGGCAATACCTTCTTGCCAATGCATTTACCTATTATTATGGTAGGTTTATTGGCTGGACCATATGCAGGCGCAATCTCAGGTCTTCTTGGACCAATGGTTAGCTATGCTTTAACTGGTATGCCAGCAATTACATTGCTTCCATTTATGATGTTGGAGCTTATGATTTATGGTTTGTCCGCTGGATTGCTTCGCAATGTGAAAGTACCAACCATAGGAAAAGTTGTTGTTATACAGTTTGCAGGGCGTGTAGTTCGTGCACTTGCGATTCTTGCGGCAGTTAATTTACTTGGCAACACAAGCATTAAGGTATCTATTATTTGGACCAGCATAGCTGCAGGTGTTCCAGGATTAGTACTTCAGTGGACATTATTGCCTCTTCTTATCTATCGAATTGAAAACAGTAGAAGAGCATAACGGTGGAATAGGTATCAACAATAGAAGAACCGCCCTCTGTCTATATGACAGGGGGCGGTTTTTCATGCGTATGCATCTAATGGGAGTCGAACCCATGCACATGGCTCCGGAGGCCATTGCTCTATCCACTGAGCTATAGATGCAGATTCGGACTCTATTATATGCGATGAAAAGTAAAATGTAAAGGACATTCAATAAAAACATAAAGATAATATATTACAAAAATGTTACAAAGCATAGGAAAATTATGTTGCTTTTTTATCCTTAATTTGTTAGTATTACAATAGAATGTTAGTTTAAGATGAATATGGAATCAGATTTTAATGATTTTGAATATATTAATATAGATTATACGTAAAATAGCAGGAGAATTTTCTACATCAATAGAATATGACTAAGTATGAATTATGCTAATGCAGACCGTAAACAATATGAGATGAATGAGTAAGGAGACTAAAGTATGAATTTTCGATTAAAGTTAAAATATAAAAAAATAATATTTGCAGTATCATTGGGAACCATGGCAATTGGGCTTGCTATCTTATCTATTAATACTAAGAGTGATATAGAGACGAGTGCCCCAAATGTGCCAAGTGCTTCTTCGGGAGTAACTATTTCAAGTAGCCCTATTCCGGGTGATACTTCAAAGTCACCGAATTCAAGTGGGAAGGATGCAGTTATAACAACAAAGCTTCAGAAGAATGCATATCCTGAGGTCAATAGTGTTGTAACTAAGTATATGGAAGCCTGTATGAAGGCGGACATGGACACCCTTGAAAATATTGTTAGTGAGGTAGGTAAGCTTAACAAGGCTGACTTAGAACGCCGTTATGAATACATTGAAGCAATCAAGAATATTGATTGTTACACGTTGCCAGGTCTTGATGAGAATACATATATTGTTTATGTATATCATGAAAGTAAACTTGTAAATATAGAGACCATGGCTCCAGGCTTAATTGTTCTTTATGTGTCCTTAGCTGCGGATGGCAACTATGTCATTATGTTGGATCCATTAGATGAAGATATTAAAAAAGAGATGACCATAGCTTTAAAACGACAGGATGTACAGGAACTGATAAAAACAGTAAATAAAAATATGGAGCAGGCTATGGCACAGGATGCCAATCTAAAGAAATTTGAAGAGAAGTTGTCAAAGGCTGTGGAGGATAATAAAACTAAAGCAAGTCCTTCGCCAGCAGCAAGCAAAGCACCAACCACAAGTGCTTCGCCACAAACCAAAGTATTTCCCAAAACGGCTAATTAATATAATACGGATATTTGCAATGCCATAGCAGTAGACACCTATTGCTATGGCATTTTTTAGGCTGTAACGGTAAGACTATAAGAGAGAAGACATTCTACTTGCAGTTTTTCTCATTTTCCAATACAATTTAATCTATAATATCTTTAGAATGAGGACAGACAATGGACAATAAGAAGTATGGACAGGATGTTAATGATGGCATTCGCATAAATAAATACCTAAGTAACGTTGGAGTTTGCTCCCGTAGAGAAGCAGACCGACTAATTGAAGCCGGCAAGATTACCATAGATGGTAAGGTGGCTGAGATGGGAACAAGAGTTTTTGAGGCCAGTAACATCTGTGTCAATGGAAAACCGATTAAAAAGGATGAGGATTTTACCTTGATTGCATTTAATAAGCCAAGGGGAATCGTATGCACTTCTTTTCGACATGACCCAGACAATATTATCGACTTTTTAAAGTTTGAGAAGCGTATCTACCCGATCGGAAGATTAGATAAGGATTCAGAAGGTCTGATTCTCCTTACCAACAAAGGAGAGCTGGTAGATAAGATTCTTAGAGGAAGCAACTATCATGAGAAAGAATACGTGGTTAAGGTAAATAAGAAATTGACCAAGGAATTTGTAAAGGGGATGTCCGAAGGTGTTCCTATTTTAGAAACTGTTACAAGACCTTGTGTCATTACGCCTGAAAGTGACAATAGTTTTCGAATCGTGCTAACTCAGGGCTTGAACCGCCAGATTCGAAGAATGTGTGAACACTTTGGGTATCGTGTGGTATCCTTAAAAAGGGTTCGTGTCATGAACATTAAACTAGGACGCCTTAAGACAGGCACCTACCGCAATGTTACTAGTCAGGAAATAGAAGAGTTAAAACGATTGTTAGAGGAGTAAAATAAGGATTGGAAAAGGAGAAATGTAACATGGACATAAAAGATAGATACGAGCAGTTAAAAAAGATCATTGAGTACCATATGGATCGTTATTATAATCAGGATGCTCCAGAAATAGAAGATTATGAATATGATATGATGATGCAGGAATTAAAGGCGATTGAGAAGGAACATCCAGAACTTGTCACCAAGACCTCACCAACTCAGAAGGTTGGTGGAAAGGCAAAGAGAGAGGCTGGTGTTACAGTAACACATCGTAACCCCATGCTTTCCATTCAGGATGTATTTACTAAGGAGGATGTAGTCTCTTGGGTACAGTCTGTAAAAAGAATGCATCCAGATGCCCAGTTCTCAGTGGAGCAAAAGATAGATGGTCTCTCCATGAGCCTTCGTTATGTCAATGGAGAGCTGACACTGGCAGAAACCAGAGGAGACGGACTGGTTGGAGAGGATGTTACTCTCAATAGCTTTGAAATTAAAGGGGTGCTAAGACAAATCGATGTACCATATGATTACTTGGAGTTAAGAAGCGAGGTATATATGGGCCATGATGACTTTGAGAAGATTAATGAGAGGCAGGAAGAGTTGGGAAAAAAACTCTTTGCTAATCCAAGAAACTGTGCTGCTGGTACCCTCCGCCAACTAGACCCAGCCATTACCAAAGAACGTGGACTAAGGCTATATGTATTTAATGTACAGGAAGGACCTAATGAGGTAATGGATAATCATACAAAGGGTCTGGAACTTCTTCGTAGCAAGGGTATTCCAGTGGTTCCACATAAACTTTGCACCACAGAGGAGGAGATCCTGGCTCAGATTGATGCAATTGGAGAGTCTAGAGGAGAATTGGATTATGATATCGATGGAGCAGTAATAAAAATTGAACAGAATAGCTACCGTAATGATTTTCCAGCAGGAAGCAAATACTCTGCCGGTCATATTGCCTACAAATACCCACCAGAGGAAAAGGAAGCAGTTATCCGCGACATTGAGTTATCCGTTGGTCGAACGGGTAAGATTGCGCCTACGGCTATATTCACAGCTCCAGATTCGGACAGGCCAATCCATCTGTGCGGAACCAATGTTTCCAGAGCAACCCTTCATAATCAGGATGTAATTAATGAACTGGGTGTGGGAATTGGAGATACCGTTGTGGTTTATAAGAGCGGTGAGATTATTCCTAAGATTAAGGCGGTGACCAAGCATGTTGGTGAAGTCTATCAGATTCCTTCTACCTGTCCAGACTGTGGTCAGGTTGTAGTACGGGATGAATCTGCAGATTATAAATGTGTCAATCCATCTTGCCCATCCCAGTTAATCCGAACAGTTAGCTATTTTGCAAGCCGAGATGCTATGGACATCAAGGCATTTGGCGAGACCTATGTAAAAACGCTGGTGGAGGAAGGATATTTACACGATTATGCAGACATTTATTCCTTAAAGGAATACCGAGATGAATTAGTGGAAAAAGGTCTTATGGGGAAAGATAAGAACACAGATAAGATTCTAAGAGCCATTGAAGAGTCTAAGAATAATGAACCAGCTAAGCTTCTAACAGCATTAGGAATCCAGAATGTCGGCAAGACCTCCGCTAAGGCTATTATGAAGCATTTTAAAAACATTGATGATCTGGCAAAAGCTTCTGAAGAGGAGTTAACTGCTATCCCTGATGTAGGAGGAATTACTGCCAAATGTATCTATGATTTTTTTAGAAATCCGGTATATGTAGCTATTGTTGAAAAATTAAAAGTGGCCGGCGTGAATATGGAAGGCACTGCCTCTGAGGAAGCATCTACTAAATTAGCTGGACTTACCTTCTGTATCACGGGAACCTTGCCAACCATGGGAAGAAGTGAGGCAGCAGATCTAATTGAGAAAAATGGTGGTAAGTGCACGGGAAGTGTTAGTAAGAAAACCAATTATTTACTGGCTGGAGAAGCAGCAGGTTCTAAACTGGATAAAGCAAGAACTTTAGGGGTTTCTGTCATATCGGAAGAAGAATTACTAAATATGGTCAAATAATGGCACACTGTTGATTATTATCCTCATACATGTTACAATATTACTCGTATCTAGTGAAATGGGAGGATAAAAATGCCAATTAAAGTATCTAGTAATTTGCCAGCAAAATTAATTTTAGAAGAAGAAAATATATTTATTATGGATGAAAATAGAGCAATTAGTCAGGATATTAGACCACTTAAAATTGTTATCTTAAACCTTATGCCTCTAAAAGAGGATACAGAGGTCCAACTTTTAAGAAGTTTGTCTAATACACCACTTCAAGTAGACATAACCTTTTTAACAACTGCCAGTTATACTGGTAAGAATACCGCTACCAGTCATTTGGACAAGTACTATCAGACCTTTGATGAGGTAAAAGACCAAAGATTCGACGGTCTAATCATTACAGGTGCGCCTGTAGAATTAATGGAATTCGAAGAAGTGGCCTACTGGGATGAATTGACCCACATTATGGAATGGTCTAAGACCAACGTAACCAGTACCTTCCATATTTGTTGGGGAGCTCAGGCTGGTCTTTACTATCATTATGGAATTCAAAAACAACAGCTTGAGAAGAAAGTATTTGGAATCTTTGAGCACCAAGTAAGACACCGTAAATGTCCGCTGGTTCGTGGCTTTGATGATGAATTCTATGCGCCACATTCTCGCTATACTACCAATCGCTTGTCAGATATGGACGCCTGTGAGGACTTAATTGTCTTAGCAGATTCTAAGGAAGCAGGACCATTCTTAGCGATGAGCAAGGATGGGAAACAGATATTTGTCCTGGGCCATCCAGAATACGACCGAATCACCTTGGACAATGAGTACAAGAGGGATATGGCAAAGGGACTTGATACCGAGATTCCAAAGAATTATTATCCAGACGATAATCCAGAGAAGCGCCCACTTCTGCAGTGGAGGGGTCACAGCAATGCGCTGTATACGAATTGGTTGAATTATTATGTATATCAGGTAACGCCTTACGAGTTGTAAGAATTCATATTGTCATTAAAATTAGGCAAAATATATAGCATATTGTACCAGCAATGTAAATATATAGGGGGATAATATAGTGGAAACATTTTGTCAGTACGGAGAATTAAGTGAAGAACAAAAGTATGCAGTTGTTGAAATCTTTATTGATGGTTTTGGTCACTTTATGACATTTACGAAGGATAGAGATAAATTAAGGACTATATTATATCATGCAATAAACCCTGTTTGGACATATGCTTTAGTTGAGGATGAAGCAGTTTTAGGCATGCTTGCATTAGCAACCAATAAGATACGCCCAATTAAGTTCGATAAAGATGTTTGTGTAGATCTTTTTGGTAGATTTAAGGGTATCTTACTACAAAAAGAAATGAACGCAATTTTTCAAAGTCAAGTTGTGAAAGAGGATTACGATCTCTATATTGATGTCCTAGCGACATCTGTGCAATCGCGTAGAAAAGGGGTTGCTACCAGATTGTTAGAATTTGGTTTTAACTTACCTGGATATACGAATTATTACATTGAGGTAATGTCAAAAAATATTGATGCAAAGAGACTTTATGAGAAAGTAGGATTTGTAGAGTATAAGAAAAGCAGAATTACACCTTCGGTCCTTAAAGGATTCGGTTATCCTATAAAAATGAAAAAATGAGGCGCAGAATATACGCAAATTCAGAAAGACAGTCCGTTTGAGAACGGGCTGTTTCTTTGTTTACATATAGGAGAGGATGAAAACTTATGTTAATAGAATGTACGAAAAAATTATCAGAGGCAATGAAAACAAAGCTCTTACCATATGATGAAACAAAAGTAGAACCCTAAAACTAAGTCTATCAACAGTGTTTCACAGATATCTTAATGTGGAGATGTGCGATCTACTTTATAAATTTTAATAAAAACTACATATATAGCGGATAGGGTACACATACATTTAGTAACTGAGGATTACATTTGCGTAATTCTAATGTTGTTTTAATGTAAACATTGTGGTAATTAATTTTGGGTTGGTATATAATGGGGAAAATTATCAAATATAGAAAATAATATGGATTTTTGAATTAGGGATGAGTAATTTCGTGATGTGATTGAGGAAGATAGTGCCTAATACAAAAAAGTGGAGGAATAGTATGGCAGGTATAATATTGAAGACAAGTAAGCTCAACAAAAGTTTCAAATCTGGAACGCAGGAGCAGCAGGTATTAAAAAACCTGGATATTGAATTTAAAGAAGGGGATTTTACTGTTATTATGGGGTCATCCGGTGCAGGTAAATCCACTCTTCTTTATGCTTTATCTGGAATGGATAGACCAACCAGCGGATCTATTCGCTTTTTCGACGCTGAGATATCTAATTTAAATAACGATAAATTGGCCGTGTTTCGAAGGAAAAACTGCGGCTTTGTCTTTCAGCAAATGTTCTTACTTGAAAATATGAGTATTATGGATAATATATTAGCAAGCGGTTATTTAGTCAATTGTGATAAAAAGGCTATTGTTGCAAGTGCGAAAGAACTATTGCAAAAGGTTGGTTTAACCGAAATGATATGGAGAAAATTCCCGAATCAGCTTTCAGGTGGAGAAAATCAACGTGCTGCCATTGTTCGTGCTTTGATTAACAAGCCAAGGGTTGTTTTTGCTGATGAACCAACAGGAGCGTTGAATTCAGCATCAGGAAATGCGGTACTTGATGTTTTGACCGATATTAATAAGGATGGGCAAAACATTATTATGGTTACACATGATTTACATTCCGCCAGACGTGGGAACCGGATTATTTACATAAAGGACGGAGTAATCGGTGGCGAATGCAATTTGGGCAATTATGTCAGTGGTGATAAAGTACGTCATGAAAAACTCCAGTCTTTCCTAGTGGAAATGGGGTGGTAATGTGAAGAAACTATGGTTGCATGCAATTGCAAATATACGTAAAACAAAATCAGCCTCCACAACTTTGGTGATTATGTTTGTTATAGCGTCACTTCTTTTAAACTTAGGTCTTTTGGTTGTTTTTAATTACGGAAGTTATTTTAACGATTTGAAAGATGAACTTAAATCATCAAATACTTATATTGCGTTATCTGATAAGCTATATACGGATGAAGTAAAAACTTATATAGAAAAAAACGAACATGTAAAACAAACCCAATCCATTGATGGCCTCGTGCTGGATGCTAATATTTTATCGAAAGGTGAAGAAAAATCCTTCCCAATTCTATTTAGCAATATGGATGAAAAAAGAGAAATAAGTAAGTGGAAATATATTGGGGAACATTTGCCAGCTGAAGCTATGTCTGTTTATGTTCCAGATGTATTTAAAGCGGTCAGTGGCTATCAGTTAAATGATAAAATTGAACTAAAGTATACAGATAGAGAAACAAAAGAAGAAAAAGTGATAGCTTTTACGGTGAAGGGTTATACTGAGGATATCTTCTTTAGTTCGACCGATACTGGTTATATCAGTTTTTATCTTCCAGAAGATACCTATCATAAAGTGAAAGACATATTAAATAAACCGATATACCGTTCCCATGTGATATTTGCAAATTTGGATAACTTGAAAAACTCGTCTATCATTGAAAATGGTATTCGCGAAATACATAATTTGAATTCGGCATCGTTAATGGCGGCTGATCAGTCAAACATGCTTATGGTTTTTGATGTTGAACTGATTGAAATGGCCCGTTGTATGATGGCGAGTATGATATCGGCTATGATGGTTATGTTTGCATTAATCATCGTGATTGTCTGCTTACTGGTAGTTCGATTCAGAATTGTTAACAGTATTGAAGAAGATGTTATGAAAATCGGCTCATTAAAATCAGTCGGATACACAAGTAGACAAATTATCCTCTCTATCCTATTACAGTTTTCGCTGATAGCGGGCATAGGAAGTCTAGTCGGATGTGCAGTTTCTTACCCTTCACTTCCTTCAATTTCCGGTGTATTGGAACAACAATCGGGACTGAAATGGGAACAAGGTTTTGATGGATTAATCTCCGGGGCAGCATTTATGGTTTTATTGTTGTTTGTAATTTTGATAGCATTGATAGCAGCCCGTCGTATTAGTAAATTAAGTCCAATTAGTGCGTTACGTGGAGAAACGATTACTCGTCAGTATAAAAGAAATCATCTGCAACTGGAAAATGCAAAAGGCAATCTACCATTTATATTAGCATTAAGATCTGTCTTACAAAGCATGAAGCAAAATATAATGATTATTGTAATCCTTATTGCTGTTACTTTCACTGGAGCATTTGGCGTAATCATGTATTACAATACAACAGTTGATACAAAAGCATTCGCTGAGATTCCGGGTATGGAAATTTGTAACGCAATTGCAGCGTTTAATCCAGAGAAGGATCAAACAGAAGCAGTAAAAACTATCAAAAGCATGGATAATGTACGGAAAGTACAATATTTAGATGAAGTGAAAGTAAAAGTTGAGGGTATGGAAGTTGCTACTTATGTAATGGATGATTATACTAAGAGAGAGAACAATTTGGTATATGAAGGACGATATCCTGCCAATAATAATGAAATCACTCTTGCTGGGATTTTAGCTGAAAGATTGGATAAAGTCGTAGGGGATACTGTCTTGGTACGTTACGGCGAGAAGGAAGAACAGTTTAAAGTGGTGGGACTATCGAATGGTTCCCAGATGGGTGGACTAAACACCTCTATGCTTGCAAAAGATTATGTACGTCTTAACCCAAGTTTTAAACATCAATCTTTATATATTTATTTAGAGAAAGGAACAGATGCCGAACAATTCGTTACACAATTAAAAGATACATTTGACGAGAGCATGTTGAAGGCTACTGTAAATTTTGATAAGGAAATGGAAGAAGGAATGGCTTCTTATCAGAACATAGTAGCCGCAGTTGGGCTTGCAATGCTTGTCATTACATTGTTTGTAGTCACGCTGGTCCTGTATTTTGTGATCAGTTCATCTGTGATTCGCAAAAAACGGGAACTAGGCATACAAAAAGCAATTGGTTATACTACTTTTCAATTGATGAATCAGCTTTCCATTAGCTTTACGATTCCGATTGTTATAGGTGCGGTAACCGGTTCGTTGTTAGGGGCATTATATACAAACCCAATGATTTCGATTGTCATGAAAAGCGCAGGCATTATGAAAGCAGGATTTATTGTAGATTCATATTGGATTATTGCTTTTGGCGCTGCTACGATTGTATTCTCCTATGCGCTATCTATGCTGATTACTTGGAGGATTCGAAAAATTTCCGCGTATGCTTTAGTTACGGAATAAGAATAATAGTTAGATGATAAGCAAAGTACGAGGTATATGATTAATAATACTACATCTAAAGATGTCAGTTGGAACTGGCGGATGCTATAACTAGCAATCAATATAACATAATCACAAAAAAGAACTTGAGGATTTATTATTATGAACAAAGCGTGGTCCGAACTTAATAAAACAATACAAATGCAACTTAAAAAAAAGCTCACATTTTCGGATGGAATTAAGACATTACTAATACTCCGTAAAGAACTGATGAATGAAGTGGAATCATGGTTATTGCAACTTTCCAAAGAGGATTTCAGTGCTATTCCTTTTATAAATGCGCATGGGTATCATAGTAAGACAATTGCATATTCTCTTTGGCATATTTTTCGTATAGAAGATATTGTTGTACATACGCTAATTTGCAATGATACGCAGATACTATTTTCAGAAGATTACCAGAAGAAAATAGGCTCTCCAATTATAACAACAGGAAACGAACTAGTTAAGGAGCAGATTGTTTTGTTTTCAAAGCAATTAGATTTGAAAGCCTTATATCAATATATTCGGGATGTGAGAAAAAGTACTGAGGCTATGTTAAAAAGGATATCCTATAATGATTTAAAGATGAAATTCACTGAAAACGATAAGGAGAGAGTTATGGCGCTAAATGTTGTAAGTACCGATCAGAATGCACATTGGCTCATTGACTATTGGTGTGGCAAGGACGTGCGAGGATTGCTTCAGATGCCATGTTCAAGACATTGGATTATGCATATCGAAGCATCTTTGCGAATAAAGAATAAGTTGTCCAAGTCAAATTTGATAACCTAAAGTAATATGCTTAAGTTTTAGAGTGTTTAAAATGAAAAATTATAGGAGAAATTGATAGTGAAGAAGAAAACTATTCTTATATGTTTTGTAGTTCTTGTATTTATTGTTTTAGGAGGATGGATGTCCCTGAAATCAAAGCTATTTAGTAGAATAAGTAAGTCTTATGTTGGTGAAATGAGTTTGTCTGTTGATGAAAAAACTACAAGTTCTAATAGTATTACATTTAAGGCAAGTAAGAATGATAAATTAAAGTTTTCCTTTAAGTCTAATATAAATAGTGGAGATTTAGAAGTTGTACTTTACAATTCAAACAAGGAACAAGTATATAGTTTGGATCAAGCAAAAGAATTAGAAACGTTTTATGAGATTGAAGATACGGATACATATACATTGAGAGTTGAATATACAGGTTTTACTGGTAGGTTTAAAATCGAAGTATATTCTGCAAAACACTAACAATAATTCTGGAACTTCCATTTTGTAGAGATTTGTTGGTGCGTGGTGTTTTACACCCGCACCAACACTGATCTTAGAGCAATTTTATTTTCTTGCAATAACTTCGAGTTTTCACTTGTCCCTAAATTATCCTTCAATTCTTGCTACAGGAAAGGTGATTTTAAAAGGCTCCACTTTAATGGCAACGAAAGGCTTAATACCACTTACATCAGGGAAGAGCTTTGAATTAATATTGACATCCGTTAGTTTGGCGAATCTGCCAGTTCCTTTGCCGTGAAAGGTGGTGTAATAATACTTTCCTTCATGATACTGAACTAAGGGGAAGGGTAAGAGCTTAGTGTTGACTGGAAAAGGTAATTTTCCAGATTTTAGAGTAAATTCAGCTATGGTATCATTTTCTGAGGAGATGGCCACTTTTTCGGTATGAGAGTCTATGCTTTGAAAAGAGAAGTCAGCCAGCTCTTTCGGAATTCCCCAATTGCTCCTTCCGTTTTCCACACTGGCCATGGTAGAAACATATATTTTGCTGATGGTATTGAGCTTTTTGCCTTCATGCTTGAATTTGCCGGGAATGAAAAGCAATTCACCATAGGGACCAGCATTAGAGGTGCTGTAATCCACAAGCATAAGGGCACCAAAGCCGCCAGTGTATTGTCCTTTTAAGAATTCAGGTATATTAGAAGATTCTACCACAAAGGATTTTGTGAATTTATAGAGTAGAATGTAGCCCTTCCCAGACAAGACCCAGGGAGCCGGATATTTTTTGACCATAAGGCACTCCTTAACATGATTTATTATTATTAGTTAACCAACGTTTGAACTTCTTATACTCTATGTAGGTATACAGATTAAAGAATACGGGATTAACCCTATTAAGTAAAGTAAAGGAATAAAATAATTTAGAAGGATAGATGCTATTGCGATTGTTCCGGATACCATTAAGAATACTTTGTGCCACAACTCTAGTTTCTTGAGAAGGCCAAGGAACTGGACTTCCTCCTGCATTTTTAAAGAAGTTGGTTCTAGTTGCTATAGGGTAGACTACCTGAAAATATTGCCCATTGCATAGCTCCCAACGGTAAGCTTCGGAAAAGCCCTTAAGTGCTGCTTTGGTGCTACTATATAAGGCATATCCGGGCAAAGGGAGAATCGCCATCCCGCTTGATGTGGTGACAAAATTATAAGGTTTATCATGATTAAGTTGCTTCAGTTTTTGAGCGCTGTAGACGACGGATTTATAATTAATGTTGAAAATCGAGGAGATATGCTCCCAATCAGCTTCCCCTAGCTTTTCATAAAAAGCAAAGCCTGCGTTAGCAACAAAAACATCGATAGAACCTAGTTTTTTCAGAGCATAAGTAAACAAATGATCCACTCCTTCAGGAGTAGAGACATCACATTGAAATAGGTAGAGGCCTTTATGATTAAGAGAAAGACTATTGATCGTTCTGCCTGCCGCTACCACACGACATCCTTTGGAAAGGAAGCCTTTGACAAGTTCTAAGCCAATGCCAGAAGAGGCACCGGTAACAACAATATTCTTATGTTCCCAATTCATTCTTACTCACTCCTTTTCATCTTTTAGACCTAGTAGAATATCCAGATTTTCTATTGAGTTTATTAAGACTTGTACTTCATTTTCACCTAGAGTATCAATATTAGTAAGAATCGTATGATAATTAAAGGTTTCAATTTCCTGAATTTTGTTCCGTCCTTGTGAAGTAATGGATACTTCTACCAAACGCCTATCCTTTGTAGACTGGTTCCTTAATACAAGATTCTGGTCTGCTAAGCGTGTAATCATCCTGCTAGCAGTAAAATTCTTCACCTTTAGCTTCCTAGCCAATTCCGTCACTGTCATAGGATTTTGGCGTACTAAGAGCTGCAGAAGATATACCTCATCCCATGACACAGAGAAGAGAGAGGCTTCTCTTTGTTCAAATAAATAAAGGCTTTGTAAATAGCGAAAGAGAATTTCACTGATTCGTTGTTGGTTCAGCTTCTTATTAGCCACAATTAGGATACCTCCCTATAGTTGATTTTATTGCACTTTGCAATTATATTTTAGCAATATTCTGTGCACTTTGCAATTAAAAATCGTGTGATATCGTTCCATAGGATGGCAATATTTGAACCAGGTGTAGAACGTTACTATTTCAGAAAGGTAAGGTTGACACAATAGGTAATAACATATAAAATCAACTCAATAGCAGTTTAAAGTTAATTGCATATGGAGGAGAAAAGTATATGATAAACTTAGATGTAGTAAAAGCTCGAAATAAACAGTTGGAAGGACAGCGACCAATACCATATGCGATAAAAATTCACTTGGAATTAGATAGAAAAGAAGTAGACGAAAAGGAAAAATGTATACTTGCTAAATATGGAAAAATGATACATGGAATATCTAGGGATATTGTGGTACCAGGAGATATGACACTTCATTCACTTCATTACGTAATAAATAGGGCATTTGGATGGCAAAATAGTCATTTGCATAGTTTTCATCCATACAAAGAGGATTATAATAGGATGACTCTATCTGGTAAGTTTACAAAATGGGCGAATCTAGTAGGAATGTATTTTAGATTTCCATGTGAAGATTTTGGAGATATCTATTGGGATGATGATTATAGAACAACTATGAGTGTAAAGAACTGGCTCAGGGAGAAATATACAGGACCATATTATTATGGAGGAACAAGAGAATATTATGATAGATGCCAACAAGATATCAAAGAATTGATAGAACGTATTGCACCTACTTCCGATATGACTTTGAAAGAACTTGCAGCCAGTAGAAAGTTATCAGGTGCTTTTGATGAATTAATAGAAAGAATTCTACTGTATGATATTTTACTTATGCCAGGAATGGAACAAACATTTGATTCGTGGTATTTTTCAAATAGAAGAACATTGCAAAATTGTGACAGCAAGGAAGAGGGCATGGCACCGGTCACAACTCCAATCTTACATGCGTTACATTATTGGTACGATTATGGCGATGATTGGAATGTAAGAATAACTGCAACAGCATGTTATGAAACAAAGAAAAAGTATGAAGCATCAGGGAACCCAATAAAGCCGATAGAAGAACATCGTCCAGTATGCGTGGATGCAGACGGACTATCGGTGTGTGATGATGTAGGTGGTATTGATGGATACTGCAATATGCTAGAAATCCTTCATGGAGAGGATGATGAAGAAAAAGAGGCTATGAAGGAATGGTCTAAGAATATGGGTTGGTCTGGAAGAAAGGTTAGACCTGAGAATCTTTTATAAGTAGTTTATATAGTAATCGCATATGAAAAGAGGGATATTTTGAATTCTTACATACATCTGATGAATCAGGTCATTGATCATATAGAGGATAATATTAATAAATCCTTGACATTGCATGAGATATCTAAAAAGTTCTTTTTGTCAGAATTTCATTTTAGTAGAATCTTTAAGATTCTGACTGGTTACAGTATGAAACAGTATATACAAGGTCGTAAGCTCTCCGTAGTCGCAGAAAAGTTGAGAACCTCAGACTGCACAATAACAATGGTAGCTATGGACTATGGCTATAAAAGTCCTGAGGTCTTTAGTAGGGCATTTAGAAAGCAATTTGGTATATCTCCTTCACTTTATAGAAACAGTGATGTGGAGATTAAATTGATAGAAAAGACCAATATTGTAATAAGGGATATTTCCAACCAGAAAGGTTCATTGGCACTTAAGAATTCCTTTCTGTATTTGAAGAGTTCAGATTTCTATGGGATATATACAGAAGTAAATGAGAATAAACCTGACTTTGAGCATATCTTACACTTCACTGGGAGTAATTTTATAAAAAGATATTCCAAATCACTTACGGATAATAAATTATATAGTATGGTGAGCTGCCATGGAAATGAAAGTGGAAAATATACTGTGTTTTTTGGTGGAAATATATCGAAAGGGGATAGGGAAAAAGGGTTAAAGTGTTTCCATTTATCAGAAGGTTGGTATGCTTGTTTTCGATATTATGGAGATATGTTAAAGATAAGAAATACATTTGTTGAGGATTTGTATCGTTGGATTATATTAAAGGAAATAGAACTTAATCCCAATGGAATGGGGATGCTCGATATTTATAAAATAAATGATGTAAAAGACGTGAGTATTTTAGTTCCCATAAAAGCCCCAATAAATACAGCAAAAAACGTCAAGCAAGAGAAATAACAATAAGCTATAATTTGGATAACATTTAAGAAGAGAGATGTTACTGATATTATGGCTTTTTTTATATATATTGCTTCTACAGATAGTATGTCTTTCTTATGATTAAAGGAGGATTTCACATGTATGATTTAAAAGGTAAAGTTGCAGTTGTAACAGGTGCCAGTCGAGGAATTGGAAAAGGTGTAGCTCTAGCACTGGGGGAATATGGAGCTACCGTTTACGTAACAGGAAGAACCGAAAACACAGAAGGATTTCCTGATTTTTTAAAGAATACAACGATACAGGAAACAGCCAATGAAGTGAATCGACTAGGGGGTATTGGAATTGCTCATCGCTGCGACTTCAAGAAGGATGAGGAGGTTAAGGAACTATTTGATCGAGTTGAGAGAGAACAGGGAAAGATCGATATTTTGGTGAATAGTGCTTATGCAGGTGTGGATCACATCATGAATAAATATTTCTTCCAAACACCATTTTGGGAACAACCAATGTCATTGTTCGATGATCTTCACATGGTAGGAATGCGTTCTAATTATCTTGCAAGTCGTTATGCTGCTAAGATGATGGTAAAACAACATAGCGGCTTGATTGCCAATATATCATATATAAGCGCTGAGAAATATTGGTTAAATGTATCACATGGTTTGGTCAAGGCAGCAACGAATAAATTTACTACCGATGCTGCTTGTGAATTAAAAGAATATGGAGTAAAGATGTTTGCTCTCTATCCAGGTGATGTTGCAACTGAGGGAATGATTGAATTGGCAAAATATGATCCATCTTTAAGCCTAGATAAAATGGAAACGCCACAGTTCGTTGGACGCTGTATAGCGGCGTTGGAACAGGATGACAGTGCCATCGAGCAAAGTGGAACAATTCTACGTACTGGGGAAATTGGCTTAAAGTATTCATTCACTGACATTAATGGTAGACAACCACTTGCAATTTAGCAAGTGATATATTCGTTTGTTATCTGGGGAAATTATATAGACGTTAGATTAGGGCCTCTTGACCAATTTGGTTAAGAGGTTTTTTCGTAATGATCTTGTAATTGGTTCGAGTATGAAAAGACAAAATAATCAGCATTTTATGTGATTATGTCACAGATTATTGTCGAAAATAATGTATAATTAGGATAACAGAAAAGCTATGAAACAAGAATCATTAATTTTAACTAAGGAGGATGTTATTATGTTTGACTTTTTAAAAAAAGGTACCAGTAAAGTCATTAATGTAAATGATATGGACAATCTAATTGGCAAAGTGGAACTAATTGATATTAGGGAACCCTATGAATATAAATCAGGAAGTATAAGGACCGCTAAAAACATACCTATGGGTACTTTACTTTCAAGTCCTGAGAAATACTTATTAAAGGATAAGACCTATTATATTATGTGCCAGTCAGGTGGAAGAAGTGGAAGAACCACAAGGGAACTTGAGAAACAAGGCTATGATGTCATCAATGTTGCTGGAGGCATGGGTTCCTATGTGGGAACAAAGAGAAAGTAATAAGTAATTAACCAAGGAGGATGATTAAATGGGAAGAAAAATACTAATTATTGGAGGAGTAGCTGGTGGAGCTTCGGCTGCTGCGAAGCTAAGAAGAAATAGTGAAGAGGATCAAATTATTATGTTTGAAAGAGGGCCTCATGTTTCTTTTTCTAATTGTTCCCTTCCGTATCATTTAAGTGGGGTTATTAAGGATGTAGATAATTTGGTATTAATGAACCCAATGTTGTTTTTAAAGCAATATAATATAGATGCACGTGTAAATAGTGAAGTAACTGCTATTGATAGAAAAAATAAATCGGTAACAGTAAAAAAAGTGGATTCAGGCGAAGAATATGAAGAAACGTATGATAAACTTATCTTATCTCCAGGAGCTTCTCCAATTGTACCAAAGCTACCAGGTATTGAAAAGGTCAATGTTTTTGCTGTGAGAAATGTAGTTGATATTGATAAGTTAAATCAGTTTGTAAGGAAAATGACGACCACGGATGTAACGGTGATTGGTGGAGGATATGTTGGAGTTGAAGTTGCTGAGAACTTAAGCGAGGCGGGCTACAATGTTTCCTTGATTGAAGCTACGAATCAAATTTTAAGACCATTTGATTACGATATGGTTCAAATATTCCATAAAGTATTGATGGATCATAAGGTGAATTTAATTGTAGGAGATAAGGTGGAGAGGTTTGATGAAGATAAAGTTGTCTTGGCATCTGGAAAGAAACTCAATGCCAGTGCAGTGATTATGGCAGTCGGTGTATCCCCTGAGATAACTCTTGCAAAAGAAGCAGGTCTTGTAATCGGAGACACAGGTGCAATTAAGGTAGATAAGAATTATCTTACCAATGACCCAGATATCTACGCAGTGGGTGATGCAATCGAAGTATATCATGCATTAACCCATACTACAACAAAGTTATCCTTAGCAGGCCCTGCCTTAAAGCAGGCTAGATCCGTTGCAAATCATATCAATCACAAGAGTACATTAAATAAGGGATATATAGGATCTTCTGCAATTAAAGTATTTGAATATAATGGGGCCTCAACAGGGTTAAATGAATCCTTAATCAAAGCTCAAAAAATGAATATCAATTATGAGATTGTACGCATAATTCTATCCGATAAAGTTGGAATTATGCCAGATGCAGCACCAATGCATTTCAAACTGCTATTTGAAGTACCGACAGGAAAAATCTTAGGGGCGCAGGCAATCGGGAAAGGTGATGTAACAAAGCGAATTGATGTCATTGCTACTGCAATTAAGTTGAACGGAACAGTAGAAGACTTGAAGGACTTGGAATTAAGCTATGCTCCTCCATTTTCTACGGCAAAGGATATTGTAAACTATGCAGGGTATGTAGCATCCAATCTGTTAGATGGTGAATTTAGGCAAGTGAATGTGGACAAGGTAAGAGAGTTGGTTGAAACGGATAACATCATAATAGACGTAAGGGAAATCAGTGAATTTAATCGTGGGCATATTAAAGGGGCAATCAACATTCCGTTAAGTCAACTTAGAGAAAGAATGGATGAAATTCCAAAAGATAAGCCGGTATATGTACATTGTAGAACTGGTCAACGTAGCTATAATGCAACGTTAGCACTACGGAATAGAGGATATCATAACGTTACTAATATTACAGGCAGCTTTTTAGGAATATGTTTCTATGAATTTTATAATGATCAAGTTACAGGAAGAGAGAGTATTGTAACGGAATATAATTTTAGATAAAATAACCAAACTTTATATAATACAATAAAACAAACCACCGAAAATTACATGATAGTATTTTTGGTGGTTTATTCTTTAATTATGGGTTATTTTATGTTTTCTTTACGATAGGTAATAAAGAGTAAGATAAACAAGGAAGTGATCATCATAGGAATCCAGAGCCGAGATTGGAGCAGAGGGGTTGCTATTTTAACATGTATTGCAATTTACTCAGATGTGTCATAAAGAATATACCTAAATGAACTAGAACATAATAATTACTAGTATAGTATTGGAGGTAGTTATGGAAGTATAAAAAGAGAATAGAGAAATAGATTTAGATTTTTACAGGAAGAGAAGGAATATAAAAGAAAAAGATTTACACCGTAAAGAAGCAGAAAGAATATACGATATATTAACAAAAATTCCTATAATATTTATTTGCTTTTTGCCTGGTGTAAGTCTATAATCACAAATGCAAAATTGTTAGATGCAGCCATATAATACATATATAGTATTCTAGAAAGGATCCATTTGTATGAATATAAAAAAAATTTTATTAGGAAAACCCATTAAGAACAGTGAATTGCAGCATGAAAAACTTACTAAAATATGGGGTCTTCCTATCATGGCAAGTGATGCTGTTTCCTCGGTAGCTTATGCTATTGAAGAAATTCTGTTGGTATTACTACCTGCTGTAGGATTATGGGCATTTGATGCAATCCCATTTATCGTAGTACCAATCTTACTCTTGTTAATTATTCTAATTGTATCGTATTCGCAGATTATCGATCATTATCCATTAGGTGGTGGTGCATATTCAGTTACAAAAGAAAATATTGGGAAAGGAGCGTCGTTGTTGTGTGCTTCGGCTCTGATGATTGATTACATTATGACTGTAGCTGTTAGTATTTCCTCTTCTACAGCAGCAATATCGTCCGCATTTCCTTCACTGGAAACAGATTTGGCGAAGATTATTATTTCTCTAGTGAGTATAGCAATTATCACATTGATTAATCTTCGTGGTGCCAGAGAGGCATCAAAAATATTTGGACTTCCAACATACCTATTCATCTTTTCTATGGCAATTCTCATTATAACCGGGTTTATTAAGCTATTAACGGGCGATTTGAATGCCATTCAATATTCAGAAGCCCAGAAGGCAACAATCATTCCAACAGAATCAATGAAAGGAATTATGATCATATTAATGTTAAGAGCATTTTCTTCGGGATGTTCAGCTATGACAGGGGTGGAGGCAGTAAGTAATGCGGTGCCTAACTTTAAAGCGCCTAGTACAAAGAATGCAAAAATCATACTTTTTTCACTGGGAGCAATCATTGTTTTTATTTTTGGTGGTATCTCCATCCTTGCCTTAAATCTTAATGTGCTATCACAGGAAAATGGACCTACAGTATTGTCCCAGATAGCAAACGCAGTATTCGGTCATAATGTTATGTTTTACATAATACAGATTTTCACTTCACTAATTCTGGTTTTAGCTGCGAACACTGCATTTAATGGTCTTCCACAGTTGCTATACATATTAGCCCACGACGGTTATGTTCCAAGACAATTTTCATCAAGGGGAACTAAGCTGAGTTTTTCTAACGGGATCTTATTCATTTTCATTTGTGCCTCTGCACTAGTTATCATTTTCAAAAGTGATGTGCATGCATTGATTCCATTATACTCAGTAGGTGTTTTTATTTCTTTTACCATAGCCCAGTTTGGAATGTTTAAAAAATGGATTACGACGAAAGAAAAGAACTGGCAATACAAAAGTTGGATTAACGGTTTTGGTGCATTAGTAACCATGATTGTTTCCGTGATTGTTTTTAGCACTAAATTTTTAGATGGTGCTTGGGTTTTGGCAATTGCAATGCCGTTTCTGATGTTTTTAATGCACATGATCCACAAGCATTATTCTTTTATTGGTGAACAGTTAAAGTTAGATTCTTTTCATCCTTATTATGATAAATATTTGATTTCTTCCACCCATTGTATTGTACTGGTTCATGATATCAATAAACCATTTTTAAAGGCCATCAATTATGCCAACTCTATATCAGATAATATTACAGTTCTTCATGTCTGTAGGCACTCGGAACATGCAGCATCCCTTAGTAAAGAGTGGGAAGAGCTTGAAATACCTGCGAAACTCATGATATTGAAGACACCGTATCGAGATATCGTTAAACCACTAGACGATTACCTTTGGAAAAGGGAAAGTGAGCTGAAACATGGAGAGAATATTTCAGTTATTACGATTAAATTTATCTCAGAACATTGGTATGATTTATTCTTGCATAATCAAACCAGTTACTATTTAAGTAAACATTTGAATAAGCATAAAAATGTGACTACGATTGTATTGCCATTTCATTATAAATTAAGAAATGAGATGCCAACCTTTTAGATGATGTAGTCGAAAAATAAAAGTTTAAGGAAGCCTACTATAGTATGTCATAGTAGGCTTCCTTGGTATATTAATGATAATAGTTTTTAAACCGTTCCACAGCAATTGCTTTCATTCTATCTTCCAATTCGTCAATATATCTATCCTGTGGCTTTTTACTTTTTTGGTATTCTTCTTTTAAATGACTTCCATCATCTTTGAATAATGGAGGGGAATCATTTTTTATATTTTCAGTAGTATTTTTTGAATCAATCATTTTCTTCACTCACTTTTTTTCTATGATGATAAGAATATTATGGACCTAAGAGCATTAGTTTATGTGATAACTTTGCATCCTATATTCTATTTTATGAGAAATCGCCATAGTATTGTACAAAAGCTAATATGAGGTGTTGACTACTTGGATTGTTTTAATATCATGGAGGGAACATCATTGGTGCGTATTTTTCACGCGGCTCCCAATGCACCTGCAGTCGATGTATATGTGGATGGTGCAGTGGTAGCACAGAACCTGGTATTTACAGAGATTACTGATTATATGCCAGTACCTGTGGGAGACCATATGGTGGATGTATATGCAGCAGGCACAAAAGAGAACCCTGTCATTGCAGTGGTTCTGACAGTACCAGATCGCAAGATTCTAACAGCGGCAGCAACAGGTAATCTAGATGATTTAAAGTTAATTGTTCTAGAGGATGACAGTCAAAATGGAGTTACTGAGGGAAAAAGTACGGTTCGTGCAGTACATCTTTCGCCAAATGCACCTGGTGTAGATATTACAGCAAATGATATGCAGTTTGCTAAGGATTTAATGTTTCGTGAAATGACAGATTATGTGGTTGTTCCGCCTGGAACCTATAGAATCAATGTAACTGCAACTGGAAGTAAGGATAGTGTATTAATGTTCAATATTCGTTTAGAAGATAATACAATCTCTTCTGTTTATGTTTGTGGTGATCTGCCTAATTTGGAGCCGATTCATGTGTTAGATGGTGGGACATATCTCTGCAAGAAATAAAAGTAATGCCATACATGTATCTAATAGTAAGACTCACAATTAGGTATATGTTTGGCATCTATAAAGAATATTTCTTCCCTCCCTGAGGATACTAACTAATAATATCTGAAAGAGGGAATTATTTATGCGATTACTAAAACAAATGCCAAAGGATAAGCCACTTGATAGTACCTGTGGCTTTCTAAGGGACGGTTATCTTTTTATATCCAAACGAATGAATCAACTAGATACAAACATCTTTACAGCTCGTTTTCTAGGAAAAAAAGTCACTTTTCTAATGGGAAAGGAAGCAGGTGAACTTTTTTATAACGAGAGATATTTCAAAAGAAAAGGAGTTGCGCCAATGAGGGTTCAGAAAACCCTATTTGGAAAAAAAGGTGTTCAAGGCTTAGACGGAAAAAACCATAAACAGCGAAAAGCCCAATTTATGTCTTTATTGACACCAGATTATGAAAAAAAGTTTCTAACAATATGTCAAACGAATCTGGATCAATATGCTACCAGATGGGAAAAGAAGTCCTATGTAGTCCTATATAAGGAAAGCCAAAGGGTGTTATTTGAGAGTGTTTTCCAATGGGTGGGAATCTCTTATGAAAAAGATAAAATTGCAAAGTATGCTGACAAATTTGGATTCATGATATATGGCTTTGGTAGATTTGGTAAGACTTATCGAACGGGCAAAGAGGCACGAAAAGATGTAGAACACTGGATTAAGAATAGCATAGTAGCTGTTCGAGACGGAGCGCTTGTTGTAGATAAGACAAGCCCTCTTTATCAGATGAGTATGTATGAAGAGAATGGAAAGAAATTGCCCCCTCAGATTGCCGCAGTGGATTTGATTAATCTTTTGCGACCAATAATTGCGATTGCTACATTTGTTACATTTGAGGGGTTAGCCCTTGCTAATTATCCAGAATGCAGGGACAGAATAGGAAGTGGCGATAGATTATATCTTGAAATGTTTTGTCAGGAGGTACGCCGTTTTTATCCATTTGCGCCATTCGTAGGTGCAAAAGTAAAGCGTAATTTTGTCTGGAAGCATTATCTATTTAGAAAGAATAAATTAGTTGTCCTGGATTTGTATGGAACCAATCATGATCCAAAACTTTGGAAACAACCAAATCGATTTATGCCGGAACGATTTAAATCACGAAAGCAGGATTACTATGATTTCGTACCTCAAGGCGGCGGGAAGATACAGAGTGGCCATCGATGTGCGGGGGATATCATAACTTTAAAGGTCATGGAAGTATTTGCAGATTATTTGGTAAATCGTTTAGATTATGATGTGCCAAAGCAGAATTTGGATTATTCCATGCAAAAGATACCTACTTTGCCTAAGAGTGGATTTGTGATGAGTAATATAAGAAAAATGTAAATTGTGTTTATTAAGAGACAGTATTGTTGTATACTGTCTCTTAAGGTGATGATAATGAGGATAGAAGAAGTAGTTGCCAATTATGGCACATACATATACAAATATGCATTGAAGTTAACTTGTAATCCAGTGAAGGCCGAGGATATTGCTCAGGAGACATTCATTCATGCATGGGAAAATATGGAACAGCTTAGAGAGGAAGAGGCGATAAAAAAATGGTTACGTAGCATTTGTTATCGTCAGTTTCTTATGGATTATAGAAAAACAACCAAGCATAAGGTAGAATTACATGATAAACTTGAGGAACTAGAGTTGGAAGGTTCTTTGTTAGGTACTCAGCTACCAAATCCAGAAGAGGAGGTAGTTGTAGAGGAGAGTATAAGAAGTATACAAAGTGGATGCTTTTATGCCATGGCCAGTAAATTATCTCTACATCAGCGGATTGCTTTTTCACTCATTGATATGTTTGGTTTGTCAGTAAGTGAAGTGTCTCAGATGCTACAACTATCCAATGCAGCAACGAAGGGATTACTTTTTAGAGCCAGAAAGAATCTCGATGCATTTTTTGACGGACACTGTAATCTATTAGATGTGAAGAATCCCTGTAGATGTCAAGCGTGGATTGATTTTAGAAGTACCAATGAGAATAATAAAAAGGCTGCAAGAAAGATTATAACTTCCCTTGAGGATTGTGAAAGAGAATATCAACCCAATGACTTGGTAAGAAAGAAAATATATTATCTATATCGTAATATGCCAGATCAGCAACCAGATGCGACTTGGTTTCATTCAATCATAGAGTCATTAAAATAAAACTAATTATTTTTGTTTTTTTCGTACCTTTTTCTTTTTATAAGCATCTATATATATGAAAATAAAAGATAAAGGAGATATTAGTATGATTGAATCAAGATGTGGAGTATGTTGTAATTCCTGTAAACATAAGGAAGAGTGGGGTTGCAAAGGCTGTCTATTGATGGAGAAGCCAATATGGGGGTTCTGTGAGGTTAAGGCTTGCTGTGAGAAAAAGCATTTGAATTTCTGCGGTGAATGTAAGGAATTTCCTTGCGATATGCTTCAAAATATGGGAAAAGAGTATGGGTATGATCCAACCATAAAGATTGAACAATGTAGAAAATGGATTAAAGAAGCTGCTTCAGATAGGAAATAGAGGTGTACCAGTAGAAAGCAATTCATGTATAGAAATATAAAAACTGTAAAGAGTAAATACATAGGATAGAATTTGTGTGGGCCCTCCTTCTTTCGTAAATTTTTATGCAACAGTCATTGACTACAGGCCTCTCAATTGGAAATTATGGATAGAGTCAAAAGGATGGATGGTTATGTGCAAAGTAGTGAAAAGAGGCTCTTCTCAGAAGGATGAAATAGAGTTTCATGATAAGTCACGTCAAAAACTGTATCAGGCAGCACAGGACTTATACTATCTATTAAACCAAGGATACCACATAAAAGGAGCATCCACTTTTGTAGGGAATCATTATCTGCTGTCGGCAAGGCAAAGGTTAGCGTTAGTTAGAGCGACTTCCTCAAAAGACGACATTCTAAATAGAAAAAAGAAAGAAATTGTTGATATTAGTGAAGGCAGTACAGTGAATATTGATGGACTTAATACGATAATTACTCTGGAAGTGGCATTATCTGACTCCTTATTGCTAAAATGTATGGATGGAACATTTAGGGATTTGGCGGGGCTTCGAGGTACCTATCGCCTAATCGATAAAACCCAAACAGCAATTCTTCTCCTCGGAGAGGTGTTAGAAGAATTCAAAGTGGGAAAGGTGACCTTTTATCTAGATGCTCCGGTTTCTAATTCAGGAAAATTAAAGGAACGGCTCCTTGAACTATTGAAAGGATATAGTTTTGACCTACAGGTAGAGAATATTACTAGTGTGGATTCGGTTTTAGAGACATTGGATCATGTTGTGACCAGTGATGCGATAATTCTTGATCGATGCAAAAGCTGGATTAATCTAAATAGCCGGATTATTGAGTCTAAGTTAAGGAATGCTTCGTTTGTGGATTTTAGTTTTCCAATCTATTACGGGAGAGAAAGTATATGAATTTCAGAATGGCCAAGATGAGGGACTTGCCTCAACTTAAGACGGTATTTCGTAGAATAGTTGCCCATATGAATATGAATGACATAAAGATTTGGGACGATATCTTTCCATGTGAATTCTTTCAGGCAGATATTGAGCATAATTGTCTTTATATATTAGAAGATGACAAAGTAATCATCTCTGCATTTGCTCTATATGAATCAAATGATGGGGAAAGCTATGTGCAATGGGAAGATGGAAAAGCTAGGGTAATGTACATAAATCGTTTCGGAGTAAATGTAGATTATATGAGGCAAGGAATTGGTAAGCGAATGCTTAAGAACGCCAAAGCGATTGCGAAACAAAAGGGTGTTGAATATGTAAGGTTATTTGTGGTAGATATGAATAAGCCTGCCATTGATTTATATCTGAAAAATGGTTTTAAGCAGGTAGAGGGTATTTATGAAGAAAGATTTGATGATTTCGTATTACGTGAATATGGTTTTGAAATGAGAATATAGTGAACAAAAATCGTTTGCTCTAGATTATTGAGCAAACGATATAAAGCGATGAGGCGTAGAATAAGAAGGAAAGTTTAAATAATCATAAAGCAGTACACAGATATGGCTTACATAGGATTATTGGTTCATGAACTCTATTAGTTCACTCTTTTTAATGTAAGGATTGGTATAACGGGTACGTTTCTTTGTTCCTCTGTTCCAATTGATGGCTTCATTTGAACAGATATGAAGACAAGCTAAACATAGCTGGCAGTTTCCCTGAAACTCAGGTTTTCCGTTCACAAGCTTTATATTCTTATTAGGACAGATTCTGACACACGTTCCACAGGAACTACACTGACTGACACTGAATTTCTTGTCACAGGATATGGATCGATTTGCTGGATATCTTAAGTAATTTGCTCTATTAATGATGCGAAATGATATTATGCGTGTTTTCTTTTTCTCACGAAGATCTTCGATAATTTGATCAACCTTCCGATCTGTGAGTTCGTGTATCAGCGGACGATCATTTACTGAGAAAGCTGGGGTAAAGTTTTCTACACACTTTACCTTTTTATAGTAAGATAACTTCATACCTTTTTTTGTTAAGAGCACTTGTATGATACTAGCTAGATTACAAGCAAAATTCCCACAGGTTGCCACAGTGAAAACATATGCCTGAGGATTTTCAATCTTTAACTGTTTTATAAACCTTTCTACAACTTGTGGTAATCCAAAATAGAAGGTTGGAAATACAAATCCGATGATATCATCGTTACATGTATGTGTGTCCGATGCCATGGAAATTACCTCACCAACCAGTTCTTTGGAGATTCTTTTGGCAACATAGAGACTGTTACCTGTTGATGAAAAACAAAAAATACTAGCCATCTTATATCCTTTCTAATCCATAGTTTCGTGTGGGATTTCTTACAATATACGAAAATAGAAGAAGAAATTCAATGCTTTCCAAGTAAGTGTAACATTTAGATATCATTTGGTTACTTTTTAACGAGTCTTTGCCATCTCTAAGAAAAAGGTTTGAAATGCGTTTGCCATTACCTCAGGCTGTTCTTTTCCACCTCTCTCGACCCATTTGCATAGCAGCATCCAGAATGCACCTGACGTAAATGCGGTATAATATTCAAATTCTGTAGTATCATGTTGTAATTGACATGGTAGATAGGTATGTAGGTAAGGCACCAATTCCTCATATTTTCTTAAAATAAAGACAAGTAGCTTATGTTTTGACAGCAGACTTAAGAAATGCATATGTTGTTGCCAGAACTGAAAATAAAGTTCTACATGTTCAATAATACTTGTAATTTGTACTTTGCTTATCGTGTCAATATAGTCTATATAAAGCATCTGAATATACTCATCCAAGATATCTTCCAGACTATAAAAGTGTTGATAGAAAGTTTTTCGAGCTATTTGTGCTTCATTTGCGATGTCCGTTATGGTAATCTTTGAATACTCTTTTTGCATCATCAGACTAATCAGCGCCTCAGCGATCATTTTTCTCGATCGTACAGCAGATGGATGATTACTTTTCTCCACGTTGTTCATCGTAGCCTCCTCAATCACTATATGAAATACCTATATTATAACAATTCTTACGGAAATATGTAAATATAATATCCCTACACGAAGAGAGCTGCCATATCTGTGACAGCCCCTATTTAAATACGTCCTTTTAATTGTCTTTAAAGCGATCTGTAGTCATTGCTTTCATTTTATTTTCCAGTTCATCAACATACTTATCTGTTGCTTTTGATACAACTTTTCCAGTGTCTTTTATAAGTTTACCTTCTTTTTTTGCTAGTTTGGACAGATCGTCTTTCATTTTTATTGTAGTACTTTTGAATCCATTATTTTCACTGTTCATTTCCAATTTCCTCTTTTCATTGAGTAATTTAATTTAAAATAATAGTATTAGTGTTTACAAACCATGGAGTTCATATTCATTCGCTATGTATTCAAATAAATAAGAAATTTCTATCTCCATTTGTCAAGATGATGCATCCTACTTATTATAGATGTGATTATTAATGTGTCTAGAGGGTAAAATATAAAGAGTAAAGAGATTGAACAGAAAATCAGTAGGGAGCATGAGGTATATGCAGCAAATCAACTGTTTAAATCTGTGTGAAATCCTTCCATATCTGCTCACAAAGAAAAAGATACTGGAGAGTCTATTGGATGCAAAGATAGTAGCACAGTTTAAGACTTGTGAGAGAATTTATATAGGCTCTTCCTTTTGTGGAAAATACTTTATTCAACAGTCAGATTCAGATTTAAAAGAAGTATTTGGTCTCTGTAAAGAAAAGAATATAAAAGTAACGTTAGTGATTCCTACATTTTCAGAAAGAGATCTAGAGTTAGGAAAGAAAAGAATTAGTCAGATTGTGGAATTTGGAGCAGATAATGTTGATGAGATTACAGTCAATGATTATGGAATGCTTTTCTATGTAAGAGAAAACTATGGGCTAGTAATGAACTTAGGCAGGCTGATCATGAAGGATTATCGTGATCCCCGATATGATAATTATTTTCAGATACCATGGAGACCTAAAATGTTTACCAATCATTTAAGAACAATTATAAAAGACTATAAGATAAAATCTATTGAAATGGATATCACCCATAAGAATATGAATTTTGCAGAGGTTCCAGATGACATTATTGTGGGTATACATGTCCCTTACTGTTATCAGACGGTAGGGAGAATTTGTGAGTATGCTTCGATAACGAAAGAAATCGTAAATAAGTTTAGGGTAAATGATGCTTGTGAGGGTAATTGTGCAGAGAGTATTGTCAAATATTTGGATTCTGATGAGAATATGGAATATATTCGATATGGACGAACCATATATTTTAAACATCCTGGCTATGAGTTGAGTGGGTTAGACAAGTATCGACTGATTTATTTTCCACTACCATTACAATAAGGAAGGTAACGATAGGAAAGAGGGATATCGTGAAAGTCTTAGTTCCGTTAAATAAGGAAGAGAATCTTATAGGGTATAAAAATGCGGGTGCAGGAGAGTTTTACATTGGATTCTTTGACCCAGAGTGGCATAAGGCATTTGGAGAATATGCAGACTTAAATCGCTTAACAGGATTTAGAGATATGGCCAATTACAATACCTTTGAAGATGTTCTACGAATTATAAAGAAAGTAAAAGAAGAAAAGCTAATCCTATATGTTACATTTAACTCCAGCATTTACAGTGAGGAGCAGCTCAGATTTATGGAGAGATATATGCAGCCTCTTTATGAAGTAGGGGTGGATGGAATTATTGTATCCTGTCCTGAACTAGTGAAAATCGCTAAGAATTATAAGCTTAATGCAGTTGTAAGTACGATTGCAGGAGTATATAATTCAGACATAGCAAGATATTATCGCAACTTAGGGGCAAGGAGGATCATCCTTCCACGAGATCTTAGTATTACTGATATTCGTTGCATTATAAAAAAGGTGCCTGATCTGGAGTACGAAGTATTTATGATGCGAGATGGGTGCTCCTTTTCAGATTCTAATTGTCTTGGATTACACCGCTCAGAGAAAGTAGCACTCTGTACAACACTAAGTCGTTCAGAGTGTGAACTTATCACCTCAAAGGAAGATTTCAAAGTGCGTCATGATATGGAACTAAATCATATGCTTTATCACAATGGGTTTCATACTTATGCATGCGGGTTGTGTTCTATTTATCGTTTTGTACAAATGGGTATTCAAGCAGGCAAGATTGTTGGAAGAGGAGAGAAGTACGAGGAAATATGTGAAGATATACGCTTATTAGCAGATAATATTAAAATTGCGAAGACTTGTAAATCGGAGACGGAATATCTAGATAAAATGAGATTTCCATCTAAAAGAGTAGTCATGTGTAAAATGGGAATGAACTGTTACTATCCGGAAATCAGATTTTGACAGATGACTTCATAAGAATTCTATTTGCAAGCAAAGAAAGTAGAAAAGAGGCGGTCAGTACATTGGTTTGTACGACTGCCTCTTAGTCAGTGTGAATCCAAGCTTATTTGAAGTGACATCATTGGAATCTAATGTATCTCTGTACTTATTTTCGTTCGAAGAATTGAATGGTTAAACCATTTGGGTCTTTTACGTCAAACCATTTGAACTTAGGGGTTTCCATGATACCATGATAAATTGGAAAGTTCTTATTTTGAACTGTTTGTAACATGGCTTCTGCAGACTCGACTTCAAACCCTGCTGATATGTAATCATTGATTGGTGTGACCAACTCATTCTTGTTCTCAAAGAGCTCAATGATTGTCTCATCCGAAGTCCCATTTCCCATAAAAACGATTGAGATTTCTGGTCCAGCAGGAAACTGCTGTAGCACTTTGAGCCCTACCATATTAGAGTAGAACTGTACAGATTCCTCTAAATTATTAACATGTAACGTTGTCCATAAGTATTTCATCATTATACCTCCATTTCATTTATAGTAACAATCTGTATTATAAAGTTAGATACCTCATATTTCTGGGAGACTATTTATCCTAGTATAAATAGTGATAGGTGAGATGATTATGGAATGATTAATTGAAGAATACGCTTATAGCAAACTTGCCGACTTTTAAAAAACAAGACGTGCGAAGACCGAACCCTATTAAGTAAGGGAGACCTATTTAAGATTTCTCAACTGATATAGATGGAAGTCGTACGTGATGCCTGGAGATTTAATGCATTCGATCGAATCGGAGGTACCAATTTATAGATAAGGCAGGAGGAAGGAGTTTTTTCTTCAAGCAATTATGTAGTATCCGAAGAGAATACTTTCATCTAGGTAAGAGAACACTAAGTGGAAACGAAGAAGGTGGTAATGTTATGAACCAAGAAAATAGAAATCCCAATCACTTAATTCATGAGAAGTCCCCGTACCTTCTCCAACATGCCTATAACCCTGTAGATTGGTACCCATGGTCTGAAGAAGCCTTTACTCGCGCTAAGTCTGAAGATAAGCCCATCTTCCTAAGTATCGGCTACTCCACCTGTCATTGGTGATGATATTAGTGCTTTATCTACATAGAAATACAGTAAAATCAACGTTTGTCGCGACTGGAAGCCGTGACAGTTAAAACCGTACAAGGTCAGTTGAGCCGATGCAATATATCAACAAAGCAGTTATTCACTTGTGAGTTTCTTCTATTGCATCAAGTGTAAAGGTAGTAACTGCTTGTTAGGTGGAGCAACGCACCAATATCCTAAAATAAACGGTTGTGGTGGTAGTTTGGCACTCGAAAGAGTGGGTAAGCATTAGTAGCAGAGACATGATGGACAGACTAGTTATGGTAAAACTAATGTGATGATATCAGTATTAATAGAAGATGTATGAGCCGACGAACTCAGTGTATACGGTAATATTATGATGATACCTTACTTTATTTTAGCTTTTTTGTTGGAACAAGGTAAGGTATTTATGCTCCACCTCGGAATCTTGTAGACCGGTAATATTTTAATAATTACTGTAACAAAATAAGATATTGAATGAGCATTTCATGAAAAGATCAAGTGAAACGAAAATAAGCAAAGAAGAAGCTAGGGGAGTAGGGGAAAGAGCATATATGAAAAGTGAGGATTTTGAATGAATAAGTATTGTATTCAGGTCAAGAAGACTATTGAAGTTGAAAATGTTAATGAAATAGAGGTATTTAAGAAAATGGATTATATAACACGTGAGGTATTGGGGTATTATATCGTCACTAAAAATAAAGAGTACTATCAGATTGATGAAAAGACATATAGGAAGATTAGAGAAGATAAGACGCCAGATATGAGTAAATTGTTTAATAATAAAAAGTAAATTTCAAGATGTAATGTAATAATATAGATAACTTACTTTGTTTCAGCATAAATTTGTTGGAACAAGGTAAGTTATTTTTGCTTCACTTCGGAATCTTGTAGACCGGTAATATATTGATTCTTTAGTTAGGAGAATCAAATCAATGATAAAGTATTTTAAGGAAGGATTGAAATAATATTATATTTATAGAAAGAAGACAGTAAAGTTGGGCTGTATTACAAATTTGGATTATGTAACATAGGGTGAATAATATTGGAAATAATGTGTATGGCATGGAATATTATTACATAATGTGATATTATGTAATAAAAAACTATAGGGAGAGTTTAAAATGAAAATAGAGACGAATTGTGTAGGAAACAGGTGGTGGAGTATAGATTTTCATTGTCATACTCCGGCATCCTCTGATTACGGAAAGGGTGTAAATCAGGTTGAATTAGCTGCTACATCTCCTAAAGAATATCTGAAATTTTATATGGATAAAGAGATTGATGCTATAGTTGTTACTGACCATAATTCTGGTGATTGGATTGATAAATTAAAAAGTGCATATATAGAATTAGAAACTGAAAAGCTAGATTATTATCGAAAATTAGTTATTTTCCCGGGTGTTGAATTAACAGTCAATGGTAATGTTCATGTACTAGCAATCTTTCCTGAAAATGAGGGAACATCAACTATAGATAGGCTATTAGGTGCTATTCACTATAGAGATACAAAAGGTAAAAGTGATGGATGTTCAGAAGTAAGTTTTGTCAACGTTATTGATGAGATAACTCGAAGTGGTGGTATTGCGATACCGGCACATTGCAACGATGCTAAAGGACTTTTTACTGAGTGTAGTGGAAATACACTTGATCAAAACATTAAGTGTGAGAATATTTTTGCGGCTGAAATTACAACTCCTGAATGTGAATATCCTCAGTTGTACATAGATAGTAAAATAGAATGGTGTCGTGTTTTAGGATCTGATGCACATTGCCCTACAGGTGAATATGGACAAAAATTTCATGGTAGTCATTATACATGGGTTAAGATGAGTAGTTTAACGTTAGATGAACTAAAACTTTCACTGCAAGATGGAAAAATGTCAGTGAAATGTTCAGATGAGGTGACGGAGAATCCCAATGAGTATGTTCATCCTGTTATTGAAAAGATTGAAATAAGAAATGCAATGTATCTTGGTAGACAACAAGTGTTTGAACTTTCTTTCAGTCCTTGGCTTAATACAATTATCGGGGGTAGAGGTACAGGAAAGTCAACAATTATTGAATTTATTAGGACTGTATTTAATCGTAAAAATGAGCTTCCAAAAAATTTGCTTTCAGATTTTGAAAAGTATACTGAAGAGAATAGTGGTAAGCGTAGTAATGGACTTATGTTAGCGAATACAGTATTGAGTGCATTGTACATAAGAGATAACCAAAAATATAGGGCAGAGTGGAGTTTCGATACTGGTACTATTAATATGTATTCATATCAAAATGGTGAGTATCTACCTACAGATGGAAAAATTGAAAATAGATTTCCAGTTAGAATATATAGCCAAAAACAAATATTTGAACTTGCAAGAAATCCAAAAGCATTATTGGAGATTATTAATGATTCTGATGAATTAGCATATGATGATTGGTGTCTGGAACATAAAAAATTATTTAATAAGTATTTTACTGTTTGTTCAAAAATCAGAGAATTACAGGTTGATGTAAATGGTGTCTCTTCTATCAAAGGTGAACTGGAAGATATAAACAATAAAATCAATTTGTTTAAGGATTCTGAGTTTTCAGAAGTACTTGACAAATACTCAAAAACTAGAAGATGGATTGCTGAAATATATAAAGTTAAAAAGTATTATGATGAACGTATTGAAACAATGAATAAATTTTTGGAAGAAATAAAAACAAAAATACAGTTAAGTCTAGATTTGGATTGTAACAATGAGACAGAGAAAGAAATTATCGATATAACGAATACATTACAAGAGACTGATAAGAGAGTCTGCTTAATGATTGAGAATGAGATTATTGAATTAGATAAAGCGAAAGAGCAATGGAACGCAAAAATTAAGTTGACCCAAGCAGAAAAAGAGTACAATGAAATTAAAACGATATATGAAGAATTGAAAGTTAGGTTAGAAGAGGCTGGAGTCAATGACTACGCAGAATTAGTTAAGAAGAAAGAAAGTCTGGAGTATCGACTTTCAAAAGTCTATGAAGCTTCAAATCAGATTACCAAATTACAGAATGAAAAGAATGAGATGTATCAACAAATAATAGAACGTAGGCAAACAATAACTGCAGATCGTGAGAATTTTGTAAATAAAGTTTTAGAAAATAATAAGTATGTAAGAATTAATATCATTCCATTTGGAGATAAAGAAGATATTACTATGGGCCTCAGAGCAATTCTTGGTAGAGAGAAAGGCTTTGATTCAATATTGGGTAATGATGATGTGGAAGGATTGATTTCTAAAAGAATTAACGCTGCTAAAACAATATTAGAAGGAATTGAATCTGTAAAGAAGGAAATTAAAGATATTTATTATGGTGAAGTAGTACAGGGATATGATAAAAAGTTCTGTAATGCGGTACAATCACTGACGGAAGATGCGATAGATAAACTTGAGTGTTGGTTCCCTGAAGATAGTTTAGATATTTCTTATTCACAAGACAATAGAAGGTTCCAACCAATTGAAAACGCTTCACCTGGCCAAAAGACAGCTACATTACTTGCGTTTATTCTTTCATATGGTAATGAACCATTAATACTTGATCAGCCTGAGGATGATTTAGATAATAGTTTGATATCAGAACTAATTGTAAATAATTTGAGGGATGAAAAACGACATCGACAAATAATAATTGTGACTCATAATGCTAATATTGTAGTAAATGGAGACTCAGACAATGTTACAGTACTTCATATAGCAGGAGGACAAACACAGATTGCATGTAGAAATGGCTTACAGAATTTGAAAATTCGAAAATATATTTGTAGTATAATGGAAGGGGGGAAGCCTGCATTTAAAAAGAGATATAAGCGAATTAATATTGAAGAAATACCAGACTAAACAAAATTAGATTTTGAAATGTTATAATTTTAAACAAAAAAATTATTTGGTACCTTGTGTGCACATGGATATTCTCTCAGTGTGGATATCAAGGTACCTCTTTTTTATGGTTATTAGGTGGCGATATATTGATGAACCATTATAAGAGATGAAGCCCTGAGTGCAATTTGAGAATATATATCCGTTCAGGGACAATATAACATTACTCCAGAAAGCCATAGAATTGGTGTATATGCAATGAAAGGATATGACTCAATAATATATCAGTTCGTGTAATATAAGTCATGAAAACATACATTTGGTATTCCTTGATGAAAAGAGTGAGTAATGACCATAATTATGGGAATTTTGATCATAGGAGGGAATGTAAAAATAGAACCTAATCCAAATTTACATTGTGAAGTACAGTTTAATGTGTAAAAATAGAGTTGTATTCTATACAAATTTACATTATGTAAATCACATTATAAGTTTATATTTACGAAATCAAAAATACTATATATAATATTAATAAAGGAAAAATATAACAGTAAGGTGAATGGATTATGGCTAATATTGCATATGTAAGAGTATCAACAGTAGAACAAAATGAAGCAAGACAAATCGAGTCGCTTAATAAATATCAGATAGATAAATGGTTTATGGAAAAGGTAAGTGCAAAAGATACAAACCGACCAGAACTTCAAAATATGATTGACTATATAAGAGAAGGGGATACGGTATATATCCATGATTTTAGCAGATTAGCAAGAAGCACAAAAGATCTGTTGGAATTGGTAGAGCTTTTTAATAATAAAGGAATCAGTCTTGTTAGTACAAAAGAGAATCTTGATACATCAACTCCCACAGGAAAATTAATGTTAACAATGATAGCAGCTATCAATGAATTTGAAAGAATGAATCTTCTTGAACGTCAAAGGGAAGGTATTGCGATTGCGAAGAAACAGGGAAAATATAAAGGTAGAAAGCCAATCAATATAAATGATTTCAATCAACATTATCTAAGATATAGGAATCGAGAAATAAATAAATCTCAGTTGGCAAAAGAATTGAAGATATCTCGTCCAACATTAGACAAGTTAATAATGCAGTATAAATATCAATAAGAGTGAAGTATGGACGGGCTCAGTTAGAACATGCATTAGAGTTATTGGAGAGCAATTTATATAAGCAGATAGAGAAACTAACTACAATTAGTAAAAGTACCTTAATAAGAGCAAAAAGAGAGAAGTAAATATAATATGAAATAGTGCAGAGTAATTGGTAAAGGTATCAATTGCTCTTTTTTTGCATTTGAGTTTACTGGCTAAAAAACAATTATATAATACAAATATAAAGGTAACCAGAAGAGGATTAAGGAGATATTGATATGAAGAAACATAAATACTTAGCAGAGGTAATGAAAACTAGTGAATATAAAGAGATTAAGGAACGTTCAGGAATTGTAAAGCTAATTGTTGGCGGCACTGGAATAGGGAAAAGTGTATTTATAATAAATGAGTTAATAAGGGATTTAACTGAAGGAGCATTCGCTAATAATGTACTGCTACTTGCCAATAGATCAACATTAGTTGCACAGCATAAGGCAGATTTGAAACAGGCCGAGAAGAATCTTACCAATGAATTGGTAGAAGAGGTGGCAAACCGAAATATGAAAAAGGCATATGGAGATAGAGTTAAAGTAATGACGTATCATTCACTGCCTAAAGTAGACAAGGACTTTTTGTCAAAGTTTAAGTTTGTGATATGTGATGAAGCACATTTCATAGTACAAGACGCAACCTATAATGAAGAGTGTGATGACATCCTTCGAATATTAATGGAAAGACGAGCTAGTGGGGCAGAGTTGATATTAGTTACAGCTACTGAGTTTGAACTTTTACCAACGCTTTGGCTAAATGGTATTAGTGTAGAAAAGGGAAATTTAAAGATTTATGATTATAATAAGGTGATTAATTGGTATGATCGTATTGATTTATTTTTTACAAGTAAGAGAGTTGATTCATTGGCACTTCGTGTTCCTCATGGCGAAAAGTGTATGATTTTTACTGATAAAAGCAAGATGAAATCGTTGTGTAAAAAATTAGAGGATGCCGATTATATTCATTCTAAATGGGTAAAGGGTAAGCAAAAGGATGTGGCTATGGAAAAAAAGCAACAACAATTAGTAGAAGATAAAAAGTTTCATACGAAATATCTTATTGCTAATTCAGCTCTTGATAATGGAATAAGTATAGAGGATGTTAAATTTACTACCATGATTATAGACAATGTTCATGATCTAGTACAGATTATTCAGATGATTGGTCGAAAACGATTCAATGAGGTGATTAATTCAGATAGATTAAAAGTGTATATTGTGACAAATTATCAACGTATAAAACGAGAATATGATGGGGTATTATTTCAAATTCAAATGTACAATGATTATTTACAAATGCAACAAGATTACAAAGTAGAAGAGCCATCAACTTATCCTATTGTAGAAGAGTTTAATCGCAAGTATCAAGAATGTTGGGAAAGTGAAAAACTCAATGTTATTAAGAAGGATACATCAGGAATCACAGCAAGATTTTTAGTGCGTGAAACATATCTAGCTAAAATCGGATTTAAAAGAGATCTGTATTGTAGATTAAATCAGATAACCTTCGATATTAATGATTACTATTCAGCTAAAATGAGCTTCTATGATTTTAGAAATGTAAATTATCAGTATGCAAAGCAAATTGTAGAACGATATGACAAGTCAATTAATGATGTGATAATAGATAAAGGAAAAGCTCTGAAAACATTATCAGAGAAAGAAGAGATAAGAAGTAACAGAGCTAATAGACTGCCTGTTTATCTAGAAGGATTTTTAAATTATCCAATTCAATTGTACAGTGATATACATCAACAGTTTATTCATGTGTTATACAAAGAGTATTCCATTGGGGATGGACGAGGGCAGTCTATAAGGATAGGAAGCATTAATACGGTAATCAATGATTTAGGGTATTATATTTCAGCGAAGACTGTTCAGAAGAATAAAAAAAGAATCACATACTGGATTTTAAGCAGGATAGAAGATGACGGTGCAAAGTTAAGCGCATAATTAAGTCATTTATTATAGTAAATACAATAATTGTAATCATAACTTTGCACATCTAATAACTATTATCTATGAAAGCTTCAATTCCCAAAGGGGATTGAAGTGACTCTGAAACCTGTTTCAGAGTCAAAGAGATAAAAAATTCATCCCAGTATAGTAGCTGGGTTTAGCCTGATGAAAAAAGAAGTATCTACAAAAAAATATTATGCGATTTGGAAAGCAGATGATGATAATTAAAGAGTATGAGCCTAATATGTTTGGATATAAAAGGGAGATAATTGTAAATTATTAGCTCTCTCTTATTTTATAGAAATAAAATTAATATTTTAATATATTGATTTGCATTATGGTATATATGAAGTTTAAAGTACTTGTAAAGTGTTTGGAAAGTAGTTTCATGTAGTTCAGTTGTCAGATGTAAAGGGTATTATCTTAGTATAAATTATAAGGCAGAGTGGATGAAGGAATTGAAGATGAGGTTGGATAAGGATGAGTATGGGGATGAGGTGAGTAGGTCTTTGCAAATTGATAACAGTAATAAAAAGGGAAATTTATATAGTGATATAAAATTACAAACGTGAGTATATATAATTTGATTTGTACTACTTTAATAATTTTTCAGATGATTTTATTTGGATACGGCTGAGCGAGTATACTATTGCCTAGCTTAAAAAATCGTCTTATAAAAGGTACTAAATTAGCATGTGCATCGCAGAATAGTATATGCTATAATAGTTTGGTAATATGTCATAAATGAGATAAAAAGAACGGTTCGTATAGAATAAAAACAGAAACAATAAGATGATTGTTTATTAATATTAATTAAGGAGATTGGTATGATGATTGTGAAACAGAATATGCTAAACTTATCAAAAACTGCTGTACAAAAAAATGATAAAATAATTAATGAAAATATAGGTTTAGGTGAAATAGATGAATAAAGAAATAATACAACTGTTTTCTAGGCCATTACCTTCTACACGGTCAGGAGCATTCTACAATACATTCCCATATCCAACAAAGATTTCGCCTGAGTCTATTGCAATATATATTGCTACTATTACCAAACCCAATGATGTTATTTTAGATACATTCGGTGGGAGTGGAAGCACTGCAATAGCGGCACTATTATGTGAACAGCCAACAGAACAAATGAAAAAGATAGCAGCTGAGTTAAGTGTAACACCAACCTGGGGAAAACGTAATGCGGTCATATATGAAATAGGAACTTACGGATCTTTTGCAACTCAAACGTTATCAAGTCGTATTAAAGCATCTGAATTTAAAAAAGCAGTAGATAGCTTTGTAAGAGAGGCAGAAAATGAACTGTCTAAATATTATTATGCGAAAGATAACGAGGGGAAAGTAGGTACTATTCGCTATGTGATTTGGTCAGATGTTTTAAGCTGTTCGGCATGTAATGCAGAAATATCGTATTTTTCGGAAGGAACAAGCAGGTCACCTGTTAAGTTTGATAAAGAAATCACATGTCCAATTTGTCGTACGTTAAATGAGGTTGATTCAATGAATCACGTAACAGAAGCACATGAAGATAGGCTTTTGGGTAAGACTGTAATTAGGAAAAAACGTATACCAGCTTGGATTTATGGGACAACAGATGGAGTTAATTGGGATAGGGAAGCAAATAGTGATGATATAAAGAATATCACTGCAATAGAGAATGAACCCTTTGATGTATCTGATTATCCCAAAGAGATAGTCTGGGGTGAATTACATCGTGCTGGATATCATTTAGGAATAACACATTTACATCACTTTTATACTAAAAGAAATTATATGGTAATGTATAAACTTTGGAAAAAAGCAGAGATGTATTCTAAGGAAATTGCAGATGCATTAAAGTTGTTATTATTGAGTTACAATGCCACACATTGTACATTAATGACAAGAGTAGTTGCTAAAAAGAATGCGAAAGATTTTGTTTTAACAGGTGCCCAAAGTGGTGTGTTGTATATTAGCAAATTACCAGTAGAGAAAAATATATTTTTAGGACTAAAGCGAAAATCAAAATCCTTTTATGATGCCTATAAATTATTAGAAGGATGTACTGGAAAGGTTTATGTTAATAATTCTTCAAGTACAAAATTGGAGATTGATAGTAATAGTATTGATTTTATATTTACAGATCCACCGTTTGGCGATTTTATTCCATATGCAGAAGTAAATCAAATTAATGAGCTTTGGCTTTCTAAAGTAACAGACAGGAAAGATGAAATAATAATAAGCTCATCACAATGTAAAGATGTAATTGAATATAAAAATATGTTATCACAAGTTTTTAGCGAAATTACACGTGTTCTAAAGAATAAACACTATGCAGCTGTAGTTTTTCATGCGGCAAAAGCAGAAGTATGGCGTTCTTTTGAAAGTGCAGTAATTAATGCAGGATTAACAGTTTCAAAGACAAATATTCTTGATAAGAAACAAGGTAGTTTCAAGCAAGTTGTTTCGCAAGATTCTGTGCAAGGAGATCCTCTATTACTTCTAGAAATTGCTGGAGAACAAGAAAAGGATGAAATGAGTGATCAACATGTTCTTGATTTAGTAATTGATGAATGTAGCAAACAAGGTGTAAAGGATGAACGTAGAATATATTCACTTTATATAACTAAATGTTTAGAAAGAGGTATTAAGGTTACGTTAGATGCAAAAGAAGCCTATGCTTATTTAAAAAAAGGTAAAGGAAATAATGATGAGTAATGATATAAATATAGCTTCACATAATAAAAGGTATGGTCAATATTTTTCAGGTAGGTTGGTATCAGAGTTATTAGTATCACTTTTGCCGGATATAGAAGGTATTGATAATGCAATAGATCCTATGGTAGGTAAAGGTGATATGTTATTAGCTCTTAAAAGAGCAGGTGTATCAGAAAAATGCTTGTATGGAATCGAAATTGATAAAGAAGTTGCGATTCAATGTAGCAAATTGCTTGATGAAGCAAATATTGAATATGGAGATGCATTTATCAAATGTAAGACAAAACTAAACGGCGCTGGGGAATGGGATTTAGTTATTACAAATCCGCCTTATATACGATATCAATTACTAAATTCCGAGAATAAAGCAGGGGTATTACCAAATGCACAGCAAATTCGCAATAACCTAGTGAGTCATATAGTGTCTATCCAGAATTTAAATAATAGTGATAAAGAGTTATTCTTAAAATTAGCTGAAGGTTATTCTGGATTGTCAGATATAGCAGTACCATCTTGGATACTCTGCGCATCCATAGTAAAGCCTAACGGATATTTAGCAATGGTTGTGCCAGAAACTTGGATGAATCGAGATTATGCTTCGCCTATCCAATATATGTTGATAAAGTGTTTTGATATTATGATTATTGCTAAAGATATAGGTGCAGTTTGGTTCGATAATGCATTAGTTAGAACATGTTTAGTTGTTGCACAGAGGAAAGTTACAGTTTCTATGTTAGAGATAAAACAAAAGGAAACATATATATTGGATTTAGGTCAAGGACTTATTGGAGATAATTCCTTAGTAGAGAACTTCAAGTTCAATTCATATATATCGTATGAAGCGATTAAAAACTTGATTAGAAGTGGCCAAACAATAAAGTCAGATAATATTTTTGCAAGGAAAGAGAAATCGTATTCATTATTCCCGAATTTAATTAAGAATATAGAGGAATCTAAGTGGGCGTTAGACGAAGATATAATACAATTAGAAGAATTTGAAGTGTTACCTTCTGAGTTAAAAGAATTATTGAAAGATAGCATTGGGATAGAATTTCAAACATTAAGTGAAATGGGGGTTCAAACTGGACAAGGATTACGTACTGGAGCAAATGATTTCTTTTATGGTACAGTCTTAGAAAATAGAGGTGAAACAGTAATTGTTCAAAGTCGCAGTTGGTATGGGAAGATATTTGAGGTTTATAAGAGAAATATTGTAATGACCCTACAGAATAGGGGAGAAATATCAGGGCTCTGTGCTGAAGAGAACAATTTGAGAACTTGTTTGTTTTATATACAGAATGAGATACGTAATATTGATGTGCCAAAGATTAATCCTGAATTATTAAATAGTAGTCATGTAATGAATGAAGCATTAGAAGATTATATTACTGAGGGGGAAGTATATGTTCCTATAAAAGGAAAGACTACCAAACCGTTCCAACAACTGTCTGCCGTTTTACCAAATGTGAAAAAGGATAAGGAGGGGTATCGTCGTTTCTGGTATATGTTACCAATGCTGACAAAAAGGCATGTTCCTAATTTATGTATTCCGCGTGTATGCGGAAAGTCTATTGAGTGCATCTATATTAATCAAAATGAACAGCAATCATTGGCAGTAGATGCAAATTTTAATACGTTATGGTGTAATGAAAAAAGTCAGATTTTAATGATGTTTGCACTACTAAATTCATCATGGACTAAATGTTATTTGGAACTAATTAGTACAGTTATGGGTGGTGGAGCTCTAAAGGTTGAAGCAAGTCATCTAAAGAAGGTTTTATTCCCGCGCTATAATAAAATGCAGAGAGAGCAATTAGCTCTATACGGTAAAAAAATTTGTGAAGAAAAAGATATAAATAATAAACTACAGAAACAAATTGATAAAATTGTCATAGAACCATTTGAAAATGAAAATAATACAAATCTTGATGCTAAAATCATTGAGATTTTAAAAAGAAAGCTAAGAGAAAGAGGTGCAAGTGATGATAGATATTGTACAGATTAGAGAATTTATGCATTTAGCACAAAGTCGCATTGATGATGGTGTTCCTGAAGATGTGTTAAGACATTTATTATCTTCACGTTTAGATAGAATTTTTCTTGAATCGCCATGGTGGATTCAAGATCATATTTTAGGAACTGAAACGTATTTACATTTTGCAGATTTAGATGGAACAGAAAGGGCTGGATTTGCAGATACTGTAGTAGGTAAGACGGCAGTTGAGTACGAAAAGAATCTGGAGATTATGTCAATTTTTCAAGAAGGATATCACCAAGTCAAGGAGTACTGTGCTGCATTAGTTAATATTGGTATACCTGTAGATGAAATTTATGGTGTACTATCTGATACTATAAGGTGGTATGGATATAGTATTTTGCTAGTAGGGGAAGTAGAAGAAGGGAATTTATACGGAGCAGATAATATACAATTAACAGAGTTAGAGCATATAGACTTAACTTTAGATACTACAGAAGAGTTTTTACGTTTTGAGCAATTTTCTCATAGATTTTTTGGACGAGAACAATCTCGGTTGTTAAGTGCAAAGAGTTTAGTTATTGATTTCGGAATAGATAGTACTTTCTATAGAAACAATATTGGAGATATAGTTAATCTTGTAGATACAGCTATGAGTGAGAGACCTATATATGCTGATTTAATCAAATCACTGTGGCAAAATTTTGTGGCATATCTTGGAGTTTCTGATTATGGTGAATTTTCAAATGAGACATATGTAAATGAGTTATATTTAATAACAGTAGCTAAAATAATATGTGTAAATATATTGAATGGTTTACCAATAATTAGTGATGAGAACGAAATGAGACAAATTTTGAATGGTGAATATTTTGCACAGCAGAATATAGTAAATTTAGTTGACTATGATTATTATGGATGGCTGAATGATTCTCCATATTTAGAAGAATTAATTGTATGTGGCATAAGTATTCAGAGACAGCTTGTTGAATATGATTATTCTTTTATTGTAGATGAGGACTTGTTTGGCGAGCTGTTAGCACAACTAGCAAATAGAGAACACCGTTTATTATTAGGGCAAGATTTTACACCTCATTGGGTGGCTAATCAGATTGTAACAAAGAGTATTTCAGAGTTACCAGCGGATGAGATGCCTCGTATCTTGGATATGTGTTGTGGGTCAGGGGTTTTCTTGATTGAATCAATTAGAAATGTTAGAGATAGGTATTCTATAACTTTTAACAATTATGATGAAGAAAAAGACAGAATTGTGTTCTCTTGTGTAATGGGATTTGATATTGACCCATTGGCGGTAATGCTAGCAAAAGTTAACTGGGTACTATCAATGCGAGATTTGTTTTCTTTGCATACAGGAGAAATTATTATCCCTGTATATCATGCGGATTCACTATTTGCAGCCACGCCAATCACACATAATATTCCAGATAACGAACTTGAAAATTATTGCTTAAATTTTGACGGCAATCAAATTATGCTTCCTGCATTTCTATTAAGTTCACAATATAGAAAAGTTTTTGAATCATTTATGTCAAAATGCTATAGAGTAGCTATGAACAGAGCAGAACAAATAGAATACGATTTGAATGATACTATGCTTACATCTCTGATTAGTACTATTTCGCGTGAAAGTGAAGTCATCTTAGCAAATGATCAGAATGAAAAGCTTGTTGATTCTGCAAGAAATTTGATATTGCAACTTGAACAGTTACAGAGAGATGGGCGTAATGGAATATGGTATTTCATATTAAGTAATAGTTATAGACCTGGGTTATCAAAACATCAGTTTAATTGTATAGTATCAAATCCACCGTGGCTTGCTATGAGTAAGTTGGCAAATAATCCATACAAAGAAGCATTATCTAGTAAGGCCGCTTTATATGGAATAAGACCTACGGGACCGGCACATTTACACATGGAACTTGGAACTACTTTCTTACTTAATGCCATTGATAAATATCTCCAGGATAATGGTGTTTGGAGTTGTGTAATGCCTGGAAGTTTATTAAGTGGATTCCATCATGAATCACTGAGGCAGGAAAGATACCGAAATGGAATTACTCCCGTTCAGATGCAGATTAATGAGATTTGGGAATTACCTAAAACAACGTTTAAAAATAAGGCAATTGTTCTAAGTGGTAAAAAGATTGATTGTATGAATCCAACAGAATTAAACGGCAGAATATATAAGAATAATCAATTTTATGATGTGTGTACATATAATCTTATTACACAAGGAAATAGAAGCGCTTGGACAAATCATGAACAAGTAGAGGTATTTGCAGATTTAGTTAATGATAATCCTATGATTTTTACTGAAGGAGCAGATGTATTTCCTAGGACAGCATTATTCCATACAATGACATTACAGCAGAATGGAAATTGGAATATTAGCAGAATTGAGCAAACAAGTGAATTAAATTACTTAGTTAATGACGTAAATATAAATATATGCACAGATCTTTGTGCATCCGATTTTGAAAATGCTTTTGTATTTGATTGTTTAATTTCAAAGCATCTATCACCATTCTACGTATCTAATCCAGCAAAGGTAATTATTCCTGCAATTAAGAATGAAGATGGTTGGAGACCAATAAATCAAGATGATATGGCGTTAATGAATAGGAGTACGGAATATGTCTTTAATAATATCCAAAGAGAAATAGATAAATCATTTACGGATATTTTCAACAGAGTTATAAACATACGTGGTAAGCTTAAAAAACAAAAATTTGCATTAGGAAATTGGCTTGTATTATCAAGTGCAGGTGGAACAAATCCATGTGCAGCATACATTAACCTTAATGACTTTGATTCAAGTAAATTGATAATTGATCAAACATTATACTGGTATTTAGCTGAAAATGAGCAAGAGGCAATTTATATAGTAGGTATGTTGAATAGCAATGCTTTGGCTTCTGCAATTAAGGATTTCCAGCCACAAGGCGAATTTGGTCCTAGACATATTCATACAATACCATACAAAATAATTCCTAAATATGATGAAGATAATCCAGCACATACTAGTGTGGTTGATGCAACAATACGCCTTATGGACGAGTGGAGAAAAATAGAGGATAATTCTATTACTCCATTGCTTCAGCCTAATAGTGGAAGGCTGAATAGCAGAAGACGACGTCAACAAGCAGCAATACGTATGTTAGAGAGTTATACTGATTATAATAATTCATGTAATGCAATCTTTGGCTTAGATTAGATTTTATAATAACAGAAATATATATTAGGACAATAAATCTGTAGCATCATATTATTTCTAGTATTTATCCTTTCTGAGACATTAAGAAGTTTTATTTATCATAAAAGCTAAATATATAGATGTAATGTTGAAGATAAATAGTCTGGCTTTCTCTTACATTTATTTGCTTCTTGTAAATAATTTGTGCGTATTTACTCCAAGGCTTTAAGTGATATTAAGTGTGATACATGATTTGATAAATTGAAACCGTATTATAGAGTATGTTTAAATTTTTTAAATGTTAGAATATAAATAAAACTTTTATTTAAGGTGCATTGGAATATATTACCGATGCACTTTTTTTACCCCAAGTTTACTTCTCAAAAAAGCATTATATAACATAAATATAATCATTTTTTAGGGAGTAGATATTATGAAAAAGGAAAAGAAACTTAAGATCACAGTTACAGTAACCAATAAACCATCTCGTGAAGCAATCGAAGACTTTACAAAGCAGGTTCTTAATATTTATAATGAACTAATCACCAATGATGACGAACGAGAGGAAGCTGCATAGATGAAAGTTGCAATATATTTAAGAAAATCACGTGGTGATGAAGAGACAAGTTTAGAAAAACATAGAATGCAGTTACTTGAGCTGGCACATCGCAATCATTATACGTATGACGTGTATGAAGAAATCGGAAGTTCTGACAGCATTACCAGTCGTCCAGAGTTTAAAAAATTACTGGACAATATCAAGAAATATAACAAAGTGCTGGTAGTTGCATTAGACCGATTATCAAGAAATGATTTGAATCAGGCACAGATCATCAATATTTTCAAAGAAAATGGCGTAAAGGTTGAGACACCAAACAGAACATATAACTTTGAAGAAGAGTCAGATATTATCACATCAGATTTTGAGTTTCTGCTTGCAAGGCAAGAGTATCGTTTGATTAAGAAACGTCTAAGACAAGGGAAAATCGAAGGAGCAAAGCAAGGAAACTTTGTCAATGGAAAGCCACCATTGGGATATCGTTTCAACTCCATGACTAAGGAAGTTGAGATTGATGAAGATGGTAAGAAGATATATCGATACATTGTAGATAAGGTATTGTCAGGAGAATATTCAGCATATTCTATGGCATTTGAACTCAATAAGCAAGGCGTACCGACTTCCTATGGAGGTCAATGGAATAATACAGGGGTATACCGCTTGTTGCTGTCAGAGTTCCATCTAGGCATGGTAAAGTATAATAATGAATGGTATCAAGGCCGTCATGAGCCATTAAAGACAGAAGAAGAGCATCGAAAGGTGTTGACCATGTTTAATCATGTCGGTAAGAAACCAAGAAAGAACAATAAACGAGTATTTGCGTTATCTCAGTTATTAAAATGTCATTGCTGTGGTCATACATTAACGTTAGGATTGAAGAAAGCAGATAATACAGTCTATGTGAAACCTTGTTGGTATCGTGACCCATATGGCGAAAAATGCGGCAATTATGGAATGAAACAAGATACCTTAATGCCATTCATTTATGAGCAGATTGATGACCATATCGAAGAATTAAAGGTTTGTATTGAGTCTGGACAGAACATGGTCAAGATGGAACGAAAGAATGCTTTATTGTATGAGTTTGATATGATTGAACAGAAAAGACAAAGTTTAAATGAGAAACACAAGAGAATCTTAGAGATGATAGAAAGTGGTCTATATACGATAGCCGATGGAAAAAGACGTATCGATGAACTAAATGATCAAATCACTAGTTTACAGAAACGACAAGATGTGATAAAATATAACATAGATACAGAATTTTCCAAGAACATGGAAGATGAATTACTTTCATTAGAACAAGTAAAAGAAAGATTACAAGGCTGTGTATCAGAAGAACAGTTGAATGCAATCTTACGAAGTATCATTAAACAAATTAAATATGGAAAGACGATAGACAATGAAGTTACATTGGAGATTAGCTACTTATGATAAAGGAATGTTCGTTTCTTGAGCATTCTGTTATATAGAGTCTCCAATTTTTTTATGATAGATAAAGTAGTAATACAAAGGTTTATCACAATCAATCCTTGAATACTTTTATTTTGTTAAGAGAACACTAAGTGAAAACGAATTAAGGAGGTGATTGTTATGAACCTAGAGGAAAATAGAGTAGCCAACCGCTTAATCAATGAGAAAAGTCCTTACTTACTTCAACATGCGTATAATCCAGTAGACTGGTTTCCATGGGGAGAAGAAGCATTTGCGAAGGCAAAAGCAGAGGATAAACCGATTTTTTTAAGCATTGGCTACTCCTAGGTAAACAATTACGTATGTCATTGGTGTCATGTCATGGAGAAGGAATCCTTTGAGGATGATGAAGTTGCAGGGCTTCTTAATCAATCCTTTCTCTCCATCAAAGTAGACAAGGAAGAACGTCCAGATGTGGATACCATTTATATGTCATTCTGTACTGCCATTCATGGTCACGGAGGCTGGCCTTTGACCATCCTTATGACACCAAAACAGGTCCCATTTTATGCTGGAACTTATTTGCCAAAGCATTCTGCAGCTGGTAGAACCGGACTAATTGAATTGTTAAATCATGTAGCAAGAACCTGGAGGGAGGAGAAAGATAAATTAATTGATTCAGGAGACCAATTGCTAGAAGCAATCAAGAATCATAGTGCAAACATTCATAAGGATAACAGGAACGATGCGAAGGCCTCTGTGCTTGGTGTTGCCTATCATCAATATGTGTCTTCTTTTGATGAAAAATACGGAGGGTTTGGAGAGGCACCTAAGTTTCCAACTCCCCATAATCTTCTGTTTTTATTACGATATGCTCATCTGTTTCACAATGAGAAAGCCTTGCATATGGTAGAGGTGACACTTGAACAGATGTATCGTGGTGGTATCTACGACCATATTGGTGGAGGGTTTTCCAGATACAGTACAGACCGTTATTGGCTGATCCCACATTTTGAAAAGATGCTGTATGATAATGCTTTGCTGACCTTAACATATTTGGAAGCTTATCAAGCTACGGAAAATCTGATTTATCGACATGTGGCGGAGTCTACTCTGGCATATATCAGTAGAGAGATGCAAAATGAGGAAGGAGGCTTCTATTCTGCCCAGGATGCAGACAGTGAAGGGGAAGAGGGAAAGTATTATGTTTTTACTCCTGAGGAGACAGAGAACATTCTAGGTAAGGATAGAGCTGAGCGTATTAATAAACGATATGATATCACGGCAGCAGGCAATTTTGAAGGAGCGTCTGTTCCGAATTTGATTGGGCAGAAGAATGTGGAGGTTACTAGTGAAGAAAATTCATTTTTTAGTGAGTGTAAAGAAGAGTTATATGAATATCGTCTGAAAAGAACAAGGCTTCACAAGGATGACAAGTGCCTGACCTCTTTTAATGCCTTAATGCTTACGGCCTATGGAAGGGCTTATAGAATACTTGGTAATGGAGAGTATCTAAAGACGATTGAGAGAGCGGTTTCCTTTATGGAGAAGTATTTAATGAATGAGTCGGGACGGCTATATGTTCGGTACCGTGATAAGGAGAGCTTTGGAATTGGCCATATTGATGATTATGCGTTTCTTTGTCTGGCTTACTATGAGATCTATGAGGCAACCTTTGATGTGAAGTATCTTAAGAAAAGTATTGGCCTTATGGAGAGTATGATTGAACACTTTTGGGATAGAGACAAGGGCGGTTTTTATTTTTATGCAAATGATGCAGAGCAGCTTATTATGCGGCCGAAGGAAACCTATGATGGGGCCATACCATCCGGTAATTCCGTAGCCTTATTTATGCTTTGTAAGTTGGCACATATCACCGGAAAGATGGAGTTCAAAGAGTATTTAGAAAAACAGCTAGCCTTTATGAATCAGGTAGTGGAAGGGTATCCTAGTGGGTATGGGTTTGCACTTCTTGGGTATTTGGAAATCTTTAAACCTGTGAAAAAACTTATTTGTCTTGTGGAAAACAAGGAGAATATAGAAGAATTACGTCGTATTACAGCTTCACACTATGCACCAAATCTCGATGTTGTTGTAAAAAACCCTTCCAATGCCCAATTAATAAATCAAGTGGTTCCTGAGTTACAGGAGTATTGTAAGGGTGATAAAAAGCAAGCCTTTTATTATTGTGAAAATTATGCCTGTAGAGAGCCTATATATACCTGGGAAGAATTAATGAAACTATTGAAAGAGTGAAAGGATATAATTTACATGAATCAAAGACAAGAGATGTTTTACAATTTTATTATGGAAAAGTGAAATTAGAGCAAAAGGAAGCTGCCAGAGAACTCTTCTTATAAAGCATATCCATCTGTACTTGTCAGCAAGATTAGGTTGGATGTAGGACAACTTAAGATTGGTGATACCATGCTTTTTGTATTTGCTTCTTGTCATATCTGTGAGAGTAGTATGCCTCAGATATGGATTATTATCTGGTAATATAAGGATGTATAGGAAAGCCTGACTTTACTTATATTGATATTGTATTGAATAAAAGGAGGTATAGAGATGGCAAGTCTAAATCAATTAGAACTTCAAAACCTGCGTCATTTGATAGGTGCACATTGTACCATTGAGAAAAAGTTGGATTTTTATTCCCAACAATGTACAGATACAACGATAAAGAATCTAATGCAAAATGATGCTGAAGCAGCAAAGAAGAATAAAGATAATTTAATGACATTCTTGGAGTAGGAGGCTTAAAAATGCAAGAAAAGGAAATGGTAAGTGATTACCTAGCTGGTCTAAATGCGAGTTTGTCGAATTATGGATCTATCATTGCTCAATGTGAGAATCCGGATTTACGGCAAACTATTATAAATATGAGAAATCAAGATGAAATTCGTCAATATACATTATTTAAATTAGCGAAGGAAAAGGGATATTATATTCCTGCTGAGCAGGCAAAGCCAGAAGAAATAGCGAAAGTAAAACAAGATATGTCCCAAGGATAGATTATAAAATAATGTCTATAGAACACCTTCATTTGTAGTTAGTCAAACTACAAATGGGAGGTGTTTTTTATCTGCAACATATCTGAAAATAATAGAAATAATATAATAAATTAAAAAGGAGCACTTAACATACAAATATTGCAATTTATGAACATAAAATGATATAATATTACTGAAGAAGATAATACATAGCAAGAAATGCTAAATATTGGTAATTTACAATATTAAAACAGTAAGCTATCTGCAAATAAAAGTTAAAAGCCAGCAGATTAGTTTTTGTTAGCATAGAATTAATTGAAGTAAGTAAAGTGTAGTGTTCATAAGCAATGAAATCCTTTCTATGGTAGATGTTTTTGTGGTGAACTCACTATACTTCAAATAAGGGGCAATGCTTTTTAATTTGCAAAAGTGGTGATGTTCCTTAAAATTATAGGGTTTGAAAATAAAAAGGTAGTGAGAATTTGACACTACCACATAGTGATAGGAGGGTTTTGTATGATGAGTCCGGAGGAGTTATTTAAAAAGAACCTATTGAAATATCAGAAAGGGTTAAGCGATTCTATTACAAAGTATTGCATTATTGGTGGGATACTAGGAGTAAGTTTTTATTGCTTTATGAAGTTTATTGGTATTATGGATGCGTTTTCAACCAAAACGTTATTACTGTTTTCAATACCAGTATCATCTGGAATCGTTGTTATTACAACCGCTTATTTTATCTTGAGAAAAAGAGAGATTCATACATATGTTAGAATAATGAAATACGTTATTGTGACAGTGGGTAATCTGAATCTCTTTGCTATTTTCACCTTTGTTCCATATCGGGATACTTGGGGATGTGTTATTCTTTTATTTTTTATTTCTTCTTTTTATTTGGAGATGCCGCTTGTAATCTATGGTAATTTATTATCTTCTATTCTTGCTTTCCTGTCATTATATTTAAATAGCTATGATGTCCAGTCCATAATAACGTTAGGGGATATTACCACAAGAATTCAGGTGGTATCATTCGGCGCACTTGCTTCCTGTATAAGTACTTTGATGGGAAGAAGGTTGCTCCTACAATCTAGCAACAATGAATATAATTCACTGAATTCTCTAAATGATTTACAGATGGTTGTAGATAAGGTAAAAGAAACATCGGATTCTTTAAAGGTATCCAGTGGTTATATCACTATTTTGTCGAAACAACAAACGGAGTCTGCGGAGGCTACGGCAGAAAACACGCAAGATGTTATGGAAGGAACTTTTAAAACATCTGATAGCGTCAATCAATGTGATGAATTGATTAAATCCCTAACGGCTGATATAGAAATGTTGAAAGGCGAAGTGGAGAGATCTTATCAGAATTCGGAAAACTTAAAAAGGGCTGCTGGACAAGGAAGTACTTCCATGGATGAAGCTGTGAAGATGATGACAATTATTAAAGAAAGTGCATTATTGACTTCACAAAGTGCCAAAGATTTGGATTTGAAAGCAAAACAGATTGATAACATTGTATCTTCTATTCAAGGTATCGCAAAACAGACCAACCTTTTATCTTTAAATGCTTCTATAGAAGCTGCAAGAGCAGGGGAATACGGAAATGGTTTTGCAGTGGTTGCGTCTGAAATAAGAGTCTTAGCAGAAGAGAGTAAGAAATCACTAGATGCCATAACAGCTACCTTGAAAGATATCTTTCAACATGGAAGTAAGGTGGATGATTTGGTCTTAAAGGTTGACGAAGGTGTCAATATTATTAAAACATCGAAGGAATGTTACCAAAGTATCATAAATGATTTGAGTGCTACTTTTGATTCACTATGTAGTATAAAAGAGATTTCTAATAATCAGCTTGTCTATTCAAAAGAAGTAGGTGAATTTATGGACCAGGTTAATCATATAGCCAGTCAAACTTCTCAAAATGTAGAAGCTACTTCAGCTGCCACAGAGCAGGCTTTGGCATCAAGCGAAGAGTTATTAAATTATGCGCAACAGCTTGATGATACTGCAGTTCAATTAAATAATATGGTTTCTGCAATATAAGAACCAGATAATCAGCTGTTGACTCTATTATAAAGGGAAAACAGATTCAAATAGATGAACCTGTTATCCCTTTATTGCAGTCAAAATTAAATCCAATGACTTTAATACCATATCTTGTTGATTAGCATCTATGTTATGGAAGATGACATCAAATTTACTGTCCATAGAACACTCAATATTTTGAAATAATGTATGTCCTTTGTCAGTTAGGGTGATATTAATGCTACGGCGATCTGATTCAGATGGAGTTCTGTTCACAAGTCCCTTTTTTACAAGAGAGTCCACGGTACGACTGGTGGTACTTGCATCCAACATAATAATCGAAGCTAATTCTTTAAGGGTAAGGGCATCTGATCGACCTATTTCGACCAGTGCATGGCATTGGGAGATACTGATGGAGCAACATCCTATATCTTTTGACTGATTTAACATGTCCAAGGAACGTTCTAAAACTCTAATTTTTTCTCTAAATTCTTTGGATTTCATATTGTACCTCTTCTGTTTGATACTCTAAGTATATCATAAAAATATTGTGCGAGTCAATAAATGCAAAAATGAATAAATGTAAAAATAAATAAATGCAAAATAAAAAAATTGTATGTTGCAATTAAAAGAAATTGAAGCTATAATGATGAAAAAAGAGAGAGGTGTAATTATGGTAGTAAACAAAGAGGAAATTGCAAAATTATTTAGGGATGGACTCAATTGTGCACAGATTGTGTTATCACATTTTTGTGAGAAGTATCATATGGAGAAAACAGAGGCAATTCGTATAGGTTGCGGTTTTGGGGGAGGAGTAAGAAATGGTGAACTATGTGGTGCTGTGTCAGGGGCTGTTATGGTGATTGGATTAAAGTATGGAAATGAGAACTCAGAAAACGTAACAAATAAATTATTATGTCATGAAAAAACAGTAGAATTCACAAAGAAGTTCAAGGAAATAAATGGTTCCATTGTTTGTAGAGACTTGTTACAATGTGATATATCAACAGAGGATGGCATGAACAAAGCGAAGGATCAGAATCTATTCCAAACCCTCTGTGTAGACATGGTTGCATCAGCCATAGACATATTGATAGAACTAGAATATTAGGAGGAGCTATGAGAATATTAGAGATTACATACGAAGATATTGAAGATGTTCTGGAAATATATAGACAAGGGATTGAAGAAGGTAGAGCTACATTTGAGACTAAGCTACCAAGTGTGGAGGAATGGGATGCTAGACATTTATCATTCGGTAGACTAAAAGCTGTGGATGGTGATGGAAGGATGCTTGGCTTCATTGCCCTCTCTCCAACTAGCAGCAGATGTTGCTATCGTGGGGTGGTAGATGAGAGTATCTATATTGATCAAAAGGCAAGAAGACAAGGAATTGGGATGCAATTGGTAAAAGCAGTTATAGACGCATCCGAGAAAAATGGGATTTGGACTTTACAGACTGGTATTTTTGAAGTCAATGAAGCTAGTTTAGCACTTCACGAAAAATGTGGTTTTCGAACAATCGGTTATCGTGAACGTGTTGCGCAGGACATCAATGGGGTCTGGAGGAATGTTGTGTTAATGGAGAGAAGAAGTGAGAAGTAACGAATAGGAAACTTGCCCACTTGCATGAGAGAAAAAACTTAATAAAACGGAAATATATCGTTAGGAGAAAGTATAGTATGAGGCGAAATAAAAGAGTAGTGTTGATATTTGTCGTAATGTTAGGTCTACTAACGGCATGTGGTAGAGCCAATATTACAAATAAGGATGTTAGTAAAGATAAAGTCGAGGTTAGTGCTGAACCTACAGAGAGAAATCAACCACAAAAGGAAGAAGTTGATACAAAGACGGCAGAACCACAAAAGGAAGAAGTTGTTACAAAGACGGTAGAACCACAAAAGGAAGAGGTTGATAAGAAAACTACAGAACCAAAGTCAGAGGTAAAGGGTGAGAATCTAGACAAGATTTTTGCAAAGACCTATATAGAGGTTATAAAGAATTACAAGACAGCCAATCAGAATGCACTGTTTGATTTGATCGATTTTAATGGGGATGATATTCCGGAATTAGTAGCGGATGTAGAATACTCTATTGTGAGTATGTATACATATAAAAAAGGGAAACTGATATCGATAATAGATAACTGGTCCTATGGTGCATTTGGAAACGTTGGATACGAGTATCTGCCAGGGAAGAGTTTAATGAGAAATTACAATTCAGATCATGCTGGTTTAACAATGAACTTGTACTACATGACGCTGGATAAGAATTATAAAATGGTTGATAAGTACAAGGGTGGGCTTGTTATGGAATTCTGGAAGGATAAAAATAAGAATTCTATGCCTGATGAAGGGGAAGAACTCTCTGATCCGCTTTACTATTGTGGGGATAAAGAAATCTCTGAGAAAAAATATGATTCGTATCAAATCGATGGTGATTTTATGTATTTAACAGGTAAGAAAACCTATGATGAGATCATTAAACAATTAAATAAATAATTGGAAAGAATTCATCCTGTCAATAAATTTTGCGGAATATAGAAAGGAATCACAGATTCAGATAGAAGAATCTGTGATTCCTTTAGTTCACTTATTGATAGAATTACGAAGGAAGAAGTAACGAATAGATAAGCAAGAAATGTTCATTTTACTCTTAAGAATTACGATAAAATCAACCTGAGAAGATTACAATTTATATAAAGTGAAGGAGGGTTTAATTCTATGAAGAGAATATACTCATTTTTTGTGGTATTACTTGTAATGACAGTTTTAAGCGGCTGTAACAGTAACAGTAAAGAACAAACGAAAGCTTCTGAACCTGCAGGACAGAAGCAAGAAGTGAGCAAAAAACCAGATACAAGTAAATCAGCGGAAACTACTAAGCCTGTGGAAAAGAAGAATGCACAAGATTATATAAAAACAGTCCAAATGAAGTCTAGCTCATTGGCAAATAATATAGTAAATGAGCCCTTAGAGAGAACATTTTATGTTTGTCTACCACCATCTTATAATGACAGTGACAAGAAGTATCCTGTAGTTTACTATCTCCATGGACAGGCAGAAATGCCTAGTGATTTTCCTAATACATGGTTCTCAAAGCTATTTTCAGAATTTGAAGCAGGTGCAAAAGAGTTTATACTAGTTTGTGTAGATGGTCTAAGTAATATAGGTGGAGCCTTTTATGCTAATTCACCTGTGTCTGGCAATTGGGAGGATTATGTAGTAGAGGATGTAGTAACCTATATTGACAAAAATTATAGGACGATAATAGATTGTAAATCTAGAGGTATATGTGGCTTTTCTATGGGAGGTTTCGGTACCTATAACTTGGCATTTCGTCATCCGGATAAGTTTTGTGCTGTCTTATCCATCTCTCCAGGTGCATTGGCAGACAATGATCTATCAAGTGCCATGGAATCATGGGTAGGGGATTCTGGTTTCTTAACTGGCTATGGAAGAGCATTTTCACCGAAACTAAAGGATAAAGAAAAAATATTTGCCAATATTCCTACCATGGATCATAGTAGTGCAGATCAGAAGATTGTGAAACAATGGGAAAATGGTTTTGGTAACCTGAATAAAAAGCTAGATGATTATTTGGCTTTAAAAACTCCTTTAAAAGCTATTAAAATCATATATGGTAAAGCAGATCCATATGAATGGATTCCAAGAGGTTGTGAATTTCTTGCAAAGTGTATGGATGATAGAAAAATTAAGTATGAGATGCAAAGTCATTCTTCAGCGCATATATTGCCGTCTGATATTATAGAAGGCCAGATTGCACCGTTTTTTGGAAATAATTTGGCATATTAATACATTTACAATCTCCTAATATTTTCATATAATTATAAATATCTGATAAATTAGGAGAACTATTATGGGAGAGGAAAGGATTAATCTTATAAAAGATACGATAGAAATTATTGAAGTAAATATAAAACAGTTGTCGGATCTGGACCAACTATCTGGTGAAATTGGAATGTCGAAATACCATCTTCATAGACTTTTTCGATCTATTACAGGTAAATCATTGATGAATTACATACGTAAGCGAAAGCTTAGTCTTAGCCTACATGAACTCTTATATACAGATTTAAAGGTGATAGACATTGCCAGTGAATATAAATTTGAGTATGAACAGTCCTATATTAGAGCATTTAAACAAATGTTTCTCATGACACCCTCTC
>JAEZPG010000025.1 GCA_023413555.1 Bacillota bacterium | reverse complement strand
CCCAAGCAAAGATTATCAACATTTTGAACATAAATAAAGGGAACGAAAAATGGCATGTGTTTTTATACCATTTTTCGTTCCTTTTCTATTCCTTTATTCCCAAGTGTATTGTACCGTAAGGATATTACATTGATTCTCATAGGAGTATTCTATTCTATTAGCCATCTGCTTAACCATTAGCACTCCTAACCCTCCAATCTGACGCTCATCTGCCGAAAGGGTTATATCAACCTCTGGTCCATTTAACGGATTATACTCCATTCCGGAGTCCATAAACTGCAACAGAATTGTATTCTCATTTACAGAGCATGACATCTCCAAGTAATCACTGCCACTATACTTCAAAACATTGGAAGCCAGCTCATCCACTATGATATTGACCTGGTTTATGGCTTTTTCTGATGCATTACAGTTTCTCAGTATCTCCTCAACAAAATCACTTACACGACTCAGTTCCTCTAACTTGGCTGGGAACCTCTTGGTACTGACATCCCCCTTACCATTGCCCTGATAACAAAAAGCCAGCATGGTGATATCGTCAAACTGAGGTGCCTCCTGAACAAATTCATCCAAACTTTCTTTGACCTTATATAGCAGTTCCTCTGAAGACAGGTCTAGACATTGGTTCAGCAATTCATGAAGCCGATCTTCGCCATATAGTTCATTATTACTATTGGTGGATTCGCTAACACCGTCTGTATACAGATATAGCATATCACCTTTAGAGAGCTGCATAGTGAATTCTTTATACTTGATTCCCTCCATCCCTGCCAAGACAAAGCCTGGTCTGGATTTGAGATACTGAAAGCCCTCGTCCTGCGTCTTGATACATGGTGGATTATGACCTGCGTTGACATAGGTCATATTGCCGGTAGAGATCTCTATGATACCCATCCAGGCAGTTACAAACAAACCTGCCTCATTGCCTTCACAGAGTTGTTCATTGGTACTGGTAAATATAGCTGCCGGACTAAGTCCACCTTGGGCATGATTCTTTATCAAGGTCTTAGCGATTACCATGAATAAAGCAGCCGGAACACCCTTTCCTGACACATCTGCTATGACAATGGCAATATGATCCTCATCTACTAGGAAGAAATCATAAAAATCTCCTCCAACTTCTTTGGCTGGCAACATAGTAGCAAAGATATCAAACTCTGTTCTTTCCGGAAAGGCAGGGAATATTCTAGGTAGCATATCCGCCTGAATCTGAGTGGCAACATTTAGTTCAGCACCCATACGCTCCCGCTCTATAGTTACCTCTGTTAAGTTGTTGATATATTCATTGATATCCGCTTCCATCGTCTTAATGGCTTCAGATAAGGTCTGTAACTCATCACCGCTATGTATTTGCAAAGAAGAGATCAGTGACACTTTACCATCGTTGTTCTCATTTTCTTTGTCAGATACAAAATTGGACGTTGCTACTGACAGAAGATTGATCGGTTTTACAACAATCTTCTGAATGATTACCAGCAATATCGCAACTGCTAAAATAGTGGTCACCAGAATAGCAACACAGACTGTCATTAAGAAGATTCTTCTTTCATGCATAACATCGTCCATAGACATATCTGCACCAACTAAGGCAACTACTTTACCAGAAGAATCTTTAATTGGACTGAAGATGGAGCATACCCAGCCTACTTCTGGCTCGTTACTAATAAAAGCCGGAATTCCTTCGCTTAGAGAAGTTACATCTGCACCCTCAGAGATATCAAAGGTATCTCCCAGCTTCATTGCAGTATCTGATCTGTCTGCATCCATGATTGCCACTGCATTATTACCAACTATCTTTTCAATATATAAATATTCAATATCGTTATTTTCTTTAATTTCAAATAGGATATTCAGATATTTCTCATACTCTTCATCTTTTTTAAGGGTCTGATAGTACTCCTCAATCTTATCTGAGTCCATCATGGAAGCAGCCGTCTCAGCAAGGTTTGTCAATGTCGTTTTATAGTAGCCGTCGATGGTTTTTGCATAGGTATTGTAACTGATGAGTATGGAAACTGTTGCAATAAGAATAGCAACAATGATTACAAGAATTATTGTTTTGATCCTTAAGGATATTTTCATCGCATCACCTCGTTCTTATAGCATTGTCAAAGCAAACCACTTTGATCGATTATTGTAGTGACAACTTCCAATACAACTAAAAAAGGTATCTAAACCATCCATTTCCCTTGTAAGTGGGTATTGTATGGTTACACTATCCACATCGTAGCTTCTTAGTAATACATTGGAAAGCTGATTATAAAGTTGAAATGGCACAGAGGTTTCTGTAATTCTTAAACCATCTGCTTCCTTCTTGCCAAATAAATAATATTCGTCTGTGTCTTGAGACACTATTTTATGGCAAAATCCTCCATCGTAGCAGTATTCTTCATAGATATACTCCATCATATCCGGTCCCCAGATAACAGAGCCTGGAGAGGCTAATGGCCTCATGTTTAACAACTCTTCTACCGATAACTCCAGCAGCTGAAGGTCATGCTCATTATCTACTAACCTTCTATGATAAGTTTTTGTTTGATAATAATACTGCTCTGTAAAGCCCATAGTTTCATAAAAAGGTTGTAAGCCTGGTGCCGGGTAGCAAAGCATCTCTCTTCTTTGTTGTCTGCAGTACAAAACTGCATACTCTATAAGAAGTCGATAGTACCCATTTCCCCGATACTTAGGAAGAATTCCCCCTGCATAAAAGTAGTAGGCGGGAATTTCATCTGGAAGAATACTACAAGGAAACAGATAGATTACACCGATTACCGCCTCTTCGTCAAATACCGACAATCCAATGCTTTTAGAGAAGCCTTTTTCAAAAAAGAAGTCAATATAGGAATCGGGATCCTCTGGGTAACATTGTCTCCAGATATTCTTCAGTTGTGGTATCTGTTTTCTGTCTGATATACCGCAGTTCATAGTCCTCTCCTATACACAAACTGTCAGGGTATTAAAGCCCTGGTATCTCCGATAATAGAAGGTTTTGGCCTTCTTCTTTACCATCATGACACCAAGTCCATCCAGTTCCTCTTCACTATCCTCTATAGATATTGTTTTAGATTGCATCTCAAAAGGATTAAATGTAGATGCATTGTCTCGGATATGTAGTTCAAAAAGTCCGCTCTCATAGGCGATTAGGGTAATCTGAAGGTAGATATCCGTTGTATTACAAAAAGCATTATTGACGATTGCTCCACAGATCTCCTCCACCACCATGGTTACATAGTAGGTCTGTTTAAAATTGGCGCCCCAATTACCACAGAACTCCTCAATCTCATCTACCGGTATCTTAACCTCTTTCTCATTACTTACAATTAAAATATTTAAAATCCTCTTCTCATCCACCATGGTAGCATTCATTGCAAAGAACCGAAGGTTCCTGATCATAAGAAGAATCATCAAGGATAAAAGCTCTGTTGCAGGGAACATCCACCATATCATTTTAACTCCAAAGCCTGCAAACAAATACGCAAAGGGGATGATCAAAACAAGATTTCTCATTAAGGAAATGGTAAAGGCTAGCTTTTCCTTTCCAGTGGACTGATAAAAATAACATAAAATAATCTGCATCCCGCCTATGATACCGCTAAGACAGTAGATCAGTATGGCTATACTGCCTAGTTCCTTATTTATCTGGTACACTCTACAGATAACTGGTGCCAGGAATGCGATAAAAACGAGGAAAATGCTCCCTGCTACTAATCCAAATTTTAAGGCCAATGTTTTCACTACACGCTGGGCTTCTAAATTTTTCTCTCCAAAAAAGGTACTTGCCAGAGGCTGTAGAGCTTCTCCTGCTGCCGTATGTAAGAATAGTCCCAGATAAGATACATTAAAGACCACGTCTAAGACTGCCACTGCTGGTTCCCCTGAAAGGTCAAGAAGAATATGATTGGTCACTAGGATAAATAGAAATTGGAAGATATATTGACCAGACATAGAGATCCCCATGGTCAGCGCCTGTATGATGGTTTTAAACTGAGGTTTGGTAAGTCTGAGCTTAACGGAAGTTTCCTTCTTAAAAAAGTAATAGACATAGATCAGTACGGAAACTGTCTGTCCGATAATAGTGGAAACTACAGCACCCCTTACACCCATATTCAAAAAGATGACCAACACAACATTCATTACTACATCCAGCACATTGCCAATGACAAACCCTATAGTAGAAAGCTTCTGGCAGTCATCGCTACGAATGAATCCATATAGAGGGGTATTCAGGAAAAATACAGGAGCTGCAAGTAACAATAACCTTGCATAGCTGTAGCTTACCTCATAAACCTCTCCATCTGCAGGTACCGTTCCTAAAAAAGCCAGCACCTGTTCTGTAAAGAAGATTCCAGCTGTCATAAATATTAACCCTATTACGATAGATAATTCCATCAGCATATTGAACAAACTATTGGCTGCATCCTTTTTTCCTTCTCCCAAGAGCTTTGAGAAAGCAATGGTTCCACCAGTCCCAATTCCCACATAAAAGACAGCATAGATCATATAGATTGGTAATGTAATCGCTATAGCTGCAAGACCTGTTTCACCTATATGTATTCCTATCACCAGTGAGTCTGCTATATTGGACAAGGCTAAGCCAAAGGCTGCTATCACTGAAGGTCCAAGAAACCCTAAGAACATTTTTTTCGTAAATACATCTTTCATGGATTAACCGTTCCCTTCCATATCTCATTCATAAAGCATGGTCTCATTTTATTTTTGTGTAGTCGTATACCAGAAACACCCAGATCGTCGTCTCCATTGATATACTTATACTGATCAGAAATCATTCGAAAACAAGAGTGAAGTGAATAATAAAGCAACCCAGTAATAGGCGTAGATAGCTTGGCTATTTGTATGCCAAAGGTGTCCAGATTGACCTCCGTGCCCATGACTATAGCACCAGGCTTTCCATTCACGTAGACTATACAGCCCTGTACTTTAAGTTCTTCCCAGTAGCGAAGTGCCTTTTCTGCAACCCTATAATCATCGAAACCGTTCATGTAACTATTGCCCTGACGCTTCTCCCAAGCGTCAATTACTATGGTAGCATCTGAAACCGTCTCCTCCGATATTGGTTCACTCTTCAACTCATAGTGCTTCTTTAGGTGTTCCTCTTCATAGCGGATCTTGGCGTATCTTTTGCCAGCCAGCTTCAAGTGCTCTTCCCTGCAAAATATGTACTCCCATGACTCCCTTGCCGGCGTCATGATCATGCTATCTCCAAAATAGTAATTTACAAACTCTACATCCTTTTGGCTCATGTACATTAAGCAAAAATCCGTTTCCTTTCTGTGACTTTCTATAAAGTATTTCACCTTCTCTTGGTTTCCACAGGGAAAGAAGTAGCTATTTTCACCATAATACTGACTTTGCACTACAAAAAAGTCCTTTTCTAGGAATATAGAAAGTCCAAGTACTTCTTCCCATAAGAACAGTGTACTAAATGAATTGGCCAGGATAGCGCAGGAGAATTCCTTCCTAATCTTATCCACCCATTCTTTATCCTCTATTAATACTTCTCGAAATTCCATACCATTACACCCTATTATTCAATTTTTAGTATATCTGCAAAACCTGTCATCTCAAATACTTCCATAATAGTGTCATTCACATTTTGTACTATCATATCCCCTTGTTTATTCATTCTTTTCTGTGTAGAAAGGATCACCCTGAGGCCTGCAGATGAGACATACTCTAGTTCCTTAAAATCAAATACTAAATCTGTAACTCCTTCTGTATTCTCGTTAATAAACTTTTCAAGTTGTGGTGCAGTGGAGGTATCTAACCTTCCCGCTAAAGATACTGCTAGATTTGTTCCGTTTAATTCATGACTAATTACCATATCAATTCTCCTATCTATTAAAATGCTATTTTATGTTGCTCCACATACTGCAAAAACTCAAAAGGAGAGAAATCCTGCCATCGGCTTTTCTCATCCAGGATATCTATGGCCCTGTTTGCGTACTCTACCGCCCTCTTAAGTTCTTCTGCAGCTACGTAGTTCTTTAGTCTTCCATTGGTTGCATCAGATTCTCCTGCTATTCCCAGAAAAGCTCTTGCCAAATCTGGGTCATAGCTACCTGTTGCTCCCATAATTCCTATGCAATCGGCAATAATCTCATCCCTTACAATGTTTTTATTCTCCGGATAGAGCTTGCTACTGATAAAATGAGTAAGCTCATGATATTCTCTAATCTTTTTAGAATATCCCATCCATTCCTCATAGGAGTATTGTGTCATTGTATAAGGAAGAGCACTATATTCTCCTTTACTCAACACAATAAGGGTGTCTTTATAGTTCTCCGAATTCTGCAGATAATACTGATACTCTCGTTCCGCATTTTCTACATTAGTAAGGGTTAATACCATTCTCTTTTGTCGAAGCTTACCATGGTTGATAATTCCCTTGATGATCATTGCTCCAGTCGTTGGGGAAATAAGCCTTGGTTCACATCGAAATGCCAACACCTGAAGAATCCGTTCAAAGTCACTGCGATTAGCCACATATAGGATCTCTGCTGGACCTACTGGTGTATCAACCAGGTACAGGTTGTCTTCCGATGTAGTACTGTAGTTTGACGCATTTGCCGGACCTAGTGTTTTTCCTTGTAGCACTACTTCCTTATACTTTTCTGAAGTAGAAGCCCCCTCATAGATCTCTAACATCAGTTGTGGGTATCGACTAATCAATCTTAAGATTGGAGTGTCCATAGCTACCTCCTTAGAATAAGTGTTGTAATGCAGAAAAATCTACGGGTACTCTTCCTGTCATCATAATATTCGCTCCACCATACCATTCCCATATAGCATTCTCCCCAATATTGCCCATGAGCTGGTCTCGCCGTTTCTTAAGTAATATAGGGTATCTTGCGATACATTCTTCATCTAAATACTTACTAAACTCCGGAATGGCCAGATAGTTTTGAAACTTGGTCAATTCTGCTAGGTAGTCCTCTTTAATATAGGTCTCTTTTACTTCCCTACTATACCGCGCATCGCTTAAGGAAAACCCTCTGCCAATACTATGCATCTCTATATCCTTTAAGCCACAGCTGGCAAATAAATGGGGTACTAAGACTGGATCCTCTCCTTCAATAAAGCTGTTAAATGGCTTTACCGTAAAGTAGGCTTTCATCACCTTGCCCCGCATCTCATAGTACTCCTTCACTGTCTGCTCCTGCTCTCTGGGATAACACCCTGTATGTACAGGGATATTCTGAAAGGATTGGGTGGTAACGGATACCACCTTAGCTCCTGTCTTCGCCACCCGCTTCATCTCAAGAAGTGACTTTTTAGGATTGCAAATGTTGGTCAAAAAAGTATGAGACACCACCAAATCATAGGTATTTGATGGCATATCCAGTTTTAATGCATCTCCCGCAAAAAACTCAAAGTTATTGTCCTCCTTGCCTATAACCTCCTCCTTTGCTACCTTTAGTAATTCTTCATCCAAATCAACTCCATGGAATACACAGTTTTTAACCGCTGCCGATAGATAATAGGTAAAGGCTCCTGTTCCACAGCCAACATCTAAAACTTTCATTCCGTCCTGAATCCCAGTCCACTTTACATAGCTGTCTAACATATCCGGATCTAGCAGCAACATTCGTGAGCTTTTAAAAAAGCTAGGATTCTGGTAGTAACTTGACCACTCCTTCATAATACTACACTCTCCATTTATTCTACGATCTGACGTTTCGCCAGTTTATAAAAATGGGACTCTAATGCCATAAGCTCGCTATAGGTTCCTTGCTCCACAACTCGTCCTCCATCCAGTACGATGATCCGGTCACAGTTTATAATGGTACTTAAACGATGTGCAATGACAATACGAGTGGCATGAAGCTTCTCCAAGCTCTTACAAACAAGATCCTGATTCACATTATCTAGGGCACTGGTGGCCTCATCAAAGAACAATAGGCTTGGCTTATTTACGATGGCACGAGCGATTAAAATTCGCTGTCTCTGACCACCGGATATGGTTCCAGCCCCCTCTGAGATCACAGTATGTAAGCCCATTGGCATTTCTGCGATGTCGCTCTCTAAGCCAACATCCCTTACTGCCTCTTGCACTCTTTCCACTGTAATATCCCGGCCCGTAATAGCAATATTCTCGTATATACTGCCGGAGATCAACTGGCCGTCCTGAAGAACAACTCCAAACTGCTTTCTCAACTCTCTTTTATCAAGTCCCTCTATATCCTTATTATCGTAATAAACCTTACCATAGGTTGGCTCTTCAAAACCAAGTAACACCTTTAACAAAGTAGACTTTCCGCAACCGGAAGGGCCGACGATACCAACATATTCCCCTGGATTGATCTGTAAGGACAGGTCGTTTAATACCATCTCTTCTTCCTTTCCATAACGGAAGGAAAGATTGTTGATTTCTATCTTTCCTGTAATCTTACCAGGTACCATGGCTTCATCAGAAGTTTCAGGAGGAGTCTCAAGAATATCAACTGCTCTCTTATAGATTGGTATGGCTTCATTAAAGTTCAAGAAGGACGAAACCACTGAAATCATAGCCGTAGAAAAGGCTCCAAATGCAGAAAGGAATCCCATAAATGCACCAAAGGAAATATCCAGGTCACCACTTATCATTTTATAGTAGAATATAGCGGAAAACAGAACACTCATCAGCTGGTTAATGTTTATAGCTAAGTTATCCAGCCTCTCTTTCCTGATATAGACCTTTTTCATCTCCACGTAAGGCTCCAGATACTGAAGAATCGCTCTGTTCTCCACACCGGTGATACGTATCTTGGAGATACCGGAAAGCAACTGATAAATAATGGAACTCAGTTTGGAATTTTTCTCTGTCAGTGTTTTTTCATATCGAATCTGCACAAAACCCAGAACCCCTGTCACAATCATGTTGATGAGAATCAAGACTAATCCCGTTTTCATTAATGATGAGGAATATTTGTTCATCCTAAACAGATAGAGCAAGGAAAATACAGCGGATAATCCTGAAACAATCATGGTCTCTGCCAATAGCTTTATAATCGCAGCAATCCCAAGGGCACGGTTGGCAACATCTGCACTTTCGTATTTATTAAAGAATGATGTCGGTAAATTGTATAAACGGTCAAATATGGCACTCTGAATTCCCACCTGAGAGGTATTAGAGATTCGGAATATGGCCAGATTTTTAATGATGGTAAACGTCAGATTACTTATGGAGAGTACTAGTATCAGCATACTTACCTGAACCAGAGAGGACATATCATCAAGAGGTATGTAATTATCAAATATCTTCTCGTTAAAATATGGCAGTAGGAGACCGATTATGACACCAATCAAAGCAAACAAGAACATATTGACCCAGTCTGCTTTTTTAATGCTGCCAATAGCAAATCTGACTAAATCCTTTACATTTAGACTTCTGTTATCAAAAGGACGATAAACCATGATGGCCTTAGGAGAAATCTTTCCCAGCATGGCAGAGGTAACCTTTGTTGTCTCTCCTGTCACACAATCATGTAATATATAATGGTTCGTCCCCTTAGGGAGACATGCATAGGGCTTATTCCCTTCCTCAGAGAATACTATCAAAGGACCGGAGTCATTATGGTACCAATCCTCCTCCAATACTACATTACGTATCGTAAAATGAGAAAGTCTTGCAATATCCTCTATGGTAAATCTTCTTCCATAATTCTCCTTTAAGATGTCATAGGAAACAATATCAATGTTTTCATGCTGGCATAGATACTCTACTGTATCGTATAAGGCACTTTGAGTAGTTGCCATGGTCTTCTTATATTTTCCTTTATGAAAGAAGTTATAAATACTATTTAAACTATTCTTATAGGTTCTCTCCTGCTCCTGTGATACCGCGTAAATATAGCCTTCTTCTGAGATTAAGAGCATATTGACTCGTTCTACAACCTCTTCTGCAAAATCCTCCGGGCTAAATAAATGCAGTTTAATATTGCTAGCAAAGTTCATAATAAGGTCTTCTTCGCAGCTGTATTCTTCCACAAGTTCAGCTTCCCCTAAAGAGGACACCAAAAACGTCCATTCCCCTAGCATTGTATTATTCAGATACATCGCTGGGAATCTATTGCCCTCTTTGATTTCACAAAGAAAGGTTCTACGACCGGTTTCACCATTTTTAATAGGTACTGCAAATATAACTACTGTACCACTTTTTACTTCATAGGAATATCCTGGGATCTTCGTCAAAAAGACATCAGGTCCCATCAAACGAATGCTATTCATGCTTCTCACCTCCGCCTTATATCTTCTTGATCAGATTCTGATAATGTCCAGGAACATTAACCAGGGCTTGATGCGTCCCCCGTTGTACGATCTTCCCGCGTTCCATGACAATTATCTCATCACAATCTCTGATTGCACTAAGACGATGCGCCACTATCACACATGTACATCCTCTGCGTTTTATATTATCTACGATTTCTTTCTCTGTTATGGCATCTAGTGCGCTGGTGGCTTCATCCATGATCAGAATCGTCGGATTGGTAACTAAGGCTCTTGCGATTTCAAGTCTCTGCCTTTGTCCTCCACTGAGATTTCGTCCTCCTTCTGTCAATAGATAATCGTAGGCTCCCTGTTTTTTGGTGATTACGTCGTGGATACAAGCATCCTTGGCTGCGGCTATAATATCTTCGTCTCGGATACTCTTGTTCCACATGGTGATATTCTCCTTGATGGTCCCTGCAAACAATGAGATTTCCTGGCTAACTGTAGAAATGGAACTAGAGATAATCTCCTTTGGAACTTTAGTAAGAGATTCTCCATCCACCTTAATGTCACCCTCCCAAGGCAGATATAAGCCACTGATAATCTTAGAAACAGTGGATTTACCACTGCCAGAGGCACCTACAAAGGCAATGCTCCTACCACTTTGGAGATTAAAGTTAAAGTCCGTTACCAGCGGTTTTTCCAATCTACTATATCCAAAGGCGATATCATGGAGCTCAATCTGTCCAGACAGCTTCTCCGTTCCGGCATTATCATTTCTCTTCACCATGTAAATAGGATCCTCCTCATTCCGGAAGATATCGTCCACACGGTTCATATCTGCTTTCATTTCTTGGAGCTTCATGATAAATCCTAGCATAGCATTAACTGGCTTTACAAAGGAGCTAAGCAGGGAATTAAAGGCCACCAGCATACCGGCTGTCATATTCCCACGGATTACCAGAATACCACCAATCATCAGTACAAGTACGGTACACATTTGATTGGTAAGCTCAGGCAGTGCATTTACAATTTGTTGCAGCTTACCATAAGATTGTTTTCTCGTTTCCGATTTTGCATAATAACCCAAAACACGACTTGTATAATTACTTTCCACTCCGGATGCTTTTAATGTAGAGATAATATTGATCCCTGAAACTAACACACCCATCATCTTACCTTCATCCTGCTTCATCTTCATAACAGAACGGGCGATCTGACTGGAGGTGATTTTGATTACTGCAAAATTAATAACAATGGTCACAATTCCAATAAAGGTTAGGATTGGGCTGTATATCAGCAACAGTATCAGATAAATCAAGGACACAAAAAGATTTAGGATATTTTGCGTAAGATCTCCAGCTATAAACTCACAAACGCTGTTATTATTGTTGATTCGACCTGCAATATCTCCAGCATACCTTTGGTCAAAAAATGTCATAGGAAGTCTAAAAAGGTGTGTCAGAAACTTGTACCCAGAAACTAGGGAAAGTTTATTCTGAAACTTCACCAGAAGAAAGTCCCGATAGTAGCCAAATATAAACTGGAATACTGCAGTTCCTACCATAGCGATAATCAACGGTCTAATCCATCTTTCACTTCCACCAATCAGAATGTCATCAATAAATACCTGGGAAAAGATAGGCATCAGTATTCCCGGAAATACTAAAAGTACTCCTAACAGAAGAAGGTAAAGAACTGTATTTTTTTCATTTCTTAGACGACGGTAAATGGAAGAAACCATGGAATCTGTTTTTTTCTCCTTGGTAAAGCCTTCACCAGGTTTGATAAATAATGCAACCCCTGTAAACCCTTCATCCAGTTCTGTTATAGTCAACTTTCTCCGTCCATGCGCTGGATCATTTATGTAAGCATTCTTTCCTTTAATCCCTTCAAATACAACAAAATGATTAAAATTCCAATGTATGATACAAGGTAATCTTGTTTCCTTTTTTAAAGCTTCCACTCCAAGGCGGTAGCCACAGGCTTCAAATTGGTACTTTCTGGCTCCCTGCAAAATCTTACTGGCTTTACAGCCGTCACGACTTACGCCAGTGTCAACACGAACTTTATCCAAAGGAATATATTTTCCGTAATATCCCATGATCATTGCCAGAGAAGCAGCTCCACATTCCGTACATTCCATTTGAAAAATAGTAGGAGTCTTTTTATAGCAATTCTTCATACTATTCCTCCTCTTTTCCTGTTGAAGTCATCATCTCCTTCAGCCAAGGTAGTAATTTAGTGATTGGTGCATATCGATCTGTAATTACTTTTCCTATTACAACCGTATTGTCAGTGATTTCTAAGTCACTTCCTTTACTATTGGACCACTTAAAGCCATTGGTTGCTTTCTCATCTGGGGTAATAGAAAGAATAACTCTCACAGAAGCGCCCTGCTGTTGATATTGATTCACAAGCAGATCATCTCCTAAAGCTTTTGTCATCTCATAGACGCTTGCATTGTTCTCTGCAATGTCTTCTACGGTTCCCACTAAATGGCCATATTCCTGTTCACTGACACCGCTTGGAGTCATTGTGACTTCCATGCCTACCTTCATCTTCTTTACCTCAGAAAGAGGAACAAAACATACGATATGTTTGGTCTCTGAGTTTGTCACATTGATTCGTGCCACACAGGTTCCTGCTGATATTGGTTGATTTCCATCCACTGCAACTGAACTAATAGTTCCATCTACAGTGGCAAGGACCTGCAGATTATTCTGAGATGCTTTTAAATTCTCTAACTCTCCCTTGTACTGTCTAAGAAGAGCGTCTTTTGTTGCCTGAAAATTCTCTTCTGCTGTGGCAGTCTGATAGTCATCGGCTACTTGTTGGGAGTCTATTTGCATCTTAAGATTATTAATGGAACTTTGTATTGATAGAAGCTCATTTCTTCCAGCATTATATAGGGTACTCTTTTCATTAAATGTATTATATAATGCCTGCTTGTCAGCGGAGTCTGCATTCTGCGATTTGTAAGCTTTCTCATATGCTTTTTTTCTCGCAGATAAATTCTTCTTTTCCTTTTCATATGTCTTCTTGGCCTCTTCTGACGCCTTGACTGCTTGATCATAGCTTTCTTTGGCTGCAATCGTTACACTATTGCTTTCTCCATATGCTTGCAATGCTTTACTATAATTGGCGGCAGCCTCATTTACTGTAGTCATGGTTGATGCGTAAGCATTCGTAGCTGTATCTGTCTTTGCAACTGCCTCTTGATAATCAAAATATACTTTATTATAGGCATCATTGCCCATATAGTTTAAATACGCTGCTTCTGCTGCTTTATATTGTTTCTTTAGGTTTTCTACCTCGCTTTTTTTTGCTTCATATTGAACTTCCATTGACTTCAGCTGAAGCTTATATTGATCCTTTGCTGTGGTATTTTTATATCCCTGTTTAATCTCCAATAATGGACTTGCTTCAGATAGTGCTGTATCACTGGTACTGGTTAAAGTAATGCTCTCTATTCCTAAGATCACATTTTCCATGTCCTTAACCTTTTTCTCTACATCCTCGGCTTTGATTTGGGCAACAACATCTCCCTTATGTACACTGTCTCCATTCTTCACATACATCTCTACCGCCCCAGATGTCTCTGCATAGATACCCTGATAGTACCCATCCTGCATTAATATACCATTTATATCTACTTTCTCTGGCAGACTTCCAAAGCATCCCCAAATAACTACAGCCGCCAGTGCAAGCATTACACCACCTGCTGCCAGCCATAGCATAGGAGACGTAATCTTAATCTGCTTGTCTAACTGCTCCGGAGATGATAGTCTGTCTAAAGCAGCTTTTCTGAATATTCCCGACATGTTATCTGTCCTCCTCTTCTAATTGACAACGATAGCAATATTGTATTGTCTGTTTGTATATCATTTTGCTAAAAATGTTATCTGAAACCTTCTTCATTGGAGTATTATAATCGAAGATACAGAAAGATACCTTTTCATATTTACTCCTAAAGGACCAATCCATAGACTTAACAATTGGAAGAATAATAGTGCCCATTTTCTGATATGTTTTGGCTTCAGAGATAAGTTGGAATACCAATGCTTTTTCATCTGCTTCCAACAGCATGGTGATTGCTACTGGTGTATCATTCCGATAGGCAATAAAGCTTGCATCCTTCAAGAATATCCCTTGGGTATTCTGGCATATTGATTCGATATTATATCTGCTATCAAATTCAAGCCCTTTATCATGTAGTAGTTTATGGATCAGTTCTTCGTTGGCTTCAGCAAAGCTAACCGTCTTGATTCCTTGCCGCTCCAGCCATGCACCTAGTTTATCATAATACTTACCCAGGGTTTCTTGCCAAATAACCTGATTCTCCCCAGATACCCTACAACTCATGATTTCCGCCTTGTCGTATGGGGAAAATCCAGAATACCTAAGCACGGCTTTAAGTACCTCCGCGTATTGATGTGACTCTACCAGCCTTACATACAAACAGGTATAACCTGCCTGCTTTGTATAGTCCTTAATTACTGTAATACACTCTTTTGCATAATGTCTGCCTCTATATTCTTTAAATATGTGAATACATTGTATCTCCAAACCATCCGAAGGACAATTTCTGGCCAATAAAACCGCACAACCAACGGGATTAAGTCCGTTATAAATAGCAAGAAATGTATCCCTTTTCTCTTTCATCATTCCGCCGGATAGTTGCAAAAAGGCATCCTGTGCAATATTCTGCAAAACCATCTGCTCAAGTATATTGGCTTTCTTTACATGCAGTTCCATGCTATGCTCTCCTTTGCAGATAAGAAATCATATCCCCAACTGTAATAAAATCTGCTACATCATCAATGGATATTTCGACATTGTATACCTTTTCGATGTCACAAACTATCATAATAAGTTCAAGAGATGATAACCCAATATCCCCAATTAATGTGGTATCATGGGTAATTAAGGATAGCTCTAACTTATTCTCATTATAACCTTCTAATATTTTAAGTAGTTTTTCATCAATCATATGACTTGTCCTATACTCTTTTCCGAATGATTTTCTTTCCTGCATTTCTTGGCAAGGGTTCTTCCACCTTATGTATGCTATATACCCTGTGAGACTCTGGCAATTCTCGATTAAGTTCTAGTACTTTATCTTCGCAATCCTTTTGCGAAAGACCAGGAGCATAAATATCAACTGCTAAAATTGCCTTTCCCCTGTCTGTTTTGGCTTCATAGATAAGAGACTCTTCTACACCCTCTATAGCATCAATTCTCTTTTCCAACTCTTCAGGACTTATATTCTCACCATTCTCAGTAATAATGACAAATTTCTTTCTTCCTACTAGGTACAAGTATCCATCTTCATCAATATAACCAAGATCTCCAGTATGGTACCATCCATTCTCAAAGACCATCTCGTTATCCTTAGGGTTAAAATATCCTTTGAATACATTGTCGCCTTTAATCAAAATCTCACCATCTAGAATCATAACCTCAGTTCCTGGATATGGTTTCCCCACAGAGTCTAGGTGCTTATCCGTATCCGTATTCCCTGCTATCATAGAAGCTTCTGTCAATCCATACCCTTGTAGCATTTCGATGCCATACCTTAAGAATTCCACTTTCGTTTTTGGTTTCATTGCAGATCCACCGGTAATGATAGTTCTTAATCGTCCACCCAGAACTTCACTACCTTTTTTACTAGCCAGTCCACACAGACTCTCTGCTAAAGATGGCACAAGAACTAATGTAGTTGGTTTTGCCCATTGTAAATCTGCAATAAACGTCTTCATGTTTTCAGTAAGATAAACGGTTCCTCCTTCATATAAGAAGGTAAGAACACTGCGTATCAAGCCGAACACATGGAAAAAAGGAAGAATTGCAAGACATACATCTTCCTTATGGGACGGCATACCTAACATGCCATTATAAGCATTTCTCATAATGACCTTATGTGACAGTGGAACGCATTTATTTGCTCCCGTGGTTCCGGTAGTAAAAAAGAAAGCTGCCATAGAGTCTGGATCGATTTCCGCTACCATCTCTACTTTTTGCCCTTCTTCCCGACAGACTTGTTCTAATGCAATACAAAGCTCCAGCTGCACACTCTTATTTATTAATTCCACATTTCCTACATACTCTTTTCCATATATGACACCTTTTGTGTTGGTAATTCTCATAAGTTCACAAATCACCTCTGGAGGCATTGCTGGTGGAATCAAAACTGCCGTCATTCCACCACTGGTAATGCCAAGAAAAGCCTCCATCCATGCTACAGATGGATCACACAAAACAGCTATACAGGTTCCTTTTTCAAGCTTTGCAGACAAAAATGATGCAATTCTAAAAGTATGTTCCTTTAGCTGCGCATATGTCAGGTCTTCTGTTTTACTGCAAAGTGCTTTCTTCTCTCCAAATGTATCGGCTACATACAGTACCAGGTCTCTGATTGTATCTAATACCTTTAAGGATTCTATATCACAATGATCCATTTTCCGATAATAAAAATTCTCGTTCATATTACCACCCTGTAAAATAGACTTTAATAGCACAAGTGTCGGGAACGGAAGCTCCTCCCCGACACTTCTATGTACTATTATTTTTTTAAATCTTAGCCGAAATTAGATCAACCAACTGCTGCTGCAACAATAGCGGATGCAACCCCTGCTAATGTGCCAATTCCACCAAAAATAGTGTCCATAATTCCACCAGCATCTTTTCCTCCAGCAACCTGCTCTAAATCATCGTCGCTGAGAAGGCCACTCTGGGATTCATTTACATAAGTGATGGCAATTTCCATGGATGCTTTGAATTCCTCAAAGCTGATATCTATCTTATCTTTAACAATGTCATAACATGCTTCTGGACTCTTAGCCTCTGCCATTTGTGCTAATATTGCCTCATCCTTTACTAATTCTAAAATCTTATCATTAATTTCGCCTTTTGGTGTATTCATAGTATATCTCCTTTCAAAATGGGTTTTCTAATCAACCTACTGCTGCTGCAACAACTGCAGATATAACTGCAGCACCTGAACCTAACGTACCAAAAAATGCATCAAAGCCAAGCTTAACATTATCTGATTTGCCTCCGGC
>JAEZPG010000121.1 GCA_023413555.1 Bacillota bacterium | reverse complement strand
GGATACAGCCGTTATAGTCTGTTGTGTGTCAGAAGGAACTCCAAGGCTTATGAGTCTTTTACCTGCTGCTTCATCAAATTTACTGATCTCAGCCGTAAGTCTTTGCCAAAACGCCTCCGATGTATCGTTCTCGGAATAAAAGGAAGTCCAGATAACAGGAGTGCCTTTTAAAGCAAGGAATTCACGAACTGCCGTGGTTTTTCCGTAACCGATGGGGGCTTCCACGATGGTCATCGGATAATTGAAGATGCTTTCCAAAGTGCGGTTGACACGCTCGCGCCTGAGAGCTTTAAGCCTTTTCACCGGCGCCCCTCCTCTCTGCGGGATAAAATATGGTGAATATGTATAGTTTAGATGTTAAAAATTATATATCGTCAGTATACAATAATTTTTGACAAACTTCAATAAATAGAGTGAGTCCTGACCATGTGTTAGTACTTCTGGATTAAAAAGAAGCGATGAGGTATTATATAGGTATTACGAAAGCGGAGGAAGCATAAATGAAAATAGTGATTTTGGACGGATATACAGAAAATCCGGGCGACCTTAGCTGGGAGGGCTTCGAAGCAATCGGAGAGCTCACCGTCTATGACCGGACAAAGCATGATGAGATCATTCCGAGGATAGGAAATGCTGAGATAATAATAACAAATAAGACTCCACTCGGTCCGGAAGTATTTGATGCATGCCCCTCAATCAAATACATAGGGGTACTGGCAACCGGCTATAATGTTATTGATACAGACGCTGCAAAGGAAAGAGGAGTAATAGTCACAAACATACCTACTTACAGTACCGCAGCCGTTGCTCAGTTTACTTTTGCATTATTGCTTGAGATATGTCATCATGTAGGCAAGCATAACGATGCTGTCAAATCAGGAAAATGGTCAAAGAGCATTGATTTCTGCTTCTGGGACTATCCTCTGATCGAGCTGGCAGGCAAGACATTCGGCTGTATCGGATACGGCAGCATCGGCCAGAGTGCCGGCAGCATAGCTCAATGCTTCGGTATGAATGTCCTGGCATATAACAGACATCCTGATAAGACTCTGGAAAACGAAAAAATGCACTATGTCGATCTGGACACACTCCTTGCAGAGTCGGATGTTATTTCACTGCATTGTCCGCTTACGCCGTCTACTAAAGGAATCATAAACAGTGAAACTATTTCGGGGATGAAGGATGGTGTAATAATTATAAACACTTCAAGAGGTCCTCTGATAGTTGAAGAAGATCTTAAAAAAGCTCTCATAGATGGCAAAATAGCTTATGCGGCTATGGATGTAGTGTCATCAGAACCTATTGCTGAAGACAACCCTCTGATGACTGCGCCTAACTGTATTATTACGCCCCACATTGCATGGGCGCCTAAGGAAAGCCGCAAACGGCTGATGGACATAGCAGTCAGCAACCTGCAGGCCTATCTTGCCGGAAAACCGGTAAATGTAGTCATAGACAATTAAGCAGCCAAACCGGAAATCTAAGAAAGGTGCATTCTATTTCGCTTTTCCGCCGATGATCCCAATCGCTTCGTCAATATACTGCTGCAGTGTCAGGTCAGGCACACCTGCAATCTGAATGTTGCATTTATTCACGGGTATGAGCACCTTTTTAGCAGCGCTTCCCGCAATGGCTGCCGCCATGGCAGGTGTCAGCTCACCCAGCATTGAATTGGCCGCGATTATACCTATTGCACCCATGATTATATCAACCTTTGTCGAATTGTATACGATCGCATTTTCGCCGGTAGCGCCATCATCTGCCCCGGCTTTGAGCATTGCAGCAGTTGCCAGAGTATTTGTTCCCAGCGCTGTTATAACAACCGCTTTGCCGTATCTTTCCCTCAGATTCTCTACTATCGCACGGCCCATTCCGCCGCCCTGACCGTCAATTACTGCGATTTTCATGGTCCCCTCCATACTTTATATTCACTTCGCCGGATCAGGCTGATATCTCGCCCGCCTTCTTCAATGCAGCCTTTGTTATTGCAGGTCCGACCAGTTCATATATAAACGTAGCGCTGAGAATGACAGCACGTATCGTCTGCCCGTACTCAGGAAGCATCTGTGCAGCCAGCAGTGATAGACCTATCGCAACACCTGCCTGTGGCACAAGTGAAAATCCGATATACTTTTTAACAGTTTCCGGAGCTTTCATTATTATGGCGCCTAAAGAAGCGCCGGCTACCTTACCTATAACACGGCAAACAATGTAAAGTACTCCCAGCAGACCCACCTTTGGCAGAACTGTAATATCAAGCTCCATACCGGATACCACAAAGAACATGAGGAATATGGGCGGAGTGATACTGTCTGTCAATTTCAGTATTGAGTCACCAGCCCTGCTTACATTGATCAGCATGGCTCCCATTGACATGCAAAGCAGCAGCGGAGACAAGCCCAGCAGCGAAGCAAGTGAGCTTCCAAGGAAAACAAATCCGGCTGTTATTATTAATCGGTTTGAATCTTTTTTGAAGAAACGGAGGGGAAATATAAACAATATCCCCAGAATAAACCCTAAAAGCAGTGATCCTACTATTTCTCCGATGGGTTTCAGGATCGATAGGATCAAAGAGGCTTCACCGGGATGCTGCATCAAATTGACTATCGCCACTGAGAATCCGAAGGCTATAAGTGCAACCGCGTCATCAAGTGCAACAACGCTCATAAGCGTCTCAGTAACAGGGCCCTTTGCCTTATATTGCTTAACAACCATAATAGTTGCTGCCGGCGCTGTCGCTGATGCAATAGCACCCAACAGTATAGCTATCTCAGTATTAAAGCCAAGCAGGATCAATACTGATGTTACTACCAATGTAGCAGCCAGTCCTTCCATGATCGCTATAATGATTGGCATCATGCCTACTTTTTTTAGATAGCTCAATTTAAATTCCGATCCTATGGAAAACGCTATGAAAGCCAGAGCCATTTCAGAAACCAGTTCCAGGCCTTCTGCAAGATCCGCCGGGACCAGTTTGAAAACATACGGGCCTATCAACAGACCGGCGATGAGGTATCCTGTGACGTTTGGAAGCTTCAAAAGCTTTACCGCTCGTCCGAATATAAGCCCTGCAAATAAAATCAGTGCCAGATAAAAAAGTGTATTCAGCTGCATACTTTAGAATTCAACTCCTTCTGCGCTAAGAACCGGCAAAGTGAAAATAACCGCAGAATCAGGCTTTGACAGGTCACCAACCACATCGCGTATGACCTTTTTCGCTTCCTCCACTTTCTCATCCTTTAATGCCATAAATATGGTCTTGCTTTCTTTGCGATCAGGATCTATAAGCATGCGCAGAGTACCGAAAATAGGAAAATCCTCGCTGCTTTTTGCCAGCTCGCGAACCATCCCGGTACTATTGAGTATTGTAGCTCCGCATATCCCCTGCTCCATGAGCTTTTCAAGAAGATCGTCGAGAACCTCGACTTTGTTTAATACCATGACCATTAACTGCATTTAATTCACCTCAAAATCAATAAAATAAAGGTTTATGTCTACAACTTCAAAAGTATAAACCTTTATTACGGATAATGCAAATTTAAACATTTCTTCAATCTGGCCATTTCGTGAGCATCAGACCTGTTGATGCTTCCTCCTCAAGAATCGCAGATCGTAACTATACCATACGTTATTACTGATGATATGAGCTGCAGGACATTTCTTCTGGTATGGTTTACGCTCGGCAAGGAAATGCCATGGGCTGACCGGGGGCATGTACTCGCCCAATTCCAGTTTGAACTCCCTGTTAAGCCTGTTAAGAAGGAAGAAATATGGATGTCGGACATGGATCCTCTTACGATGTATGAATGGGATCATTTACTGACCATTGAGGGTACTGACTTTAAAT
>JAEZPG010000079.1 GCA_023413555.1 Bacillota bacterium | reverse complement strand
ATCATCACCGGCACGGTTAATTCTATAGCCAGAAGATAATTTCTCTGTTGCCTTTCCAAGACTACCTGTAGTAATTCCCAATTGTCTGTTTGTGTTGGCTGCTGCCATGTTATGTTGTATTATCATACAATTCCTCCTTGATTTTTATAGTAGAATCCTTTCTACTAAGTGATATATCTTTGTAAGATATAAAGTTGTCAGTTACATTTATAATTAGGCACTTCCTCTATAACTATATCCTCTGTTAAATTTAGCAGAGTGTGCCGTATACAATAGATCTTGTCCTAATTATGAATGCTTCTTTCTTTGTAATATATATATCGGTACAATTTCGTAATACTTTAGAATGTATATTAATTTTTTCTAATCTCTTCTAACATTGGTTCTATGTAAGCAATTATTTCATCACATGCAGTTTTATTTATTGCGTACAGGTCTCTTGATGATTCAAACGTCTTTCTTTGGTTTGCTATTTCATCCTCTTCTAGAGTGTATATATTTTCTAAAGCCGAGGAAGAACTGTCCGCAACATATTCCTCCACAAGAATTGAAACAAAGGTAACATTCATCTTTTTATTCAATTCTGAAAGCTGCTTAGACATCTTAATCCCTTTATTATTCATACCTTGATATGTAATAATATTGGTCAACAAGTCCGCACAAAGCTTTCCCGCTTTATCAGACAGTTTTTTGAATTCCTTTAATTGTTCGATGGTATCCTCTAGCAGACCAATTTCCATTTGATAACGCTTATCTATGTCACTAATCTCAACACTATTAAGCATTGCTTGCACATCAAACGTATCCGTACAGTATGTATTAATAGCCTCCTCTAAGGTCATGATTTTAGTACCTCTAATCAGTGCTCCACCCTCGGTAGCATCTACAATCTGCACATCATCTTTAAAATTTTCGATGGATTGCTGATACCATAAGATATAGCTGTACATATCCCAGCCAGTGTATAATTCCTCACCATGAATCCCCTTAACTTTCACAAGTTGTTTTTCATTGACTTCCTCACCTAACTTAACTCCTCCTGCATGCGTAATTCCATTTTCATAAGCTAGATCCTGTCCAACCAAGATAATATTTCTAATATTTAACGTAATAGCAACAGCCACTGCCGCTGTTGCAACACTACCTCCACAATTTGGGGCAATAACTTTTTCCTTTAGGCGCCTAAAATATTCATTACTAATTGGATTAGTGTTAAGCAAGATCTTGCGTCCAGTATGACGACCTATAATCTTGCGATTTGCACTGAGAGGGTAAAATATTGGAATCTCCCAGGTAATAGGATTATCATAAAACCTTGGTGGTTTCTCTGCATCAATAGTTATGCTAAAATCAGGCATAATATCATGTTTAATCAATATATCAAGTGCACGATCCACACTAATAATAATAGCTTTTCCCTTTGCTTTTTTTATTTGATCTACATTTTTCTCCAATGAAGGTCCTGCTGCTACAACAATTACTGGTATGTGCTCTGGTATCTTCCCAACGAATTCAGATATGTTATTAGACTGATACAGAAATCTAGCATTTTCAATACTATTATAGGTATCTGTTTTACCAAATCGTATTACTGTATTCTGATTAGAACATACATTAGTATTGTTTTCTATAATGCGATTTATGAAAACCATAAATTCCATTTTAAATATTTTGCAATATTGATTAATTGCAGTATTCACCTGGGCATTAATATTATTCCATTTCACTACATATGACAGAAGATTCATAAAGCTAGCCTCATTTATATTCCTCACTACAAGGCCAATACCAGAATCTTTAAAGATATCTGTAAAGTCATAGCGTTCCAAAGAGTAACGAAAAACCTCATAGGAGGGTTCATAGATAATAATGACCCGTCTGTCCTTTATGTGTTCTTTTAAGGCCTTTATGAAATACCCATTCCCAAATCCAAAAATAACAAATACATTCTCTAAATCTTTACCCTTATATTGTTTACTCCATACGTCAGCTTCATGGCTAGGGTCATACATACTGTTTAGTCGATATACCTGATTATTCTTTTCTATTTCTAATATTAATTCCCCATTAATTGCTTTCTTTTCAACAATCTTCAGGGTTTTTTCAAAAATTTCTTTCTCTTTCTCCTTAAGTGCTTCATAAAGAGAATTGTGATACTGTTCTAATACTTCCATATTTTTTTTATAAAGATCCATACACTATTCTCCTCTATCTTCACATAGCTCTATTACTTCCTGTACATAATCCAATAGTTCAAAAGTAAGTAGATCAGCTAATAAAATACCATCTTTCTTTTCATAAGCTTCAAGTATTGCCGATAATGCACTATTGATATAATTAAAATCCACACTAATATTTGTACTATCTTGACTGCTGATTTTTACAATTGCATCCACAATTGCCAGAAGTTTTTGTGTTCCCACTTCCATAGCCTTTAATCCAGAATATTCGTCTCCTCTATAGAACAGATCGGCAGTATCTAGCAGATCTTCAACATCTTTTTTTATGTTAAGTACTATCATATCCATTCTGTCTTCCTCTCTGTATTAAAAAGAGTGTATTGGGTTTCCAATACACTCTTTTTCTACTTCTTCTTATCCAAAAACTGCGCTTCCCCATTAAACGCATTGGACATATTTTTATAATAATTACTGATGCTCTTATTAGTTACATTAAAGTCTTTGACTTTCTTTCGCATATCAGAAAACTTAAACTTTATACTATCCCTATTTTGTATCTCTAAACGCTGTATCTCCAATACCTTTTTTGAAATAGCAGTTATATTTTCTTGCATGATTATGATTACATGTTGATACTTCTCTTTGTAGGTGAGAAACCCATCCTTCACTCGACTATAGCTTAACTCAAATCCATTATCTAACTGCTCCAGTTCTTCTAACAAAGGCGTCTTCTCATCTAAAAGACTTTGAAATTCATCTATATTTGCTATGTCAGATTTTACAAGCTGTTCCTGTTTTTTATTAATAAGCAATAATTCATCTAGAATTCTATTTTTCTTTTGCAATGTTTGGCAAAGTATATTCAGATACACACTAAAGATATTTTCTTCTATCATAGTTTTTTCCTATTTCCCTTTATTTAGCTCCATAACTTGCTTCCAAGTATCTCGCATCTCTCTGATAAAATCTAAGGCAACCATAAGGACATCAGTATCCTTTCGAATATTAGCTTCCAATAACTGATTATAGATAATCTCATAAATTTGGTCAAACTCCTTGGCAACTGGGTATTTCATATTCAATGTACTACGGAGTTCTACAATAATATGTTGAGCCTTAATAATATTTTCATGGGCTTTTTCTATGTCCTTTTTTTCAATTGCAAGTAATGCAATATTACAAAACTTGACTGCACCGTCATAAAGCATCAAGGTCAATTCCGCTTTAGAAGCTGTTTGTATCGTAGTATTTACATAGGCATTTGCAGCATTAACAGCCATTCCTGTACCTCCTTGACTTTCTTCATTATCCCATTAAACTAGACAGATTATTGGATTGGCTGTTTAACTTAGACATGGCACGTTCCATTGCAGTGAACTGCTTATAATAACGATTTTCCATTTCTGTAAGTCGATCTTCCCAATCACTAATCTGGGTTTTATACTCAGATATCTGAGTTTTCATCTGCTTATCGTTATAAAAAGTTAAGGCACTACTGAGTGAGGTTGACTTCATCTTATCCTGCATAGCAGCAGATAGTTTCTCTGCTATTCCGATAAACGCATTAATTGTAGTCATTGGATCATCTGAAAGCGCCTTCATTAATTTATCGGTTTCATTTGCATAGGTAGGATCTGAAGTATCACCATAAATATGGTATAATCCTTTCTCACTATATTCAAAGGATGTGCAAATTCCAAAACTTGATAAGGAATAGTTCTTACCCTCAATTTCGACACTAGACTGCATAGCCTGTTTCATAGCTGTTAAAACAGAACCTAGACTTGTATCTCTACGTAGTAAGGAATCTTTTATTTTGGTTTCCCATTGATCTATCTGATCGTCAGTCATAGCTTCTTTCTCGTCATCAGTCAGTGGTTCATAACCTCTTGACGAAGAAGCATAATAAAGATCATTCATTTCTTTTATTATATTATTATATTCTGTAATGAACCCTTTGATTGTATCATAGGTTGCCTTTGTATCATTAGTAACACTTATCGTAACTAGTGTACTTGTAGTAGCTATTAAATTCAAGTTCAGATTGTTTACAGTAAAATTATTGTTCTTACTGGTCAATCTTGCTCCGTCAAGAACATAGATAGCATCTTGGGCTCCTACTAAAGACACTTCACCATAATAAAGTGTATTATTAGTTTCATCCGTAATCATAGTACCATCCGCACCACTAACTTGAACTCTACTAATCCCATTGGAATCCTTTGCTAAACTAATCTCCGCCAATCCTAGAAAGGATAGTGGTGTTGCTCCAGAGCTGTACTTTGTTTCTCCAGAATTCGCAGCATAGTCAACCAACTGGGCATCAAGCTGAATTAATCTGTTGTTTATGTTACTATCTTCATTATCTGCAATATAATCTTGATAAATCTTTTGATAACTTTCCTGATCTTTGACTTCAGCTACCTTATTGTCAATAATCTTATCATAAACAGCTTGTCTCTCTGCTTCGGTCCATTTGCTATACTTTTCGTCTGCAATACTCTCCACTTCACTTGGTAAAAGTGTATCATTATCAGCAGCAATTTCCTTCTTGAGTTGCTCCATTATTACTTCTTCTTGAGATTTCCCACCAAACTCCTGGCTTATAACTGTATCTCGAACAGCTTTATTTGCCTCTTTAATCGTCTGATCTTTTGCAGCTTTCGTTGTATATTCAATTAAAAGTAAATGAGCATCCGTCTGCGCCTCATTTAGGTTGTCCATAGATACAGATCCACCTGTACCACCATAATAAAATGCTTTCAGGGCATTATCAATCTTATCCTTATTCGCATTATCAACGTTGTCATAACCAACAGTAGTTCTAAGGCTATCTCTAATTGCAACAAAAGCATTGCTAACCGTACCAGTGGTCACACTAAACTGATTACTGGCACCACTATTGACAGAACTGATAAAAAAACGTTGTTGGTTACTATCAAAACTGGCAGTCAATCCTGCTTTCTGAAATGCTGCCACAAGGTGATTAACCGTAGAATCCGCTGTTACAATATAAGCCACATCCTTGGTCCCACTAATATTAATTACACTATTGGTCCCAGAAATGCTAAACCCCAAATCTGTAAGCTTGGTGGTTCCTGTTACTCCTGCTTCACTTCCATCTGCAAGACTTAACTTACCACTAGTCAAAAATTGAGGACTAGCTAACTGATTCACAGCTAAAGTATGCGAACCTGTAGAAGCATTAGGCCCTGCAGTTGCAGTTGCTTTTGTAGGGTCTGAGGATGCAACTTCTTTTGTCTTATAAGTAGACTGTAACCTCATATTAAATACCTGTTTATTATACAGAGCATTAAGCTTAGAATTTAAACCCTTCCATATATCTTGTGTCCATTCCAGTTTGGTTTTCTTTTGTTCAATTTTCGTTTTTTTTAGGCTTTTTGCAGCCATTAATTCTTTTACAATTTTCTCTGTATCAAAACCTGAACTTAAACCCGATAACCGAATCCCCATTCTGACCCCTCCTTATCGATGTTCGTCAATTAGTAAACCAGTCATTTCCTTCAGTCTACGTATCATATCTAATGTTTCTTCAGAAGGTATCTCACGGATTACTTCTCCAGTATCTTCATCAATTAATTTCACAGAAACACGATTGATATCCCTTTCATATGTAAATTGGCATCGACGTTTGCAAATTTTTAGCTTATTGTTTGCCTCATTTACTGCATTTTTAACCATTTGCTCAGAACCTTTTCCTACTTTTGTTGAATTCTCCGTACCAGTGTCGTTTACAGTAGTGCTGGTTAACTCTGTTGCTAATGCGGGCTGATTGATTGAAGTTACATTACTTCCTGTATACAATGCTGAATTGTTAACTCCTGAAATTCCCATTTACTTCACCTCCATGTGCATCTTTACTCCGATTTCATTATGTAACTACTTCTTTTATCGGTAGTTTTTTTCATTTTCTTTATAGCAAATCGTATGAATACCTTCCAAAACCTTGCCATACTAGACTTCACTTTTTTTGTAATCCGCGTAACACATCCAGGCTTACATCAGTATTCGTTACTGCCTCTTTGTTGGCCTCTTGAATTTGTAGGTAGATTTCCTTTCTATACACTGGTACAGCCTTAGGGGCACTTATTCCAATTTTTATCTGTTCTCCTTTAACATCTAAGATTGTAATCTCGATATCATTTCCAATAATAATAGATTCTCCATTTTTTCTTGTAAGGGCAAGCATATTAATTTCCCCCTTTATCATTTGACGTAAATAACTCGTATATTTTATATTTAACAGGGTAATCAAGATTATCAACTATTAATTGAATTCCTTTTTTACTATCTGCATTAATAATCAATGGTGCTTTTAAGTTAGCTGACATTAAGGTAAGATCACTAGGCACAGTCATAATTAAAAAGACGGCACAATTCTCTTCCGTCATAGTACCTAATGGTTCCAAAAGGTTATCTTCAATCACAGGGTTATAGTCTGGTTTAACAATCAGTGGATTAATGATTGGTAATGCAAGGCTTGGCTCTTCTAAACTCTGCAGCCAAGAAATTGCATCCTCCTTACATTCCACATCAAATAAAATGGTAAATTTCTTATATTCCTCAAAACCTAATAACCCATTGTCAAATGTAATTATCTTATCCTCAATAATATCTACTTCTCCAAAACATTTGGTCTGTATTACCATTACTCTTCTCCTTCTAGCTTGTATTTTATAAGAAATCCAGCAGTGAATTCTTTACTGTTTTAGCTGCAACTGACAAAGAGGCATTATAAAGATTCTCATATGAATTGTATTTTATAATTGTTTCCACCATATCAGCATCTTCATTCGTGGATAATAAATCCTTAAACTCTACCTGCTGATCACCTAAACGGTTCTTTGTCAACTCAAGTCTTACATATCTTGCTCCAAGATCAGCTATTGCTCCATTTATCTGGTCCTGGCAGGAGTTTGTTACTGTCATAGCCTGCGCAAATCGTTCATACATTATCTGATTTCGTAGGGTATACTCAGTATCTAAAGCATCTCGCATACTAGTAAGCGCTTCTTTTTGCTGAGATGTTAGATTCTTTTGCTGAAGCTTAGCATCAATATCTGCAAGTTGAGTTTCTAAATCATTTACCTGATTAACTATATTATAAATTTCATTCACTTCTCTTGCAATGGTTGAATCAAAAGCATCTTTACCCAGAGTGTTTACGGTCAACTTCTGTCCAAAATTGATTTCATAGTCAATTGCCTGATTTTCTCCCTGATTCTTATAAGTTGCTACTTTACCGTTTGACTTATTTTGTACTACGCAATCATAATAATGTTCTGGTCGCAAATCATATTCTTTGAAATTTTCCTTATTATAGGTAAGAGAAATCGTAGTATCGTTATTAAGCTTATCATAAGCAGCCTTTGAGAATACTAATTCTCCTGTTTCCGGTATGTACTGCATAGCATCCTCGCCAGACGCAAAGTTATATGCTGTGGTACTGGATGAACTTACTACCTTGGCTGAGACAGTAGTACCACCGATATTCACATCAATGGTGCTTAAATCTACCCCTGCTTCATCCTTAGATTTCAAATCATTATAAGCCAAACGAATCCGATAGACCTCAACAGTAGATGGTACCTGAGTAACGGGCACAGGACTAGAAGGATCATAAGAGCTATAAGAAGTGCATCCTATTATTTGGTTAACTGCCTTCACATCGGCCCCGCTAAATTCCTGGGTAATCTTATAATCATAGTCATTCGTATCTTCAGTAAAAATTAGACTTGTATTAGTCTTATATCCTGTCAAAACATAACGGCCTGCATTGTTTGTGTTACCCTCTTGATAAATCTGACCTATACACTCCTTAAGATTAGCGACTATACTACTTCTAGCCTTTGCACTAAGCGGATCATTAGCGCTTTGGTTACACTGACTATAAACATTTGTAAGTACCGTATTAATATTCGTTAATGCACCCTCTGTTACTTCCATCCATGACATAGCATCTGGAATATTGCGCTCATAGTATTGATTCAACCGACTTAAGTTATCCCTTAACTTAAGTGCTCTTACAGCGATTACAGGGTCCTCAGAAGGACGAGAAATCTTTTTGCCCGTAGAATACTGATTATCCAATTTAGACAAATTTAGTTTATTATTATTAATATTCATTAGAGTACTATTGGTTATCATTTTAGTGGTAACTCTCATTGATGATTCCCTCCTTTACGCACCCATATAGTTAATCAACTTATCATAGATTTCATCCATAATAGAGATCACTTTTGCAGAAAGATTATAGGCATTTTGGAAACGAACCAAGTTCATTGCTTCCTCATCTTCATCCACACCAGAAACTGATAACCTTTGATTTTCAATGGCTTTTAATATGTTGGTTTGACTGGTAGCAAAACTATTCGCTTTGTCTGCATCTACCCCAATGTCAGAGAGTAATGCCACAATAAAACTATATGGAGATCCTTCCCTAAACATACTCTTATCATTCATACAATCTATCATAGCAGTCAGAACTTCTTTACTTTCTATACCAGCGCTGGGATTAGCAGTTGTAGCAATCGTCATAGGATCATCTAGGATTTTTGAATTAATACTGATATTACTAGCTGTAAGATTATAATAGGAATTACTTACAGTAATCACATCATTTTTATCATGCAAAGCATATTGGCTATTATCCATTTTGTTTGTGCCGGTGAAAAAGTTTAATCCTGTTTCTCCTTTTGAGTTAACACCTGTTCTATGTATATCATTCATTTGCTGAGATAAGGTCCTAACATATTCATTTAACTGACTCATATAATATGGTATTCCCTTATAATCAATGGTATCCCCTATTCTAGCTTGCATACCAACTAATTGATCCGTATTTTGGGGATCTACCAAATGAAATTTATAAGTATAAGCTCCATCTGGTCCAACTTCCATTTCAAAACTAGAGTACTCAATTCTCTTATTGTCAATAACGATAGTACCGCTAGCCGGAATGTTTAAAAGTAGTTCATCGTTAACATTACTATTTTGTACGACTGCCACATTACCAGTTATTCCAGTCACTTTACCATTAAAGTTCACATTATTGTTACCATCCCTTAGTTCACATAAAGCTTGAAGCCTTCCACCCAAAGTGGGATTGGATAAATCCACTTTCTGGTCATTACACATAACATCATAAAGGCCATCTATGTCATTAACATGATTTTTATATTCACTTGGAACTAGTTCCAACGCATTAAACTCTGTAGAGTCTACTATGGTAATTCCATTTAGTTTTACAACAAAGGTTGTTCTTCCTATCGAATTACTTTGGACTATATCAGAAGAACTGTTGCCTCCATCTATCCCCTTATCACTTTCTACCGCCGATACCTTTCGTTCAGTAACTGTGATATTAGCATACTGACTTAACTCATCTATCAATAAGTTTCTGGAATCTCTAAGATCGTTGGCAATCTGTCCTCTGATTTCAATCGTGTTAATCTGCTTGGTTAATACTGAAATTTGTTCAGACAGGGCATTAATTCTCTGACAGGAGATTTTAATTTCATCATTGGCATCCTTTTGTAGCGAACTAAGGTCATCGGCAGCTTTTTGTATAAAATCTGCAATACTATCCCCATACTGGGCAATCTGGGCGCGAACTGCATTGCTTGCAGTATTCTTGGTCAATTCCTGTAAGCTCTTACTAAAGTTCCCTATATTGGCTAATAACCCATTCTCGTTCAATTCATTAAAATAATTCTCAATCTGTACCATATAGCTTTCTTTTGTTGAATATATTCCATATATAGCAGCGTTGTTTCTATATTTAACATCATAATATTCATTCCGTTGTTGCGTAATACTTTCTGCCACAACTCCGGTACCAACCATACCATAACTACTATATACAGAGATAGGAGTGTCCGCTCTCTGATTTAAAACCTGTCTGGTATAACCATCCGTCTGTGCATTGGAAACATTATGTGCAGTTACATTTAAGGCGGCCTGATAAGTATACAAACCTGAAGTTCCAATACCTAATCCGAAAAATGTAGATGGCATATTACCCCTCCCTTCTATCTAAAAAACGAATTAATTATGTGTTCTAACATTTCACTTACTACATTGACATATCTGGCGGAAGCATTATACGCATGTTGATACTTAATTAACTTTGTCAGTTCCTCATCAGAAGATACACCAGAAACGGCATTTCTTTGACTATCAAGAGAAGCAGCCATTTTCTCCTGATCCGTTGCAACTTTACCAAAAGTATTACCTCTTGTCCCAATTTCACCAATCATAGCTGTATAATATTCCATGAATGAATTATTATCCGTCACATTGGGGCCTAAAGTGGCAAAATCATCATTCCAACACTGACTAAGCTCTTCACAAATTCTAGCACTGTATTCATTAGGAGCATCTTTATCACTTAGTGGAAGTAATGACACATTGTCTAATACCTTTTCATTCACCCGTATTTGAGATAAAGTATATTGAGTTTCCGTAACAGTTGGATCCTCTTTATTATATACCTTAACGGTAACAGTGCTTCCTCCAAGTAATTCTATTGTCTGCTCGGTGTAACGAGGACAACCTTTTCTAGAAAATAGCTCTGTTCCAGCTATTTCATTGCCCTCTCCCATACCGACTCCTGCTTTATCTTCATCCAATATTGTAATGGTTTGCTCTACCCCATTCACATCTGTGTAGGTATAGTCCTTATTAGGACATAATATATCATTAATCTTCGTTACTATACCATGTATCAAATTATCAAAAAACGCCTCTGTAGAAGTAATGATTGACGTGTTAATGGTTGAATTAAAAACATCTACTGCATTTTTATAATCCTTCTCTGATGTATAATTCTCTCTTATCGGTATGTCTGTATAATTGGCCTTTTTTATACCTCTTGCTATAATCAACCCTTTTAGATAGCCAACATCGGTATCATCATTGGAGGAGTACGATTGATTCTCTTTATATACCTTCTGATTTTCAAATGCTGGCCAAATAGGTTCCAACATCTCCGAGTTTGATTGAATCTTTTGTGTGCCCATTGGATTAACACTATCCTCTGATACAAATTGAACACCTTCTATATTTACAGTTACTCTTCCATCTGCATTTTCTTTGTATGATATTTTCACATACCTTCCCAATTCATCCAATAAAACATTTCTAGTATCCCTTAAATCGTTGGCATGTTCAACTCCCGAACTTTCATGAAGTACAATCTCATCGTTCAGCTTCTCGATTTTTCTACCAATTTCATTTATTTTATTCACCGTTGTCTGTATCTCTACATTAAGGTTTAGCTGATAATTCTCCAGTTGCTCAGAAACTAACTGAGCTCTCTCTAAAAAGGATACGGCTGTCGATACGAAAGTTGCTCTTCTTACATCACTATCCGACTCGTTCACTAACTCCTGGGTAGTACTCCATAGTTTCTCCATAGAGTCCTGATATGCTACTCCTTGAAGTTCCCCCATGATGTTTTCAATTTCTTCAGTCGCCGAATTCTGAGCCACGTAAAATCCCTGTCTGCCAGTCTCCATACGATAAGCCTTGTCTAAGAAGACCTCTCTTACCTGCCTTACCAAATCCACACTAACACCAAAGCCCACCTGATTTAGACTGACATGCCCCACTTTAAGAGATTGATACATAGTATCTTTTAAAAGCACCTGCTGTCTGGAATAGCCAGTGGTGTCTACATTTGTTAAATTGTGTGCAGTCGTATTAAGAGCACTCTGACTGGATTGTAAGCCAGATACTCCAATAAATAAGCTACTCATAGAGCCCATAATCTCACCACCATTCCTTACTATTGTTTCGCATCAAACGTCCGTGCCTGCGAACTAAGGCTTTCTTGATTCATTGCGCCTTTATTATAGTTATTATTCCCTGGTGACATCCGTGTACTCTGAATAAAATTCATATTGAATTCTATCATCTCAAGGGATTGTTGAATTAACGATTTGTTTCGATTGTTGATTTCCATCAACCTTTGAATTGAATGTTTCAGCCTATCATGAAGGACACTAATTTCTTTTTGTTCCTTTGGCTGTTTACTTAGAAAATGAATAATATCTTTGACTCTAATCTGTGCTGCTGGTTTCCCCACAATATACCCAATGTTGGTTATGACCCCCATTCGTTTATGCTCCAAAGCAGCTATCGTATCCACTAAGGTTTGTTCTCGTTCAGTAAGTGTCTGTAGCTTCTGGAGGTCATTATCTATAATGATTAGGGACTTTTCTTCTGCAATAGGTACTAACTCCTCATATATCTTAGTTTCTTCCTTAAGCACAGTAATTAGTTCTTCAATCAAACTAGCCACTGAAGTCGCTCCTTCTCTTAGATTTTCATATCAAAGAAATTATCTACCACTTTATCTGCTACGTCCTTGTTAGATACATGATAGGTTCCTTGATCCATTTGCTTCTTAATTGCATCCACTTTATCAGTTCGGATATCACTACTATTTTTCACCGCTGTTTTAGCAATCTGGAAATCCTTTCCCATTTGCGAAATCTGTACCTTGTCACTGCCACCATATGCATTATATTTTTTTGCTTTATTGGTAGAATCGGCTTTGTACAGATGATTTACTTTTTCAAAGGAATTTATTCTCATAGGTTTCACCACCCTTATAAAATGAATGTTTCAATGTTTCTAATTATTTTATCGGATAAAATCCTATATCCATTAGTCTCCTTTGTAAAAGTTTTTGACTTTGTTCATATACAATATAAAATATATTTCAACTTTCACGTCATTGTGCAAAATGCCACAGATGTATGAGTTATCGAACATATGGTTTTTTTTTCAAAAATATGATATACTACAAAGGATTGTGGAAGTAGAATTCCTAAGATAAAAAATAGATTTGGAAAGGAATTATATATGGAACAATATAATGGCAGTCAAATAGTTGTATTAGAAGGTCTTGAGGCTGTAAGAAAACGTCCTGGTATGTACATCGGCAGTACTGGTAACAGAGGACTTCACCATCTTATCTGGGAAATTCTTGATAATGGCATAGATGAACATCTTGCCGGCTTTTGTAATGAGATATCAATAACCCTTCTGAAGGATGGTGGAATTACCATAGAGGACAGTGGGCGCGGTGTTCCAGTTGATCTACATCCAACAAAGCATATTCCAACTGTTCGTGTAGTTTATACCATTCTACATGCCGGTGGCAAATTTGCCGGCAATGTATATAAAGTTTCTGGGGGGCTCCATGGTGTTGGTGCATCTGTCGTAAATGCCCTATCCAGTCGAATGATAGTAGAAGTGAGGCGAGATGGAAAGATTTATCGCGATGAGTATGCCGATGGTGGTCATGCTGTTACAAAGTTAATAGATGGTCTGCTTCCTGTAGTAGGTACTTGTAAGAAATCCAACACAGGAACCAAGGTTACCTTCTATCCTGATGAGAGTATTTTTGAAACGGTAGAATTTAAGCCAGAAACAATAAAGAAAAAACTAAAGGAAACTGCTTTTTTAAATAAGAACCTTAAGCTTATCTTCAAGGATGAAAATACTGGAGAATGCAAAGAATACATGGAGGAATGGGGTATCCAGAGTTTTGTAGGCTATCTTACTAGAGAGATGTCACTATTACATGAAAACCCTATCTATATTGAAGGAGAAAGTGGGGATATTGAAGTAGAGGTTGCTTTCCAGTACACCAACAATTACTCAGAACAAATCAATGCCTACTGTAATCGAATTAATGTAGTGGATGGTGGTACCTTGGTTACCGGCTTTAAGACTGCATTAACTAGGGTTATGAACCAATATGCACGAGAACTTGGTATCTTAAAAGATAAGGATGAGAATTTTGACGGCAAGGATATTCGTAATGGTATTGTAGCGATTATCTCCATTAAGCATCCAGATCCTCAATTTGAGGGTCAAACAAAGACCAAACTTGGTAATACCGATGCGAAAAGTGCGGTAGACGAGATTTTCAGCACTGAAGTGCAACGGTATTTCGACAAAAACGTAGAGATACTAAAATCTATTTTGGAAAACTCCATGAAATCCTATAATGCAAGAAGAGCTTCTGATAAAGCGCGCAATGCTGTGTTAAAGCAGCTTAATGATGTAGATACTAAAAGCAAGCTTGCATCCTGTTCTTCTAAAAAGCCTGAGGAATGTGAAGTCTATATTGTCGAAGGCGACAGTGCCGGTGGTACCGTAAAGACCGCCCGAAACCGTAGAACCCAGGCTGTACTACCTCTCCGGGGTAAAATTCTAAATGTCGAGAAAGCTGCCTTAGAGAAAATCTTAGTTAATAACGAAATTAAGTCTATGATTGCCGCATTGGGTTGTGGTATCGGAGATGATTTTGATATAAGCAAGCTACGATATGACAAGATTATTATACTAACCGATGCTGATGTAGATGGTGCTCATATTAGTACTCTACTACTAACCTTTTTCTATCGCTTTATGCCAGAATTAATCATGGAGGGCAAGATATATCGAGGTCTGCCACCACTCTATCGGGTTGAATATGAAACACATGAAAAAAATAAAAAAATAAAAAAGATGGAATATCTCTTTAATGATTTTGAACTGGAAAAATTCCGTAAGCTTTCAGGTAATAAGATTCTTGCTCTTCAGCGCTACAAGGGTCTCGGAGAGATGGATGCCAACCAGCTTTGGGAAACTACACTGGATCCTAACACTAGACAGTTAGCTCGAATTGATATCTCTGACACTGTAGAAGCTGACGAAGTTACCACCGTTCTAATGAGTAGTAACGTACCTCCTCGCCGTGCATTTATTATGGAAGAAGCCAAATATGCCAAGATTGACGTTTAATCTGAGCGTATTCTTTATATTTCGTTAGAACTGATGAGTAGAAAGGATTATTACCATGAGTAAATCAACTGAGAATTTGATAATGATAGATTTCTCTGAAGAGATGAAGACCAGCTATCGAGATTATGCAATGAGCGTTATTATTGCCCGTGCTTTACCAGATGTCCGGGATGGTCTAAAACCAGTACAACGTCGTATTTTATATGCTATGCATGAATTAGGCTTAAGTCCTGATAAGCCACATAGAAAGAGTGCCCGTATTGTTGGGGATACCATGGGTAAGTTTCATCCTCATGGCGATAGCTCCATTTATGAAGCTTTAGTGCATATGTCTGAGGACTATTCCCTGTCTATTCCTTTGGTAGATGGCCATGGCAATTTTGGTTCCATTGATGGAGATGGAGCTGCTGCCATGCGTTATACTGAGGCAAGACTAAGTCGTGGAGCCCTTGCTCTGTTAAACAATCTGGACAAGGGGCTAGTTGAATTTATGCCCAACTTTGATGATAGTGAGAAGGAGCCTATAGTTCTTCCTGCTACCCTACCCAATCTTCTAATTAATGGAACTACGGGTATTGCTGTTGGTATGGCAACCAATATCCCACCTCATAACCCTTCTGAAGTCATAGATGGTGTAATTGCTTACATGGACAGACCCAACATCTCCACAGAGCAACTGATGCATTATATCCCTGCACCTGATTTCCCAACTGGTGGGATGATTACCAATGCCGACGAATTACTTTCCTTCTATGAACATGGGGAAGGAAAGATTAAGGTAAGAGCTAAGCATGAGATTGAAAAAGGGGAATATGGACGAAAGAATATTGTTATTACAGAGATTCCTTACACAGTAGCCGGCAATAAAACTAAACTGGTAGAAAGCTTAGTGGCTTTGATGAAGGACAAGGTCTTTGATGAAATCTTTGATGTTAGAGATGAATCTAATAAAGAAGGTATCCGTATTGTTATTGAAGTAAAGAAGGATCGAGATATTGAAAACCTGTTAAATGGTTTATATAAGAAAACTGCTTTGGAGGATACATACAGTATGAATCTGTTGGCCGTCAAAGACCAACAACCTATTGTATTTGACCTTAAAAGTCTTATAGCAGAATTTGTTGAGTTTCAAAAAGAAATTTACACAAAGGAATATAAACATCTACTAGCAAAAGCCCAAGCTCGTCTTGAGATTGTAAATGGTTTGGTAAAAGCTATAGATGTAATTGATTTGATCATCGAGATTCTCCGTGGTTCTTCTTCTGTAAAGCAGGCAAAAGCTTGTCTTACTATAGGAGATACCTCCGATATCAAGTTCAAATCCCAGACTTCAAAGAAAATGGCTGCCACTTTGGATTTCTCAGAAAAACAGGCTGACGCTATACTGACCATGCAACTAAGCAAATTGATTGGGCTAGAGCTTATGAAGCTCTATGATGAAAAGGACCAGTTGATAGCTAATATAGCAGAATACACCTTAATACTGAATGAAGAAAATGAACTTTATAAAGTCATCAAAAAAAGACTACGTGACTACAAAAAAATATTTCAAGCACCAAGACGAACTCTTCTTCATAACCTGGAAAAGGTAGAATATGTCGAAGAGGTAAAAATTGAAGACATCTATATTGTCATAGATCGATTTGGCTATACCAAATCTGTTGATATCTCAAGTTACCAGAGAGCTCAAGAAGATACGATAAAGGAATTCAGCCATACGATTCTCCTAAAGAATACCGACCGCCTCTGTATATTTACTGCAAAAGGTTATATGCATCAGGTGAAGGTGTCCCAGATTCCAAAATGTAAACTGAAAGACAAGGGCGTCTTAATCCAAACCCTATGTAAGTTGGGAGATGACGATCCAATTTTATATATCTGTTTTGAAGAGCTGTATGAATCAGAACTCTTATTTACTACTAAATTAGGCTTTGTAAAAGTAGTCTCTGGAGCTGAGTTTGAGACCAACCGTTCCTGCATTGCTTCCACTAAATTAGCAGATGAGGATGAGGTTGTCTCTATTGTTCCTCTATCTGCTGGACAGATACTATCAGGAAATGAGAAAGTCATCATGTTAACAGAAAAAGGGTTATCCCTAGGTTATAACCTGAGTGAAGTATCGGAATTAAAGAAAACCAGCCGTGGTGTCAAAGGAATTACCTTAGAGAAAAATGATTACGTTATCTATACCGGAGTATCTGGGAACAACGAAGAATTTTTCTACCACAATGGTCACCAATATAATGTGAAAAAGGTTCGTAATAGAAAACGTGGTGCAAAGGGACAAAAGGCAACTCTTAATTAATTGCTACGAAAAGTAGCATTATTGCAACTACCAGATGATCGTACAATTTATAAATGAATGTTATCATAAACTTATAACCGCTACAGAAGCCATCTTACGGATGGCTTCTTCTATAAAAAGGAGGTACATTCATGATTTTTTCCGACAAATTATTATTACTTAGAAAAAATAAGGGGCTGACGCAAGAAGATTTGAGTGAACAGCTCTCCGTTTCCAGGCAGGCCATTGCCAAATGGGAAAGCGGACAGGCATATCCTGATATAGCAAATCTGATTTGCATATCGGAATTCTTTTGTGTTACTATTGACCATCTGGTAAAAGACGGTGATAATTGCAGAACCGCACTATTGAAAAAGACTACTTGGGACCTGTCCAATCTCACTCAGTTTCTTGTAAAAGCCAAGCGCAATACCTATGCTGCAAAAGCCAAAGAGGAGATGCCATCTAGGCCTTGCTCCCATGACTTAAAATATGAGGAAAATGACTACCTTTACATAGATACCTATCTAGGTGAAGAACGTTTTTCAGGACAAGAAGCTGTGTGGATAAAAGGAACCCCTGTTTACGCCATGAATTATTGTGGACGCGTTCTAAACCAAAACTTTAATGGGGATTTTCTGAAAGCGGCTCTCCTTGCTGTTCCAGAGGAGATGCCATTTAGAGGGCCATCACACTTTCAAGAAAATGACTACCTATTTACCTGCAAAGTAACCGGTGATATAGAATGGTTTCAGGGTTATGAAGAAATCTACTATAAAAATGAGCTGGTATATGAATGTTTTTTCCACGGTGGCGAAGTATGTAAGGCTTAAATTCTAAAGGGAGAAAATACAAGATATGTCTTATCTCATGGTATTTTCTCCTTGTATTTTTATCCAATAACCTCTTTTTTTGCTTTCTCTAAAGCAGCAACAACCTTATCACACCACAAATCAAACTCAGGATCATCAATCTGGTATTCCTTATGAGCTAGAATATATTCCAGAGTTTCACGGATTCCTTGATCAAATCGTTTAGTTGCAACAAAATCAGGTACGAAACGTTTTAATTTATCATTGCAAAATACAACCGAATTAGACTTATCACCCAATAAGCTTCCTTCAAACTCATAGTTGCTGCAACTTATTAAAAAAGGTGTAGACACATAATATGGCTTAAACGGTACTTGAAGCGCATTGGCAATGGTAGTATATATCTGATTCCATGTCAGAGTTTCGTCACTGGTGATTTGAACGGCTTCTCCAATGGCATGAATATTCCCCATCAATCCCACAAACCCTTTCGCAAAATCACTACTATGGGTCATGGTCCAAAGAGAAGTTCCATCTCCGTGAATAATAACAGGTTTTCCTTCTAACATTCGTTTGATTACCTGCCAACTTCCATGATTACCATGGACTCCGAGAGGGACTGCTCTTTCACAATAAGTATGACTCGGTCTGACAATAGTAACAGGAAATCCATGCTCTCTATACTTCTGCATTAGATAATCCTCACAAGCAATTTTATCCCGAGAATATCTCCAGTATGGGTTAGATAATGGTGTCCCTTCTGTAATACGATAATCACTTAATGGTTTCTGATAAGCAGAAGCAGAGCTGATAAATATAAACTGCCTAGTTTTCCCAACAAACAAACGATAATCCCTCTGTAACTGATCAGGTGTATAGGCAATGAAATCTACCACCACATCAAAGCTAAGATCCTTAATCCTGTTAAGCACCTCTGTTTCATCATTAATATCTACATGAATCTCCTTAACTCCCAAATTATCAGAAAAGATGCTAGTTTTATTACCACGGTTTATCAGATATACCTCAAATCCTTTTGTTACTGCTAATTTTGTAACTTCTGTACTAATCGTTCCGGTTCCACCAATAAATAATACTTTCATATGAATCCATCCTCTCTTATCTCTTATCTCTTATTTATATTTCTCTATATCGAAAAAAATAGTTCCATTGAAGGAACTATTTATGAAAAGGAGAAAATGTATGAAATCGACTATCTAATCTTGTCTGTTGTTATTTATTTTCTATGATTTTATATTATCAGATAAATTTGAAGAGTTTAAGGCCAATATGTAAACATTATTTGAACATTTAACTATAATTTGTTCATATTTACGGATTTCTATACAAATGTAAAAATTCTATCTATTGTCGCACTATTTTCTATACTATCTCTACCTTACACTCCATTTTTAATATTCAGGCGTTGTTTTTTACCTCTTACTTCAAAAAACTAACCTATTAGCAAAACACTATTTACATTATCACAAAATTAGCGATAATAGAGACATGGAGGTGAGGAAATGAAGGTACGAATCGAGATTGAGACAAACCTTGAAGATGCCGAGGTAATCGTTCGATGTAATAAAATTGATGAACAGATATTAACCTTACATAAGATAATTACTGAGATAAATGGTCCTGAAAAGCAGCTAACCTTCTATAAAAATGATACAGAGTACTATCTTTCACTGAATAAAATTCTATTTTTTGACACCGACTCTGGCAGTATCAGTGCACATACTGCCAATGATGTCTATCAAGTCAAGTATAAACTGTACGAGTTGGAAGAATTGTTACCTGGCTACTTTATGAGGATATCGAAATCTTCGATTTTAAATATTAACAAGGTCTACTCTATCACCAAAAATATTACCGCCGCTAGTATCGTAGCATTCGAAAAATGTCATAAGCAAGTATATGTATCGAGAAACTTTTATAAAGCTTTAAAATCAAGATTAGAAGAAAAGAGGTTAAAAGCATGAAAAGTAGAAATTTGTTTTGGGGATTATTCTTAATCCTAGGCGCAGCCTTTATTATTATTAGTCAGATAGGAATTTTTGAAGATGTCAGTTTATTAAAACTAGTCTTTGCTATTTTATTATCGGGTGTTGCCATTTCTGGCCTCATCCATCTGGAGTTTACCTTGGTTCTGTTTCCAATTGCGATTATCCTCATATTGTTTGATCAAGAATTAAATATCACTAAGCTGACACCATGGCCTGTACTGGCAACTGCATTACTTGGAAGTATTGGCCTCTCCCTTATTTTCCAACGCCATCATAAGCCCCATCATTATGAGGAATACCTAAAAGATGTCATTATTAACGATCCCGATAGTGGCGACATAAGCTGTTTTGCCCATATGGGTTCTACTGTGAAATATATTAATACAAAAGAGTTTGAAAAAGGAATTGTAGATTGTAGTTTCGGTGCTGCCACCGTATACTTCGACAATGCAGAAATAAAAGATAATTCTGCTGTTTTACAAATAAACTGCTCCTTTGGTGGTGTTGAACTCTATCTTCCAAAACATTGGCAGATAGAGCAACGAATTTATGCATTCATTGGAGGAGTTGATGAAAAAGGAAGAAAAGATCAAGTAAGCAATGGCCCAACCCTAATCCTGACTGGTCGAATAAAATTTGCTGGTATTACCATCTATTATGTATAAATAAAAATGTATTGGATTCCTTTGCCCCTTCCCTTTTCGATTCTGTATCTGAAGCCATATTACAACGATTTCAGATACAGAATTGATAGGACCTCTGAATGAAACTTATATTACTCCCTACTCTTTAACGCAATAATCATAGGAATCTTTCTTACACGTTTGACATGAATATTGTTTATTACAAAATACGAGAGAATGTCTGCTATCATAACTTCTGCGTCTATATACCACGGCATATAGAATTCAAAAAAGGCTGTCGCTTTAGTGATTGAAAAATCACCAAGTGACAGCCCCTATAATATGATTACTCTTCTTCTTTGTTACTTTTCTTTTTTAGTATACTATCCTTAAAAAACAAGAATACACCAAGTAGTAATATAAAGATAGATATAAATTGGGAAACCGACAAAGGTCCAATAAAATCTCCGCGGAAATCATCTCTATAAACCTCAATGATGGATCTACCGATGCTATAAAAAATCAAATAAAGTGCAGCCACTCTTCCTGGCTTTCTATCCTTTTTCGCATAGATAATCAACCCAACTGCAAGGGCAAAATTGCAAAAACTAGATATCAGTTGTGTTGGTACCAACGGTACATCGTTATGGGCAAATTGAGAGTTATGGAATGTTATACTAAAGCAAGAATCAGTTTCTCTTCCATAGCAACAGCCCGCTAAAAAGCAACCAATTCTACCAAATCCCTGAGCAACCGCTACAGATGGCAATACGATATCCGCATATCGGAAGAATTCTAAATGTTTTACTCGGCAGTAGAAATAGCCTGCTAGAATACCAATAATAATTCCACCATAAACCACAAAGCCTTCTCCGCTTAAAAAGAAGGACGGATCCTCTATTATTTTTTTTATTTCTACTATACCAAATAAAAGTTTTGCCCCAAATAATCCAAAAATGAAACAATAAAAAGTCAAATTGTAAATATGATCTTTCTCAAGACCTAATTTAGGAGCCCTTTTAACTCCTATAAGTAGTGCCACCATAACCCCAACTGCAATCATCAGGCCATAACCACGAACCGTAAAAGGTCCTATGCTAAATAAGTCATTCCACATAATATATTCTCCAAGTATACTCTTCTTTTTTATTTGACATTGCCACAGTAAGAATAAAATTCGAGACATTTTTATACTATTTCTGTTTCAATAACATTATAATACCATAATTAAATTGATACTGTAAAGCGCTTTCCATTTTCGACAAAATTAGTTTTATTATGTGGTATTAAGATCATGTATCTCAGCTTCCCCAGAAAATTCTTTATACGACAAATCTCCTCATGCTATCGCTTAATGCTTTGGCTTTATCATTTAGCTTACTAGCCTGTTCAGCTAGCTGTTCTACCGTCTGAAGCTGCTCACCGATATTATCTGTAACAGTTCTGGTAGATACCGCCACCTCTTCAGATACTGCTGCTATATTAGTAATAGAGGTAGCAATGGTATCTTTTGATTGAATCATATCATTGATATTACTGATTATATCATTTAATATTGCTACCATATCATCAACACAACGGCTGATATCACCAAAAACCTGAGTTGTATCAGTTAAAACGATAGTTTGGTCCTCTAGGAATCCGTTGGTCTTCTGAGCAGAAGCGGCAGCTTTTCCAGTAATTACACGAATTTGATCCAAAATGTCATATATCTGATTACCAGCCTTCATGGAGCCATCTGCCAATTTTCTAATTTCCTCTGCAACTACAGCAAATCCTCGTCCCTGCTCTCCTGCACGAGCTGCTTCAATAGAGGCATTCAGAGACAAAAGATTGGTTTGTTCAGCAATTTCATTTATTGCATCAATAATACCACTAATATCGTTGGACTGGGTTACAACTGCTTTAATATCCTGTACTAGCTCCTTCACCACTTCGGTAGTTGCTGATGACTTTATATTCAACTCAGCTACAGTAGAGCGACCTTTCTCTGTAGATTCCAATGTCATATCTACCGTTTTTGTAATCTTTTTGGTATTATTTTGAACTGTATTCATCTTTTCAGAGAAATCTGCCATCAGTTGTGCACAAGTTTCTGTATCACCAGCTTGAGAATCCACACCTTCAGCAACCCCTTCCAAGGCTGAGGATACATTTTGCATAATACCAAATATATGCTCGGATGAACCTGATACTTTTACTGCTGCATCTCCAACATCAGTACCAAATCCCCTTACATCTAACATCAAATCATGTATGTCTGTTAAAGTCTCCGTTAATGAATCTGCCAGATACTTTAGTTCATCCTTACGTCTGATATCAAAGGTCTGAGTCAGATCACCATTTGCTACATTATGAAGGGAATCACATATCTTGGTTAAAGTTTTACTAATGCCAGAAGCAATATATGTACCGGTACCTAATGCTAAAATAGCTCCAATTATCACCAAAATGATAGTCAATAAACGAATCCCTGACATATCTTTTACTAAAGTAGAAATAGGAATCAGTGCATTAAGTGTTAACCCTGTCTGACCAATTGGTATATAGAGGAAACAATAGTTTTTACCATCATATGAAACTTCTTTTATTACAGTTTTTGTATCCTTTCCTCTTTCAAGGTTTTTATAGAAATCCTGTCCACTAAATACCTTTTTCCCATCCTCCATCGGTGTACTAAGAACATCATTTTTTTCTCCACTCGATTGTTTAATTAGAGTCTCCGTTCCATTTACTCCAACAATACCTATTATACTTCCCTCTCCTAACTTCATTTCTGATAGAGTATCTTGTACATGCTTTTTATCTACATCCATTACTACCACGCCACCTTTATTCTTAAAAGGCTGAATAAACGAAAACGCGTAAGTAGCTGGATCACCATAATAATTTTTATCAATAAATGGATGACTGTCAACCCATGCATTAGTAATAGACCCATCCTTAAAGATAGCTGCCTCCTCAGTATCCCAGTACTTTGAGAAATCCACTGTTTCCATTTTCAAACTATCTGCTTCTTTTTTATTATAAGATACCATAGGCATACCATTTTCGCCTATTATATAGTATTCCGATAAATAATTAGTGTTTTTTACATAGACCCCCATACTATTATATACAGATTGATAGACCTCATCAGCAGTGCTATCCGTGTCTTTTTTTTGCCATAAGAATTTATAGAATTTAGTTACATTTGAATCTATAGACAAACTAATTGCCTTATTCTGGACGTCTGTACATATAGTATTAAGATAATTCTGTGTAGCTGTCAGGGTACTAGACGCACTGGTTTTATACTTATCTACTACTGCATTCGAAGCCATCTCATAAGAAGCAATTCCTAAGACTATAATCAATACTACGGGTACACAGTATCCTAACATAATGGAAGTTTTAATCTTCCTATATTTCTTACCATTTGTATTAGCGATTTTATTCTGTTTAAAATGATGCCTTTCATTCGCTTTGCTACCTTTTGTCTTTACTCTTTTAATTTTCTTCTCCTTTACCTCTTGTTTATTCATTCTCGTCAAGTCACTCTCGAAGTCATTTTTCTTCTTATTACTTCTCCTCTTCATAATAGTGCCCTCCTATTTTCATAAAAGACATCGAAAACTTTATATCATAGTTTTACTATTATTTTACTATTTTCTAGCATATTTGTAAATATCTATACCTATAAAGTAAGGTAGAAAACTAAAGATATCGTCTATAATTGTAATTAATTCCTACTTTATATATAATTTCTAAAATTCTTATACCTTTTAGAATCATTTTCGAGAAAAAAAAGGTCTGTTTGCAAGAGAAGTGCTATCTTTTTTCAAAAATAGCATTACTTTCGCAAACAGAGCCTTTTCAATTGTTAATTCATCTGTTTTTCTTTGTAATGATGAGCCTGTTCTAACATCATATCTTTTACTTTCATTAAACGAATCTGAGTAGAGCGCTCATTTTCATCCAGTTTCATTACAATATACTTAATCTTTTGTTCCATATCTGGAATCATAACATGCTCTAAAGCATTCACACGCCGTCTAGTTTTCTCAATCTCTTTCGCCATAAGCTGACAGGATTTCTCAACCTCTGCTAGATGAAGCATATCCGGCAGAATATCTGCCAAGGATTTGACCGCATCATCAAGATCACTGGAAGTATATGCGAAACCATAGCAGTAGATGTCGTTAGGGTCTGCTGTCCTGGTGGTAACATCAAATACAGGAATCTCAACGCTCATTACATTTTTTGAGGATACCTCTAGATTTATCTCTTGGCGTGGAGCCATCAAAGCCACATTAAGGACCTCTTCCTCCATACTTGCTTTTGCCATAACCAGATTTTTGTTAGCAGCCTCAATGCCCTTCTCAATTTTCTCTCGAAGAGCCTTATTTTCCCGAATCAACTCTAGAAACTGACGCATCAGTTCATCCCGCTTATCCTTTAAAAGCTTATGTCCACGCCTTGCTGTTACCAGCTTCTTTTTCAGCCTGGTAAGCTCCATTCTGGTGGGATTTACCTGCGCTCCTGCCATATTAATCAGCCTCCTTTCCTACACTGAGAATTATTTAGCGGGATGGTAATAGGTATCTAAGAACTCATCCTTAATACGCTTTAATTCTGCACGTGGAAGAATGCCAAGAAGGTCCCAACCAATCTCCAAGGTTTCTTCAATGCTACGATTGGTTTCAAATCCTTGAGATACATATTCTTTTTCAAAGCGCTCCGCGAACTGTGCGTATAACTTATCAATGTCAGTAAGAGCTGCCTCTCCTAATACCACCATCAGTTCTTTTGCTTCTTTACCACGGGCATAAGCGGCAAATAGCTGATTCATAGTATTGGCATGATCTGCACGGGTTTTTCCTTCTCCAATCCCCTTATCCTTCAGACGAGATAAGCTTGGTAATACATCAATTGGAGGCATAACTCCCTGGCGATGCAGTTCACGACTAAGAATAATCTGACCTTCTGTAATATATCCGGTTAAGTCAGGAATTGGGTGAGTTTTGTCATCCTCTGGCATTGTCAGAATAGGAATCATCGTAATACTACCCTTTTTCCCTTTCTGGCGTCCGGCTCTCTCATATAGGGAAGCTAGGTCAGTATACATGTAACCAGGATATCCTCGACGTCCCGGTACTTCCTTACGTGCTGCAGATACTTCACGAAGAGAGTCTGCATAGTTGGTAATGTCTGTTAAAATAACAAGAACATGCATATTCTTCTCAAAAGCCAGATACTCAGCAGCAGTAAGCGCCATACGAGGCGTTGCAATACGCTCTACTGCTGGATCGTTAGCCAGATTAATAAACATAACGGAACGGTCGATTGCTCCAGTCTCACGGAAACTTTCCGTAAAGAAATTAGCTTCCTCAAAGGTAATACCCATAGCTGCAAAAACCACGGCAAATGGCTCATTGGTACCACGTACCTTAGCCTGACGAGCAATCTGTGCTGCAAGTTCTGCATGAGGGAGTCCGCTGGCAGAAAAGATAGGTAACTTCTGTCCACGAACTAAAGTATTTAAACCATCTATAGCAGATACTCCTGTCTGGATAAACTCCTGAGGATAATTTCTGGCAGCTGGATTCATGGGAAGTCCATTTACATCCATCCTCTTTTCTGGAAGGATCTCGGGACCATCATCAATAGGGCGTCCCAGTCCATCAAATACACGACTGAGCATATCCTCTGATACACCAAGTTCCATGGTCCTGCCAAGAAAACGTACTTTGCTGTCTGCTAGGTTGATACCAGTAGAGCTTTCAAACAGCTGTACCAAGGCATTGCTACCATCTATCTCAAGTACCTTGCAACGACGTTTTTCTCCACTTGCTAACTCTATCTCTCCTAACTCATTGTAGCAAACCTGGTCTACTCCTTTGACTAACATTAGAGGACCAGCCACTTCCTGAATGGTTCTATATTCCTTTGGCATAACTTAGTCCTCCTCTCCCTTTAGTTCTTCTATTTCTCGATGTATCTCATCCACTATCGTACCATATTCCATAGATAGATTCTCTTCTGTTGTATATTTGTAACGGCCAATTTGCTCTCTGACCGGAAGGACAGCTATTTTATCAATGGATACACCCGCTTTAAGCCCTGCTAATGAAACATCATAAAACTCCAGCACTAACTTCATCATATAGAACTGCTTCTGTAATGAGGAATAAGTATCTACCTCATGAAACGCATCCTGATGGAGGAAATCCTCTCGAATGGAACGAGCAGCTTCTAACTTCAGACGGTCTGGAGCAGAAAGAGCATCCATACCGACTAACTGCACGATTTCTTGAAGACCAGCTTCATCACTGAGCATTGCCATAATCCGTCCTCGACATCCAGTCCAATCACCATCAGCTGCTTGATTAAACCACTTTGACATATTATTTACATATAATGAGTAACTGGTGAGCCAGTTAATTGCTGGGAAATGCCGTTTATACGCCAATCCAGAGTCAAGTCCCCAAAACACCTTTACAATACGAAGGGTTGCCTGAGATACAGGTTCTGAAATGTCACCTCCAGGAGGAGATACAGCGCCAATTACTGAGAGAGCGCCTTCTCTATCCTCTGAGCCCATACTAATTACCCGGCCAGCTCGCTCATAAAACTGAGCTAGACGGCTTCCTAAATATGCTGGATATCCTTCTTCACCAGGCATTTCCTCTAGACGTCCGCTCATTTCTCGTAAAGCCTCTGCCCAACGAGAGGTAGAGTCAGCCATCAATGCAACAGAATACCCCATATCTCTAAAGTACTCTGCAATAGTAATTCCTACATAGATAGACGCTTCTCTGGCTGCAACCGGCATATCAGAGGTATTGGCTATCAATACCGTTCTCTCCATCAGAGAGTGACCTGTCTTAGGATCCTTAAGCTCTGGAAATTCATTCAGAACGTCTGTCATCTCATTCCCACGCTCACCACATCCTATGTATACTACAATATCTGCCTCTGCCCATTTAGCCAGCTGATGCTGTACAACTGTCTTACCACTACCAAAAGGCCCTGGAACCGCAGCAACACCACCCTTGGCAATTGGAAATAGGGCATCGATAACTCTTTGTCCGGTTATCAGAGGCATATCTGGTGGAAGCTTTTTCTTATATGGTCTTCCAATACGAACCGGCCATTTCTGTAACATTGTTATGTCCTGACTAGTTCCATCTTCCTTCTCTAAAACAGCCACCGTATCCATTAAGGTATAATCACCTTCTGTAATGGATGTTAGTACACCTTTCATTCCATTGGGAATCATAATTTTATGGGTTACAATCTTAGTTTCCTTTACGATACCAATTATGTCTCCACCCTTTACTTTAGTGCCAACTACTACTGTAGGTTCAAAATGCCATACTGCATCTCTTTTTAAGGCAGGTATCTCCACTCCTCTGGTCAGGTTATTCCCCGTCTGGTTCATAATTTCTACCAAAGGTCTTTGAATACCATCAAAAATACTACCCATAAGTCCAGGCCCTAACTCAACTGAAAGTGGAGCTCCGGTAGATTCTACCGGTTCCCCAGGACCTAAGCCCGAGGTTTCTTCATATACCTGAACAGAAGCCTGATCCCCATGAATCTCAATGATCTCACCAATTAGTCGTTGAGAGCTTACACGTACCACATCAAACATATTGGCATCACGCATTCCCTCTGCAATGACCAAAGGACCGGCAACTTTCTTTATTGTTCCTATGCTCAAATTATTCACCTGCTTCTTCATTGATTTGTAATCTGTCTCTATATCCTTTAGGACATAAAGATAATATCTGAGCCAACAGCCTGCTCAACCAATTTTTTCAATTCTGCTACCCCAACTCCAGTATTACCAGATACTCCAGGGATTGGAATAATGGCAGGAAGCTGCCTGCTCTGATATCTGCTAATTTCATCAGAAAGAGTGACCTGCAGAGCTTCTGTTATGTAGATAACCCCGTAATCTCCTTCTGCTAACCTTCTTAGGAGCTTGGCTGCCTCCTCTTGATTTAAGGAATCAGTAGGAAATGTATCCAGTCCCAGTGCTGCCAGACCGTATATGCTATCCCGATTCCCTAACACTGCAATTCTATACATACATTTTCCTCAATCTTTCCCGAATTGCATCTTCCGGAAGTTCATTTTGCTTACCGGAAAGTAGAATCCGTACACATTTTATCTCATTTTCCCGTGCCAATACGTAAGCTGCCAAGGGCTCTATGGTAAATGGATTATATCTTTGTGGCCGTATGTATTCCATCATCTTATCATCACACCATTTTTCAAAAGCGGATGGGGATGTCTTAATAGCTTCAATGGCATCGGTATAAATGGTTGACGCCAAGTAATCATAGATAGCTTCCATTCCTTCTAAAGTAGCTTTACATAAGCTATCAATATTAAGAGTATCACAAGACACCAAAGCTTTCTTCAAAAACTGAGCCGACTTACCAGTCTTACAAGAGCGTATGGCAATATTAATATCTGCTGCTACCACCTTTAGTCTGGCGTAGCCCATAAATAGTTGGTTTTTGGATTTCATCCCAGCTTCATAAGTCATCTCCAAAGAAGCCTTGTCAAGAATCACATCGCACAGCTGACTATCATTGGATTTTAGCTGAATCTCATAAGCCTCCTGGCCACATTGTCTCATGTGTTCAGGAAGTCTGTTAAACTCATTTGCTTTTACAGCGTCATAGATCTTTTCTGGATCCATTGTGCCGTTCGATTTATATATATTAGGCGCTTCTCCATGGGTACACACCTGCTTAATAGCTGCCTTCAGGTTATGAAAATCGTTTTCATACAGAAATACATGAAAGACAGAAAGATCCTCTACCAGTTCCCTCATAAGAGCCCAAGTTTTCTCCCTTTCTGCAGTAAGGAATTCCTCTGGTAACTTCCCTTCACAATCCCAGCCTTTATCAGACAAAAGTCTGAGGCAGTCTTCATAAGTTTTGGCAGATAGTAGCTGCTCCATAAGTCCAGCGCTAAGTAGGGACATTTCCTTGGAGCGGATTCGCGCCACAGCATAAATATACTGGTTGTCCGCCATACTATCTCTCCATTTCCGCGCCTGAATTAGTAAATATCAGTGCGCTAATCTTGTCCTGCAGTACCTCCTTGGATACAGCAAACAATGCTTCCAAGGAACAATTTTCTTCGATATCTCCATAAACAAGGATGAAACCTCCATCGATCTTGTTACTTTCTCCTGAAAGTATCATAGACCTATTATTAAGTTCCTGCACAAAGTTCTCAGGTGCCCTCTCCCTATCTCTAGGTGATAGAAGAATACTGCATTTTCCGTCCTTTGCATAACGGTCTATCATTTTTAAAAGAAGTTCAAAGTATTCATTCTCCGGTTGGTTCAAAATAGATTCTTTGGCCTTCTCCATAATCCGCCTAATCATCTGTTGTTTTTCCTTCAACAGGATTTGCCTTTTTTGAAGGGCAGCTGCTGCCTCTCCACGACTTAGCAAAAGCTCTACCTGAGTGTCAGTCTGGGCAAGAAATGCTGTCTTAAAGGCCTCTCTATCCTGTAAGCCTTCTTCAAGGATTCCTTCCACTTCCTCTTTGGTCTTTGCAATTGCCTTCTCAGATGATATCCTTGCTTCCTCCCGGATTTGTTCTATTATTTTATCCAGTCCAGTCATAGATTTCTTCTCCTAACTGTTCTACTATATTATTTAATACCTGTAACTGCCAGCATGGAAACGAGTAATGCCAAAATAGCATAGGTTTCAACCATAGCTGGTAAAATCATAGCCTTACCAAACTGATCCGGTTTTTTAGCAACCATTGCAATACTTGATACAGAAGTCTTAGCCTGATGAATCGCTGAGAAAAATCCTACTACAGCCATTGGCATACAAGCTAAGAAATATTGAAAGCCTTGTGCCAACGTAATATCTACGCTGCCACCGCCAATTATTCCAATCTGGGATAATGCGATAAATGCAATAAGAAGACCATAGATTCCCTGTGTACCAGGAAGTAACTGTAAAATAAGAACTTTTGAAAACAAGGAAGGATCGTCAGTCAATACTCCTGCTGCTGCTTGTCCACCCATACCTACACCTTTTGCAGAACCCCATCCTGCAAATAATGCTGCGCTAACTGCTCCTAATACTGCTAATACAATACCAAATTGATCCATTATTATTTCTCCTTTATCTTGTAATATTTTGTTTTTGTTGAAAATGGTCGGAACAAACGTCCACCACCATCATAAAACTTTCCAAAGAACTCTACGTACTGTAAACGGTTCGTATGTACATAGGCACCTAAAATATTAATCAGGAAGTTAAGCACATGACCTAACAAAAAGATAATCACAAAGAAAATGATCCTGACTACCACATTATCAGACATAGTACCCATCGAATTGACAACAGAGGCAATTACTCCAGTCGCCAACCCTAATGCCAGAAGTCTTGAGTAGGATAAGATATCACTTAGATATCCGGTTATTCCATATACTCCATAAATTCCTTTTAAAATTCTCTTAACCCAGCTCTTGGACTCCCTTCCACCAGTGAGTATAATACCTAGGGCTGATAGCCCTGCAACAATACCGGCAATCTTGCCTGTTTCCGGTGAAAGTTTCTGGTCCTGGGCCCCTATGATTTCTACAAAAGTATTAACTGACATCAACAAAACTACACAACTAAGAACAAATACCATCCAAAATACACTATCGTAGAGGGCATCTTTGAACTGCTTGTTGCAAACATTGGTAACAAACTTCATCACTAAGCCTGTCATTAGATGAATTAAGCCTAGAACCATGGAAAATACTAACATCTTCATTGGGTCATCATTTGGCGAGAACCATATTGGCTTAAGTGTCACATCTGAACCAAAGAAACTCTTAGCCACTACTCCAACTGCATCTCCAAAGAAACTACCAAAGATAAAGCCCCAAAAAGCTGTTGCAATTCCACAGAATAAAAACATTTTTACCAGCTTTTGCATACCTTCTTCCATATTCTTATACTTTAGAAGGACAATTCCACATACAATAGCCAGAATCAAACCATATCCAGCATCTGAAAACATGATTCCAAATAACAAATAATAAAACAAGGACATCACAAAGGTTGGATCCATTTCACCTTTACCAGGAGCTGAAAACCCTGCTGTAACACCCTCTAGAGGACTTGCAAAGCCATTATTTTTAAAGATGACTGGTACATCGTCTTTCTTTCCTGGCTCCATAACTTCAACCGCTGCCATGTACTTGGCTTCTATGTATTTCTGTAAATGTTCTGCATTGGCCTCTGCTATATAACCAGTGAGAATAAAAGTGTGCTTTGACTGAAGTAGATGTCCAATCTCCTCATACTTTTCAGCTCTCATTGTCTCATAATCAATGAAGAACTTAATATCATCCCTCTTATCAGACAGTGCTACAATACTTACGATAGCTGCTGAAATATCATCTGTTAAACTTTCTTTTTGCTCCTCGTATTCCTCCTTCTGCTCCTTCGGAGGAATATTACAGGCTACTGCTGGTCTGGCAAAACCATGAGATCGTAATAATTCAAAGGTTTTGTCTGATAACTTCTTCATTACCATCACATAAACACAAGTGGAATCTCCTAGCAAACTAATAATTTTAACATCTACTGGTCCACATTCAGTCATCAAATTACATAGTCGCTCCTCATCCCAAACCCCAGGTAACGTTCCTATAAACACTGCCGTATTATTGGTACCAGGAAAGTTCAGTGGGATATCCAGCCCCTGCCATGGACTTAAAGCAATCATCTGTAAATCCAGTTTTTGTTGCTCTGCCCTTTTTTCTAATATGGATTTGGATAAAGAAACAATTTGATAGGCATCCTCATAGACAGATGACCTTTTTTCATAAAATCCATCATAATCCTCCACATTAATGAGCTGTCTACCTTCCAAAGACGAGAGTAATGACTTGTTCTCTGGAGCATACTTATTAAGAATTTCTAATGCACTTGTTGCAGTCTGAATATACTTTGTAAATGCAGCAGTCTGCTGCCCAGTATCCTCCTTATAGAAGGCTTTACTCTTGGATTTAGTGTTGGAAATCTCAAGAATCCCTTTCCGCTGAAGATCTTCCATCAGTGCCTTTCGATCTTTTTTCAATGCACAGATGCTTATTCTCTTCATGGGTAAAACTGCCATAAATTATCTACCTCCTTTTTGTATTCTGACTCGTTATCTTTCGTACAGCACAATTCAGATAGACCTATCGCTTAGAAATAAAGCATTTACATCAGCTCATCTAGTATTAGCTGGAATGCTTCCTCTTGCTTCTCATTTGCTAGTGCCTGTAATAAGGAAACCTCTTTCATAGCTTCTGCTACTGCCTGATCCATAATTTCTTCGTTATGCTTCATGGCTTTTGATAGAGCCTTCTCTCTTTCTTCTAAAAGAACAGCTTCCAAATCTTTTTTTTCGGAGACCACCTTCTGCCTAGCTTCTGACACCATCTTTTCCTGCTTTTGTGATGTCTCTTTAGCCAACTTGGCTACATCATTTTCAGCTGTTTTTACAGCTTGAATAGTGTCCTTTACCATGTCTTTCACCTCTACAATATTTTGTATACATGTATTAATATTATACTTGTTACAGTCTCTATATTCAACGAATTGTTACGAATCTTAACATTATCTTAATATTTTTTTGTTTAACCTGTTTAATATATAGGTGGTTTTTATCGCTCATTAGGTCAAATGTACTATTTATCAGCGATATTTCCTTCTGTATTTCTGACATTATTCTACTCATTTAAACCCTATTGACTATTCGTGTAGAATGAAATGACAATATAGTATACTCTACCGCCACCTCTGGTATACAATTACTTTCTTATCATATCAATCCCTGTTTGCAAGGTATCGGCCTGAATCATACCCTGTGCAGATGCCACAATATATCCGTCCTTATCAATAAAGTAGGTGGTTGGAATAGAGTAAATAGCATAGGTATTGGCTGCATCTCCCTTGGTGTCAAAATATATAGGTAATGTATAGTTTTCCGACTTAATATAGCTTTCAGCACTCTCTTTTGTCTCTCTACTTCCATCTGTCAGATTTACCATAACAAATTCAACATCCTGGCCATATTGTTCATATGCTTTTTGAAAATCTGGAAACTCTTTTTTGCATGGTCCACACCAGCTTGCCCAAAAATTAAGAACAACAGGTTTTCCCTTAAAGGATAGTAGCGTCTTTTCCTGGTTATCTTTATCCACTACCGTAAAATCCAGAGCCTCTGCCTTCTCTTCTTGATCATTTTCTTGAGTTCCCTCAGTGTTTTGGTTCTCGGTTTCCGGGTTTTTAGTACTTCCTTCTGTATGATTATCTGGATTCATTGTTAGGTTATTATCCACTTTGTATTGTTTCGACAAGTTATTGTATAGTACCACACTGCCACCGAGTAGAACTGCCAAAATTACAAATCCAAGCACAATCTTCGCATATCGATTCATATAATTCCTCCTATTACATTTAAAAGCTTAATAACGACAACAGGTATCCCATCGTTCCTGTCATCATAAGTACTCCTACTACAACCAGAAATAGTCCTGAAACTATGTTGATTACAGCATAATTCTTCTTAATAAATTGAAAAGTTCCTTTTAGCCGATCCAGAATTAAGGCGCTTATAAGGAATGGTATACCAAGCCCTATAGAGTACAGTACCAACATTCCAATTCCTTGGCCCATGGTATTTGACTGTGAGGCCATCATCAAAGCGGAACCTAAAAAAGCACCAACGCATGGTGTCCACCCGATGGAAAAAACAATCCCAAATAGTAAAGCACTAAAGAATCCAGTATGTCTAATCTTTACATCTGCCTTCTTCGTCTGATTGAGGACCGGTAGTCGTAGTACTCCCATAAAATTCAGTCCAAATAAAACTACAATGGCTCCAGTAATCAGGTTAGTCTCCGTCTTATGTTGTTGTAAAAGCCTTCCTATCCCACTGGCAAAAGCACCTAATGTTATAAACACCAGGGAAAAGCCAAGGACAAAGCCAAGGGCATTACGAAAGGTCTTCCTTTTATCATTTTCTCCATTTACAAAATAGGAGATGTAAATTGGTAACATAGGAAGCAAGCATGGAGATATGAAGGTAATAATCCCTTCTAAAAAAGCTATAAAATATTGCATGAGTTCTCTCCTTTCCTAGATTCTTATTATTATTGTATCCAGATTAGAATAAATATCCGTGACTAAATCACATTAATATACCCAAAGCATGTCGTTATAATGGCACTCTTTGGGTATTTAAGAATAATATATGATATTATCTGTTCATTAAAGCGGTTACTTCTATATGGTTTCCTTCCGTGTCTTCAAACTCTGCCACCCAATTGTTACCGATTTGGGTAATAGGAAAGACAATCTTTAATCCTTCTAACTTTTCTTTCATTAAATCTAGGCTTCCCATAGCCACACTAGGAAGACAGTTGTTACCATAGCTGTGAGCCTCATGTTTCTTCTCGAAGGCAAATAGGCCAAAGCGGAAACCATATATCTCAAAAACACTATAAATCTCGTCTCGCTTGGTTACTTTTTGTTCAAAGAAGGACTCGTAAAAAGCGATTGCCCGTTCCATATCAACCACACAAATATATAAAGAACGAATACATATATCTCTAGTAGGATTTTTTATTGGAACCGTATACGAACACCTTCTTACCATGAGTATGAGAAAAGTAATTGAAAGTATTAATACGATAGCTACAGCACCTAGAAACAAAACTATATTCATCGATGGTTCTCCTTATCTGTGTCCTTCGTTATATTCTATCTTAACACATTTGCAATGATTATTCCACTACACGAAATGCTTCTGTCAAATCCTCTAAAATATCATCAATATGCTCGGTACCTATGGATAGACGGATGGTATTAGGTTTAATCCCCTGTTCCAATTGTTCCTCTGAAGTTAGCTCTGAGTGTGTGGTAGAGGCAGGATGAATTACAAGAGATTTTACATCTGCAACATTTGCTAGTAAAGAGAATAATTCCAAGTTGTCAATAAAGTCTTTTGCCTTTCTTTCATCACCCTTAATTTCAAAGGTAAAGATCGAACCTCCACCATTAGGGAAATACTGTTGATATAATTGTTGTTGGTCTGGATTATTGGTAACAGCAGGGTGATTCACCTTCTCCACCTGTGGATGGGCTTTGAGAAATTTCACTACCTTAAGAGCGTTTTCCACATGGCGTTCCACTCGAAGAGATAAGGTTTCTAATCCCTGTAGGAAGATAAAGGCATGTATTGGAGACAAGGTAGCCCCGGTATCCCTTAGAAGAATCGCACGGATACTGGTGACAAAAGCTGCTGGCCCTACTGCCTTGGCAAAACTGATGCCATGATAGCTCTTATTAGGCTCTACAAGATGTGGGAACTTACCACTACCAATCCAATCAAATTTACCACTATCTATAATTACTCCTCCAATAGTAGTTCCATGACCCCCAATAAATTTGGTGGCAGAATGTATCACGATATCTGCTCCGTACTCAATGGGGCGAACCAGGACAGGGGTAGCAAAGGTATTGTCTACTACTAATGGTATCCTATGGGAATGTGCAATATCAGCCAATCTCTCTATATCCACTACCTCTGAATTAGGATTTCCTAAGGTTTCTATATGGAGAGCCTTCGTATTCTCTGTGATTGCTGCTTCTACTTCTCCATAATTAAATGGATCCACAAAAGTCGTTGTAATACCATAATCTTTTAAGGTATGGGCAAGTAAGTTATAGGTACCTCCGTATATATTTTTTGCGGCTACAATATGATCCCCTGCATGGGCCAGATTCTGTATGGTATATGTAATAGCTGCTGCACCGGAACCCACGGCAAGCGCTGCAACACCGTCTTCTAAGGCTGCTATTCTCTTTTCAAATATATCCTGAGTAGGGTTCGTTAATCTTCCATAAATATTACCAGCATCATTTAAGCTAAATCTAGCTGCTGCATGTTCACTGTTGCGAAATACAAAAGAGGTTGATTGATAAATAGGTACTGCTCTGGCATCTGTTACAGGGTCTGGTTGTTCCTGTCCAACATGTAACTGCAAGGTTTCAAATCTTAGCTTTCTATCTGTATACGACTTTTTGTTCATATTATTCCTCCATTCTTTTACCACCTAAGTGTTCAAAATTCCTAATTGATTACTATATTTTGATAATACTACACCTTGCTATTATTGAATAATACCAAAAAGAAGGGCTGGTTATAATCAATGATTATAACCAGTGACTCCATTCTGATGAAATTCTCTATTAATTATTCTGTAACTCCACCTTCCACTACAAGTTCTTCCGGATTTACACTGTCTCCATACACTGGCTTTAGGGTTAAATCAAAATTCTTATGGAAAAACTGTTCTTTGCCCAGGGACTTAATTTCTTCATTGATCCAATCAAGAAGCTCCTTATCACCTTTTTGTACTGCCGCAGCAATATAGTCGGTCTCTCCAAGAGACTCAATTCCCACAGTAAACCCTTTATTTTGCAACGCCCAGGCTAAGACTTCGGTATTATCTGTGGAAAAGGCATCCCCTCTTCCATCCAACAATGCATCATATGCCTCCTGATATTCATCAAATTTAACTAAAGTGACCTCAGGATGATTTTTGGCAAAATAGGTCTCTGCTGTGGTTCCTTTTACTACAATAAGTTTTTTCCCCTTTAATTCATCCACCTTGGTAATCAGCCCGTTATCTGGTGATACTACTCCAAGAGCAACCTTCATGTAAGGTAACGTAAAATCCACCTGTTCACTTCTTTCCTTTGTGACTGTAAAATTAGCAAGGGTAATGTCAATCTTTCCTGACTTCAGATACTCCACACGATTAGCTGCATCTAGATAAACAAATTCTACTTTGTCTTCACTTCCAAGCAGGTCCTTGGCTATTCTTTTAGCAAAATAAACATCATAGCCCTGAATTTCCCCCTTTTCATCTACATATCCAAAAGGATTCTTGTCACTAAAGACACCTATCTTTATTTTCCCAGACTCCTTGATTTCCTGGATACTTCTAGCTTTTAATGCTCCTTTACTACCCGTATCATCTGCTGAACCTTCTTTGTTTTTAGAAGTACCGCAACCGGCCAATCCACTCACTAAAACAACCAACAACAATACAAATCCCACTAATTTCCTCTTCATTTTTCATTCCTCCATTTTTTTATTATTTTCTACTTTATATTGAAAACTCTTTAAAAATTGTCTACCCCGAGAAGTCTTAGGAAGGCGAAAGAATTCTTCAGGTGTTCCTTCCTCAACAATCTCTCCCTTATCCAAAAAAATAATTCGATCTGCCACTGCTTTTGCAAACTCCATCTCATGTGTTACAATCACCATGGTCATACCCGATTTAGCAAGCTCCAGTACTACCTGCAATACCTCACTCACCATTTCCGGATCTAGAGCTGCTGTTATCTCATCTAGTAGAAGTACTTCAGGATGCATAAGAAGAGCCCTTGTGATAGCTATCCTTTGCTTTTGTCCCCCAGATAGTTGTCTTGGATATTGGTCCTTTTTTTCCAATAGTCCCACTCTTTCCAGTAGTTCCTCTGCCTCTCCTATTACCTCTTTTTTATCCCTCTTTTGTACCTTTCTAGGTCCAATCAACAAATTCTCCATAATTGTCATGTGAGGAAATAAATCATAGCTTTGGAACACCATACCCACCTTTTCTCTTATCTTATAAATATTCTTTTTTTCTCGCTCATAGGCTACCCCTTCTAAGAATAGCGTTCCATCCTGTATATCTTCCAGTCTGTTTAAACATCTTAGAAAAGTACTTTTTCCACAGCCAGAGGGACCAATAATAACTACAACCTCTCCCTTTTGAATAGAAAAATCAATATTATTTAATACATTGAGCCTAGAATCATATGTCTTTCTTAAGCTTTTCACTTCTAAAATTGCATGATTGACCATAGCTGCCTCCTAATGATTAAACTTTTTTTCCAACACCATGGAAAGTCTGGAAAAAGGAAAACATATTGCAAAGTACAGTAAAAAAATCATTCCATATACCCAAACTGCAGCTTTGGGGTCACTATAGCGGGAGGCATCAATAATCTGCTTTCCCACCTTAAGTACCTCTACCACACCGATTAATGCCACTAGAGAAGTAGTTTTAATCATTCTACTAAGAAGATTAATTGCCGGTGGAAGAAGTCTTTTAATAGTCTGAGGAAGGATAATATGTCGATATAACTGAAACTTATACATCCCCAATGCATAACCACTGTCATACTGGTGTTTTGGAATTGCAATTAATGCTCCTCTTACCAGATCTCCCATTTCCGCTGTTCCCCAGAAAGTAAATACAATCATTGCAGCACTCTCTCCAGATAGATCAATCCCCAAATGTTTTGCTGCTCCAAAATATACAAGAAACAATAATACCAGTTGTGGCATGATCCGTACTGTCTCTAGATACACTCTGCAAACTGCTCGAATTCCCTTATTCTGCAGATTCATAAGCATTCCCATAAAAAACCCAAATACAATGGAAAGTGCCATTGCAGCCAAGGCAATCCTAAGAGTAATCCATAATCCCTGGCACAATCTTATAAAATTGGATCCACGAAACAATACATCAATTCCCATACTCTCCATAACGGATTCTCCTTTCGATCAAAGTACCTATAATAGAAACTGGAAGTAGAATAATGAGATATGCCACTACCAGCATAAACAATGCTTCGTCTGTTTTATAATAAATTCCAATGAGATCCTTGGTAACAAACATTAAATCTGCCAGTGCTACTGCACTAAACACAGAGGTCTCCTTAATTAAAAAGATAATATTGCTACATATGGCTGGTATAGAATTAGAGAATGCCTGCGGCAGAGTAATAGAAAATAATATCTGTCTCCGATTCATTCCTAAGCTTAATGCACTTTCTGTTTGAATCAGTGGAATATTCTCCAACCCACTTCGGATTGCCTCTGCAAAATAGCTTCCTCCTAAGAATGTAAGACCAAGGACGGCGCATACCTCTGAACTTAAAATAATCCCCAACTTAGGTAAACCAAAGTATAAAAAGAATAATTGAATTAACAGTGGTGTATTTCTTGATAGTTCTATGTAGCCTCCTACCAGTTGCGTCAGAACCGGAATCCGCAGATGTCTGATGATACCGACCACCAATCCCAGCAGAAATGCCAAGCTTATTCCCCATGCTGCTATATAGATTGTAAGTTTTGCTGCTTCTAGATAAAGTGGTATGTTACTGTTAATAAAATCAAAGTCCATATTTTACACCTTACTTTCTAACCAATTTAAGTACCTTCCAAATCTTTTTTATTCCTAGTATTTCGATAGGATTAGTATATATTCATGATATTCATTTGTCAATCAATTTTTTACTCATTTTCACATATTTTCTTATACGAAAAAGAGGTGATTGGTTATAATCAAAGAATATAACCAATCACCCCATTATTGTTGTAGATAACACACCCCCACCTAGCTTTTTCTCAAACGCTACCGAAAGTATAGATATTCCAGATAGTTTTTCCAAATTCCTATAACATAGGACATGGAAGTTTGCTTTGCTACCTTAAACTCTTCAGTGGCTATTTTGATGACTTTTGTTTTTATAATTTCTCAGAAATCGCTTTACTATACCAACCAATCAGCATTGTCAGGATTGCAACTATAAAGAAAATTACATACAAAACGTCCCTCAGGTTCTCAAATAACATACCATATAATATTTGTCCTATGGGAAGTGCACAAGTGGATATCGCAAACGTCCAAGCTATTACCTTACCGACTATTTCCTCTGGCACAGTAATCTGTATGTAAGACATTACCTGTATCGTATATATAGTGGCTAATGCCATAATTATCACCCCAGTAAATATGAGGACAGTATAGGTAAGATAGGCGGAAGACTTAAGTAATAAGACCATACCTACTGGAACAAGCATAAGGCCCGATAAAGTTAAAAATCTCCAACTTTTATTAACATTCATTTTCTTACCAAAGATACCCGTTACCATTCCACCAAGTAGTCCTCCAATTGCCAAACTTCCTTCTAAAAAACCATACAATCTAGAAGCTTCCTTACTTGAAAACTCAAGTACCTGTGTCACTATTACTGGTAGTCCTATAATCATTAGTGCTGACATCACCAGATTGATAGCCGCACAGCAAATAGTCAGCTTTCCTATAGCTTTTTTCCCCTTAGTAATATAGTAAATGCTATCTTTAATATCCTTTTTTGTGTCCTGAAGTATGGATGCTCCCTTATGTTGTTTGACAAAAGGAATATGTATAAATATCTCCATGACGGCTGAAAAAAAGAAGCAACCTGCTGCAATTCCTAAAACTAATGAGATTCCCCATGCACTATAAGCCATTCCACCTAATGCAGGCCCTAATAAACCGGATAGAGAAGCCACCATATTTACAATGGCATTGGCTGGCATAATCTGCTCTTCTTTCACTAAAAAAGGGATACTAGCTTGAACTGATGGCTGATAGGCTCCGCTTATCCCATACAAGAGAAACATCATGACCATAACAAGTCCTGTTATACTAACCTGTCCATATAGTAAGAGAAATAATACTGTTATTCCTGAGGTAAAAAAATCAAGAAATACCATGATATTTCTCTTATTTACTCGATCAGCAATGATTCCACCTATAGGAGACATAATAGCAAGAGGAATAAATGCACAGCCGGATACAATACCTAAAAGAGTAGCAGAGCCGGTTACTGTCAATAGATGTATTGGGAGGGCAAAACGCATTGTAGCATTCCCAAATAACGAAATGATTTGCCCTATAACCACTAGCCAGAAATCTTTTGTAAAGCTTTTGTTATCATGCATAACAAATATCTCCTTTATATGATTACTTCTCTATACATAATAGATGGTGATACCAGCGAATTTAATTCGACCAGTAAGGATTAAGGTTGGACCATTACACACTTGGTCTTTTCTACCTTTTTCATCAATTCCTCCAATGAATACATCAATACTTTTCTCGATCTGCCAATGTTTTGGAAGATATAGTTCTACGCCACCAAAGGCGCAATCTACTTGTAAAACGGCAGAGCTATCTTTAATATCTGCATTGTCCAAATATACGGTGGCTTCGCCGAAGCTACAATCTACAATTCCTTTTTCAAACTCTTTCGTATTAATATACTTCACAGTAGAACCCATATGGGCAGAACAACTTACATTACCACTGTCTGGCTCGTTAATAATAACATCTTTCATGTATTTCTCATAAAAAAAACACTTATGATGACGACGGAAAATTAGAGAGAGACCTATACTTCCAAGTAGCGCAGTTGACAGTACCGGCCATGGTGTCAGTTTAGTGATATTTAATTCCTGGTCAAACATTATAAGGATAATGGCAATAGGAAACAGAATTAAGGTAAACTCCAAATGGATGAGTCCGGCAATGCCAACACCGGTTAACAAAACAGCAAATACCACTTTTAACAAACTGACATCTTCAAAGATTCCTATTTGACTAATAATAATAAAAACTGCGCCTAGGATTAAAAATAACCCCCAAAATAAATTTCTATTTTTCATGATTATAACCTCTTTTCCTCTTATCTTGATTTTTATTTAAGTTTCTTGATACATATACTTGCTTATGACTGCCATAATCGATGTCAAAAAATAAGATCCTATTGAAGACCTTCCTCTCTTTACCTCCATGACTTTATTATCACTAATTTTATAATTGTGTAAATAATGTTTTAGCAAGAGGTTTATTTTCTGAGGTAAGAGGTAAAAAAATGCACCTGAATGTTAATACTATTACTAGAGTGGTAGATAAAAAATAGCCAGAGAAAAGCTACCTTGATCTCTTCTCTGGCTATTATATAGGACATCTCTTAATTTAATTTCTCACTAATTTTTTTACTATACCAACCAATTAACATTGTAAGAACTGCTGCTATAAGGAAAATTACATACATAATATTTGCTAGATACTCCAGTAGCATTCCATATAGGAATTGCCCAATTGGGTGAGCACAGGTGGCTATCGCTAATATCCAGGCAATGACCTTTCCTACTATTTCCTCTGGTACTGTTATCTGTACATAAGACATAATCTGTATTGTATAAATAGAAGCAAATGCCATAATCGTCATTCCAGCTAAAGTAAATACTGCATAGGAAAGATATGCTGGTGCCTCCAAAAATAACACTAAACTCATGGGAAGAAGCAATAGTCCTGCTACCACTATGAATCTCCATGTTTTGTTAAGACTCATTTTTTTATTAAAGATGCCCGCTATCACTCCACCAAGCAATCCTCCAATTGCCAAACATCCTTCTAAAAAACCATACAATTTAGAGGCTTCTTCACTGGAGAAATTCAGTGTCTGTGTAACTACAACCGGAAGTCCAATAACTATTAGGGCAGACAGTACTAGATTGATAGCGGAGCAACAAATAGTCCATTTTCCTAAGGCCTTTTTTTCCTTGGTGATATAGTGAATACTATCTTTGATGTCCGTCTTTATATCCTGAAGCATGGATTCTCCTTTAGGGTGTTTGACAAAAGGTATATGAATAAATATCTCCATAACAGCTGAGAAGAAGAAGCAACCTGCTGCGATTCCTAAGACTGGAATAATTCCCCAGGCGGCATAAGCCATTCCTCCAAGAGCAGGTCCTAATAGACTTGAAAGGGAAGACACCATACTAACAATAGCATTCGCTGGCATAACCTTATCTTCTGCCACCAGAACAGGAATACTTGCCTGAACAGATGGCTGGTAGGCTCCGGCAATCCCATATAATAAAAACATCATGACTAATACAAGTCCTGTTAGGTTCACCCTACCATACAGTAAGAGAAATAATATGGTTAGCCCTGAGGTGAAGAAATCAAGAACCACCATAATATTTCTCTTGTTTACACGATCTGCAATGATTCCTCCTACCGGAGACATTATGGCCAGCGGAATAAAAGCACAACCGGATACGATTCCTAATAAAGCCGCAGAACCTGTTTCCGTCAATAAATGTATAGGCAGGGCGAATCGCATTGTGGCATTCCCAAATAAGGAAATAATCTGCCCGATTACCACTAGCCAAAAATCTTTTGTAAAACCTTTGTTATCTTTCATAACAAATACCTCCATAATTTTTAATACCGACCGTTGGTATGTATAATAGTAAAATATAAAGGAATTGTCCTGCAATTCCTTTATTCTTCCAATTAAGTATATATATTTTTAAGAATTCTGCTCTTGCCTATTCTGATTATATAGAGCTACATATTCCACTAATTTAGATATTAAAGAATCATCTACAATATCTAATCCCATCAGTTGAAGTAAATGTTGACAAAACCTAATTTTCTTTATCATCTCCTCAGTTTCACAATGATAAATCATAGGATTTAGCCAAAAGTTTACCAGTAACATTATAACCTCTGATAATTCCTTTGGATATTCTGTCTTTATGGAACCATCGGCAATGCCCTCTTCCAACACTCCATAGATCATTTCCGGGGCTTCCTTCTGTACCGAACCTCGAAGAAATAGTACCAGTAGTTGAGAGTTATAAAGCATATCAGGAGCGGCCGAAAACATATCCTTTTGAGCTGGATGAGAGGCTGAAGATCGAAAAATCTCCTTAAGCTTCTCCTTACCATTTAAATCAGTTCTAGCGCACACCTTCATTATCTCATCTCTGGAATCAGCATATATCTTCTCTGCAACTTCCCACATAATTTCTTCCTTTGATTTAAAATGATGATAGATTGCGCCCTTGGATAAACCGCCTAGATGATTAATGATGTCTTGAATAGAAGTATGGTCATATCCTTGGTCCATAAACAACCGGGCAGCTGTATCAATTATTAAATTCTTAGTTTCTTCCGGATGCTTATTTCTTGCCATAATCTCCTCCTACATACCAATGGTATTTTTATTATACATACCAATGGTATGTAAGTCAAATAATTTTTTGATTTCATACCACAACACTGATATCATGGCAACTCCAGTAGCCGTTAGCAGCTGTAGAGGTGATAGAGATGCCAGTTTCAAGAAACTATGAAGAGGGGTATAAAGTATTATTCCAAGCATAGCAAAGGTTCCAATATTCACAGCCCACATTACTTTATCCTTCATAAGTCTTCTCACTGAAAGATAAATTAATTCATGATCAGAGCTATTTACCTGCACAAGCAATAAGTTAGAGAACATAATAATGGTAAGTCCCATAGCTCGAGCTATAGGCGCATTGGCAGAATTGCCATTTAGGGTAAAGTAATAGGTTCCAAAAGAAGCGATAAAGATTACCAGGCCTTGTAAAACACTTTTTGTAAGGAGCTTTGTTGTTACAATCTTTTCTGTTGTCTTTCTAGGTTTACGTTCCATAACATCAACCTCTGCAGGTTGTCGTTCCAACACTATGGAACAAGTAGGATCTATAAGCAGTTCCAAAAGCACTACCTGCAAGGGCAATAAAAATACAGCAGCCGGTTCTATCCCCATAAGAGGTGCTAATAAAGCGGATAATGCAATTGGAATGTGTATAGTAAAGACATAGCCTATTGCCTTTCTAGTATTGTCATAGATTCGTCTACCATCTTTGATAGTATCAATAATAGTAGTGAAATTATCATCCATTAAAATGAGATCTGCTGCCTCTCGAGATACCTGACTGCCACGTTTCCCCATTGCTACACCAATGTCTGCATATTTTAAGGCTGGCGCATCATTTACCCCATCTCCTGTCATTGCAACAATTTCTCCATTTTCCTTAAATGCTTTTACAATCCGCATCTTATGAGACGGAATGACACGGGAGAATATACATACATCCTTCACTTTTTCCCGTAGTTCAACATCAGTCATATGGTCTAACATGTTACCGGTAATAATATGATCACAGTGTTTAATACCTATTTTCTTTGCTATTGACGTGGCTGTTAATCCATTGTCACCAGTAATCATTACTACTCGGATTCCAGCCCTGTAGCAATTAGCTAGATCTGCTTTAACACTTTCTCTTGGAGGATCTTGTAGCCCCACTAGTCCACAGAATCTCAGCTGACAATCCATAATCTTATCTGGAACCTTCTCATTTCTTTCCAAAATCTTAGTAGCTACTGCAATCACCCGGAGTCCCTCAAAAGACATTTTATTAACCCTGTCCTCTACTGCCTTTTTTTCATTCTCTGTCATGTTACAGATGGTAAAGATACTTTCGGGACAACCCTTTGCAGCAATCACAATGTGTTGATTTTTTTTCCAAACATGACCCATCATCTTTAACTCGTTAGTAAAGGCATATTCTTCGATTAATTCTCCGTCAAATAAATACTCCTTTGACAAGCCAACTGACTCACAATAGGACAACATAGCTGTCTCCATAGGATCGTAGGCATCTGTCTCACAGCCCATACCCATAATCTCACACAATCCAGTGATATCTTCATTCACCGCCCAGATATCCTGTACCGTCATCTGATTCATGGTAATTGTTCCTGTTTTATCCACACAGAGTACTGAGACTGCTCCAAGAGTTTCCACGGCTGGTAGCTTTCTTACAAGAGATTTTTTTTGAGCAAGTCTCCACGCACCCATGGATAAAAATACTGTTAGAATTACAGGAAATTCCTCGGGGATCATTGCCATAGCCAAAGTAATACCAGATAATATGCTTTCAACAATCCGATCCCCAAGAAAATGATCTGTCAGATTCAGATACGTTAAAAGTCCTACTAAGACAAACAAAGAAACAGCAATAATCGCACATAGTTTTACAAGGCTTCTTGTTTGTCTCTGTAAAGGGGTGATTTCCTCTTTCACTGAGGATACATTTATCCCTATCTTGCCGTACTCTGTGGAATTTCCAATCTTTTCTACTACAACAATAGCGGTTCCCTGGGTTACTAAGGTACCTGCATAGCAATAGTCCATTCGCCAGTAATTCTCACTACCAACCTGTACCTCTATAGGGGCTTCACGTGAGAACTTCCATACCCCTTGTGCTTCTCCTGTAAGAGAGGATTCATCCACACACAAATCATTGCATTTTACGATCACCCCATCTGCAGGAATCTTAAGTCCTTCCCATATTAACATCAGATCTCTTGGCACCAAATCACAGCTAGCAATGATCTGCTCTTTCCCATCTCTGATTACAGTAACACTAGGAGCTGAAAGTTCCTTTAGGGCTTTCAATGTCTTATCTGTTTTCCATTCCTGTATCACATCAATGCTAATTACACCGATTACAAATACTAGCATAACCGCGCCGTCTTTAGGCTCTCCTAGAATAAAATAAATAATTGCTGCAACTATTAATAATAAAAACATAGGTTCACAAACAATATGGAACAGTTTTTTAATAAAACATTCCTTCCTTTGAGCTGATACTTCGTTTTTACCATACTGCTCCTGCAATTGCTTCGCTTCGGCAGTTGTTAGTCCTGTCAACTTAAATTTGCCACTTGTCATAAAAGTTACCTCCTTATTGCCTATCGGCACTAGTCTGATAGCTCTATGGCACTCCATTTTCGGGGTCATTGTTCCTAGAAGCAAATACGCACACCTATGGAACATACTACTGTCCCACAGATGTGCGTATTTGCAATCTGCTGCCACTAAAACGGCGGCCCGGCCCCATGATCTTAGAAAGATTCATCGCCTGCTCAGTTTGTACTGTTGAACTCGCATTCCAAATCAAGAATGTAATGCAGCGCAAAGAGATTATTAATCCATTATATGAATATTACCAAAATATGTCAATTATAATTAATAAAATTAGAGTTTCATCACACGCACGTGTACTCCTTTTTCTCTCCAAAACATTATAGGACAGTGTATAAATAGAGATATACGATCCCCTATATTCCTGTATTTACAATGTATACAATTACATTGTATGTGCAAGAAAACATTTTATCCCAACTCTTCGATTAATTCACAGGAATTTTTCACAGTAGAGTGATGCTTTTCATAGGTTTAAAATACCTCCGCCTGTTCATATAGCCAATTATTCCACATATCTTCCGTATTATCGCATTGGAGTTAAATATTTTAGGGATAAATCAAGAATTGGAGTAGAATGGGTTAGACCCCAGAAGAAATATAATCTACCCCTGCTTCCATGAGATCTACTGTTCCCTTTTGATACTCTTTAATAACTGAATTTGAAGTAATATCCTCGCTTGTAATATCCTCTTCTAACGATAACCGAATCCACTCATCTGCGTTGAGTTGCAATGCCATTACATACATTCATTTTGTACAAAGGTCATCCTTATTCATTTACTCTCCCCTTCTTTATTACATTTTTATAGTATGATATACTAATAGATAATAATTTTACAATAAAAAAGGTGGTATACCATGAAAACAACTTATACTATTAATTCTCCAATTGGAGTTTTATGTTTGAAGGAAGAAGATGGATATCTGGTTGGATTACATCTTGATACTAGTGCAATACCCTCCAGCCAAGCACCTTCACCCTTACAAAAGGAAGCTACCATCCAGCTTAAGGAATACTTTGAGGGAACCAGAACTACCTTTCACCTTCCACTTAGGGCCGAGGGAACTGTCTTTCAGAAAAAAGTGTGGATTGCTCTACAGGACATTCCCTATGGAGAGACTCGCAGTTATGGTGATATAGCCAAAGTCATCGGACAACCAAAGGCATCTAGAGCAGTTGGTGGGGCCAATAACAGGAATCCCATTATGATCATTGTTCCTTGTCACCGTGTGGTCGGTGTAAATGGAGCGATGGTAGGGTTTGGTGCTGGAATTGAGGTTAAACAATACCTTTTAGATTTGGAGAGACGGGGTGCCTTATAGAGAAACATGGCAAGATTGTCTATTCTGCATCTTCCTCCAGTTATAAAATCCATACATATCGTTTAAGAAAAACATGATAAAATTAATGACCATAGGTAGATAAGATGAGTCCTCCCTTGTAGCTAGGACCCATAATATAATGAGTACAATATCATTTGCACCATAGGCAAGTGCATAAGCTGAATTCCGAAATAACATTAAGTAAGATGCTAAAAAACTTGTGGCAATAGATATTGTACTTATAATAAGGTTTGTGGTATTGAAATAGGCCAGCACAAAATAGAACAGAAAGGTAACAACGATTGTTAACACAACCATTAACACAACATTCCATTTTTCCATATTGGCCACTTTAACCTCTCCTCTACCAGCTTCATAAGGATTCCTTATCCAAGAAACAACAGACATTCCGGCTATTGGAGCTGTCATTCCTATATAAGTAATCATCTCCCCATAATAATGAAATTCATAAGATATAATGGCATATAGAACACTGAAGAGTACCGTCAGGATTTGCCCTAACACATCTCCTCTAGCTACAAAGATGAGGGCTGTTACTCCTACAAGAGAAGCTAAGACGCTTAAAAAGCCACTATTCCCTCCAAGTAAAGCTGACAGAACTACTACTACCGATGATACTCCCCATAGTCCTCTTTCCAATTTTGTCAGATTAGTAATTGATTGATATAAATTCATAAATTCCTCCTAAACTAACTGCACAAAAAAACACCCATAGTACACATCTTCTATGACCTAACGATGTGTATATGGATGCTTTTCGCTCCACTACCCGGTGGCAGTTAATTATTATTTGTACTTTATTGTTGCCTATCATAACATAATCTTCGTAAAGTGTCAAATAGTATAAACGATATCACTTAACTACTATTTTTTAGCCTTCTCACCTACTTTATATTCATATACTTTCTTACCTTCATAGGTTGTTATGTAAAAACTTTCTTCGTCAAAACCTTTTCCACCAAAGGCTATAATATGATTTGAGATAGCCTCTTCTCCAAGTACCAAAAACTCAATTTTCCCACTAGTATCCATTTTTAAAATCTGGTTCATTCCATCAATGGAAACATACATATTATCGTTTTCTGAAAAAGTGATATTTAGTGGTGCTCCATAATCGCCTGAATTCTTAATTGGTTCTTTAACAATCTCTGTTGGAGTATTACTGGCTTTTCCCTCTGAATCAATTTCATACTTAAGTAGACTCTTAGTAAAAAAATCGGTAACATATAAATTCTTACCCTCAGAATCAAATTCTAAAGAGAAAAAGCTAGTATAGCCCTTATCAGCACCATCTATAAATGTCGTTTTTTCAAGTTTAGGTGAATACTTGTCAATGGTGTTTCCATTGGTGATATACATATTTCCCTGTTTATCACACTCAATTCCACTAGCTCCTAAAAAACCTTTAAAATCTTCTCTAATTAAGGTTGTTACCTTACCTTTTGGTGTGATTTTAAATATTCTATCTTGAGCAGCTGCTAAGATATTTCCATCCTTATCAAAGGTCATATCCCAAATCAATGGACTTGTAAAGTAATAGTCCAGTCCCTTTGGCAAATCCTTAAACGAGCAGAAGGTAGAAACCTTTCCATCAGGGGTAATCTTGAGAAGCTCTTCATTTTTTGCAACATACATTATTTTATTATTATCAAAAATAATTCCGGCACTTACTTCTCCCTCGAGTTCAGCAAAGACTGTAGCCTTGACAGTATCCGATATTTTCGGCTGCTCACTTGGCTTTTCAGTAGGTATTACAGTTGGTATTACAGTTGGTTTTTCACTATTAACTGTACTCTCCTTCGTAGTAGGCTTAACAGTCTGGGTTGGTGCTGGCTCATTCTTCTCACCACAGGCTATAAGCATTGGCAAAGCCATCAAACATGCAACTATTACTATCTTTTTTAACATCAGTCAATTCCTCCCTTTTTTGACCATTATAAACCTTATAGTGACAATAAGGTCAACACTTTTTTACAAGAAATTGTACTTCTGTTACAAAATTCTTTGAAAATCTAGTATTTTCAAAACTATTTATGTATATTTCTATCCCAGGGCCAATAATTTCATAGCCATGATTATTTAACCAAGTAACCAAATAGTCACAATATCCCTGACAATTTCCTTTATATATTCCTGTTGCATATAGACCTGCAGGTATCGATCTAACACATCCCTGATTAGCAAATTGATTGTCTACAGGAATACAAATCTCTAAATCACAGTCCTCTGGATTAAAATTCTTCAAAAAGTCATGATATATTGCCAATCTAGAATCAGATGCTTGCATATTATGCATCTTGACTAGATTATCTAATTCAAAAAATCTCTTCGCTAATGCTTCATGGTAACAGTTTGAACGATACCTAGTATATGCAACTACTCTTTGTGGTATCTGCTTTATTTCTATTGTTTTTGAGAACTCATTAATGCTTCCAGCTGCTGTTTCATGGAAGCTTAATCTTTCAATACGATTATTAATTCTTTCCAGAACGGAATTAACAGATGATAACATATCACTATATTCCTGTCTTTTTTTCTCCAATAGGTTGATTGTATAATGACTGTTGTCATTAATTAGATAATCATTTATTTCTTCCAAGGATAACCCTATTTTTTTCAAATCGCAAATAATCCTTAGTTTTAATATATCTGTATCCGAATAATACCTATATCCATTATTCTCATCAACTTTAGAAGGTTTTAGCAGATTTATTTTATCATAAAATCTTAGCGTCTGATCTGACACATTACAAATTGCAGCGAGCTGACCTATTGAATAAAAATCACTCTTCATATATCCTCCTTTTCCCTCTGTGCTAAATTTGGTATAAACCTATTGTATATGACAGAATTTCATAGATATTCATTCCACTACATTATCCCAGTCTTTGCTCGTGTTTTCCGCTATCACTTCCTCACATTGCAAATCGTTAAGACTATAATCAACACAAGCATCTTTAAAACCTTTGAACACCCTCTAATATCATATTCTATGGGATTAATTAGAAAAATACTATATTTCACCATAAAATAGCCTCTTTTTTACTGTTTAATTAACCTTTTAGATACGCCAGATAGATTTAATATACCACTCCATTATATCACATTCCGAGATTCTATAACAATATTTTCTATTTATTCTATAAATTAGTATTCTAACGGAATAAAGTGTCTTTAATATTCCAAAATCTTGAAGTATTATAAAATTATAATTATAATGAAGGAAAGGAGGCGAGCTCATATGTTTCTTATTGGTGAATTCTCAAAGCTTACTCAAGTGACTATCCGAATGCTACGATATTATGATGAAATGGGTTTATTAAAACCTGCTTTAGTAGATTCCCGTTCAGGCTACCGTATGTACTCGGTAGATCAGATTCCCATCCTAAATAAAATCATCTATATGCGTGACTGTGGCTTTCTTGTTGCCGAAATAGTTACGGCGTTAAACCAAGAGGATACAACTTCTCTTACACAACAATTAGATAGGAAACAGGAGGAAATACTATATAACATCCAGACGGAGAAAGATAAGCTAAGTAAAATATTACTGGCCAAAAAAGAACTGCTTCAAACCAAACAAGAGATGCATTACCAGATCACAATTAAATCAATTCCAAGCTACCAGGTCCTCTCACTACGACAGGTGATCCCTAATTATTATGAAGAGGGACAGTTATGGAAAAAGCTATCAGATTATGCCTCACGCCAACAACTGGAGATTTCAAGCAGTACCTTTTCCATCTACCATGATGAGGATGATCGTGAGGAACAGATAGATGTAGAGATATGCGCACCTGTAAATAAAATTGGAAGTAGCAGTGGAGAATTTCAATTTCGTCATACGGAACCTGTTCCAATTATGGCCTGTACCATGGTCTACGGAGACTTCTCCAATATTGCAGGTGCCTATCTTTCCTTTGCTAAGTGGCTTCAGAAAAACAGCAAATACAATATGGTTGGTCCAACTAGACAGATTGTTCATCGTGGTCCATGGAATGAAAAGAACCCAACGAAATATCTGACAGAAATACAGATTCCTCTAAAAAATAAATAATTTATTCTTTATTACTTGACACTCACATGATGTCAGGGTCTATCTTGATGATATCATAATAATAAGGAGGAATTAAAATGGCATCATATGAGGTACACAGCATCGGCACAATACAAAACAAAGGTGATGAGACCTTTCTTCAAATTGATTCTAACTATATTCCAGCTTTAACAGCATTAGATGGTTTTAGCCACATTCAGGTACTATGGTGGTTTAGTGATTTTGACAGCAAAGAAGCAAGATCTGTGCTTCAGACCCCAAAACCTTATAAAAATGCACCGGAACAGATGGGTATTTTTGCTACCCGATCCCCTGTACGCCCTAATCCCATCGCCTTAACTACTGTCCAAGTTCTTCATATCAATAATGAAACAGGACTTCTACAGATTGACTACATTGACGCCAATGACCATACGCCAATACTAGACATTAAGCCATACACCCCTAGTCTTGATCGTGTTGAGAACCCTGAGGTTCCAAATTGGTGTAAGGAATGGCCAAAATGTATCGAAGAGTCAGGTAGCTTCCCATGGGAAGAAGTCTTTAACTTCTAGCAAAATGGGGTACTATATCAGGACTGATAAAGCCATGATATAATACCCCACTAACTAGTTCCATAGTGTAACTTCTAGTTCCCTTCCATTATGAAGTATCCATTTTTTCACTTCTTTGTATAAACGACTACTTTTCTCCGTATTATTCTCCTGTTTTCTCTATAATATAGTGATAATATACAATTACGTGTATAATAGCATTCTTAACAATCCTGGTCAATATTCGTTTTGTTGCCGTAGCTATAGTGTCTGGTACCAATCCAGTTGTTCCTTATCAGCGCCCTCCTCAGGTTTCGGCTGATATCGTCTAAATACCCGTTCAATTAAAAAGGATGACAAAAGAGATACTACGACAGGCGTAACCAATAGAAGCGGCCATAACATTGTTGTAGCAATCCCTCCGACAATTAGTATCACAATAAGTCCAAATGTAGTAGGAAAATGTTTTAATGATAAGAGTAATGCCATTTTCATAGTCTGTACTCTTGATAGGAAAAACCGTGATAAGACCGGAAACAAAAATACATAGCAATAAGTTACAATAAAGACCAGTATGATATATACATAATGTGACATCTGAGACATCATTGCGTTTGACTGGGCTGTTATCGCTAAACCATAGTAGATGGCCGCAATAGTCCCAGCTAAAACCACGGTATAGATAGCACCTGACACAAAATTAGACTTGAAAGAGTGCCAGAATTCGTGCCAAACATAACCACGTTCCTTTCTTATTACCTTGACCGTGGTATAGTAAAGTGCTGCAGTTGCTGGGCCAATCGTAATAATAGGAATACAAAGAAAGATCCATAATACACTTAAAAATATAATATCACATAGCTTGTTAAGGGAAGAAAATACTCCACCCTCCATATTAAACTTGATGCTCATCACATTCTCCTTTACACCCTGAATATTACTACTTATTTTCGAAAATTAACTGGCGTCTGACCTGTAATCTTCTTGAAAACAATATAAAAATAATTATAATTTGTAAATCCAACTTTCTTACAAATCTCGGTTCCCTTATAATTTGTGTTCATAACAAGATCTTTTGCCTTTTCAATACGAATCATACTTAAGTAGTCCGTGAAGGTGCTTCCTGTTTCCTTCTTAAAGACTCTTCCCAGATATGCTGTGTTAATATGAAATTCATCAGCAAGGTACTGTAAGGACAAATCTGGATCAGAATAATTATTCTGTATCATCTTTATTGTACTCCACACTTGCTTGGTATACTTGTTCTCACTTGTTACCTTCATTTCATCTAAAATCTTTTGTATACTCTCGAGAATGCTATTCTGCATTTCTTCATATGAGAACTCTGTTGATATTTTAGATAATGCTTCTTGTTTCATACTGAGAATCTTTTTCTTATCAACCAATGGCAGTTTTTCTATACAATGGAAAGATACGATTAATATCTCTAAGGCGCAGTTACGAAGTACAAAGCAATCTGGAATTCTTTCTTCACAAATGTATTTATCAAACATAGTGACTACATATTTTTCAATTCCTGAATAATCCTCATTCTCTATCATAGTGATGACTTGTTGATTATCTACATCAATAATGCTCTTTTTTTCATTGAAGTAATTCTTAATTTCCTCATAGTATAAAATGGAGTCTCTACCAAAGACAAATTGATACTCCTTTGTTTCCATAGCATGAGTATAGGATAATCTAAGACTTCTGTGTGATTGAGCGCAGTCCCCAACTGCTATAGAAATTGGACATTTTACTTCTCCAATAATCCTTCGTCTTAATTCTTTCAAAGCATCGACTTTTCCTAGCTTCACATCATTTTCATTCATATTTTCCAATATAAGACTTACATTTCCCTCACTATTAATAAAGACAATTCCTTCTTCTCTTTCCTCCACCCATTGCTGACAAACTTTATTTATTTCAAAGGTTTTATTAATATACTCCTCAGATTCTAATTTCTCATCCTGCTTATTCTTTATTATTTCAATCACAGCTACGGCAAGAGGAACCTTTGTCAGATCAATTTTAAGCATTTGCAGCTTTTCCCTTAACTCCATTGGTGAAATCTCATTCTTAAAAAGGCGATTTAAAACATTGGATTTCAGTAATTCAAATCCATTCTGATTTTCAATGTGAGCATTAATCTCATCTTCCAAATTATTGATAATCTCTTCCACTATCTGAATAATATCTGATTTTCCGGAAGGTTTCAATATATAGTCAATTGCTCCATACTTCATTGCTTGCCTCACATATTGAAACTCATCATATCCACTCAATACTATGGTTCTTATCTTTAGATTTCGTTGTCTAATCTTTTTAAGTAATTCCAATCCGTCCATCTCTGGCATCTTAATATCAGTAATAAGAATATGTGGTTGATACTGATTCATTAACGCTAGAGCTAATTTCCCATTACTGGCTTCACCACAGATTTCAATCCCATACTCTTCCCATGGAATCATCCTTTTAATGCCATCTCTGATATGTTTCTCATCATCAACTATCAATAACCTGTACAATATTATTCATCTCCCTCACTGTCATCGCTGGAATAATTATTTTAACGGCAGTTCCCTGATTTGAAATACTCTTGATTACTAATCCATATTCTCTACCAAATAGGAGTCTGATTCTAAAATGAACATTCTGTATCCCAATACTTTCAAAGTTGTCTGGTTCTGAGTTTTCCTCAAGCTGCGTATGAACCTTCTGCAGCTGCTCTTCACTCATTCCACAGCCATTATCAAACACTGTAATCTCTAACTTCTCTGCTTTTTTCTTAGCTATAATACCCACTATACCGGGGCGATCCAAATTAATATATGCATGCTTTATTACATTTTCAATAATCGGCTGCAAGATCAACTTAGGTATGGCATAATCCATATACTCCTCTGGGATATGAATATCTACATTTAATTTTTCATCAAAACGATAAGACTGTAACTGCAGATAAGTCTCTATGTAATTAATTTCTTCCTCCAGAATAATGAATTTATCTTTAATTCTGGTGCTCCATCTAAATAGATTTCCAAGTAAGGTAATCATCTCCGGAGTAACCTTATCTCCTTCATCTAAAGCTTTCGATTTAATACTCTCTAAGGTATTGTACAAAAAATGTGGGTCTATCTGCATTTGAAGGGCATAAACCTCTGAATTTACCCTCTGAATTTCTGCTTTATATGCTTTATCTATGTACTCATTTAACTCTTTACACATATCATTAAAACTACGGGAAAGTATCCCTATCTCATCCTCTGACTCAACCGGAACCATGATATTAAAATCTCTTTCCTGGAGTTTTCCCATAAATCCAATCAACACTTTTACACGCTTTTTAAATATCTTATATATTCTATAACTAATAAGCAAAGTAAAAAATACTGCAATACATATTCCAATACTAATATTTCTTTTTAGAATATTTATCTCCTTATACAAAAGATTATTGGATAATATATACTCAATTTCTAATCCGGTTGTCCCTAACTCATCACTAACGAAATAACTGTTTTTTTGCTGTCGTTCAAGCTCCTTATTAAATGTCATTCCCTCACGATGGAAAGATGTACTATAGAGAACCCTTTTCTCTCGATTGACAAGGATTAGCTCTCCCTTTTGTTTTCCCTCTTCCATATCCAATACTTTTCCAAATTTGGATGATGGAATATTCATGATATAGATACCTACCAGCTTTTTCTTAGGGAAATAGCTAGGGTCATAAATTTTTCCCATGAAAGATACTACAGAATCTTTTTCCTTTAATGCATATTGTCTAGTTTTTGAATATAGAATTGCCATCTCTTGGTCCTTATCAAGAAATTCTTTTACAACACTATCTTCCATAAATTTATAACTGGGAGAAACCGCAGGCATAGAACTATGTGAATAAGAATACATATCACCTGTTGTTAAAGCAAGAATGACATCACATATATCAGAATCAGCAGAACTAACTCCTCGAAAGAATACGTTCATTGTATTTATATTCTGAAACTCATAGGCATCCGAGGTCCCCTCTACAATATCTGACATTATACCGGATATACTGCTGCTATGGATATAGACAGATAAACTGTAGATTCGATTATATTTCTCCATCATATAATCTGCCAATTTCTCAATTCTAGTCTTACCAAGGGCAATCTCTTTTTCCTTTACCAGTCTGGCAAATAAAGAGGTTGTGATAGTAGAGACAAAAATAAGTGACATGATTAAAACAATCTCAAATAGCATGGTTATCTTTAAGAAAACACTTAGTCGTTTGAATTTCTGTTTTAATATATCACTTATTTTTCTCATCTTATCACTCTCTTAGATTTACACACGCTTCATATAAACAGCACAAGCTTGAAATTCTCTATCCATTTGTACTGTCAAGTTACTATTTTCTATTGTAATAGATTTATTGTTCTCTGTAAATATATCTATTATTTCATAGTTATCTTCTAATGGGACCTGTATATACAGAGGCATCTTCTCCTCAAATGTATGAAGTATCAATAATGCTTCTTTCCTATCACTACTATAACGTAGAACCCCCTGCCAACCTTTCAAAGAGCGATAAGACTGTTGTTCGCTTCCATAAAATAGTGTATGGCCATTTAAGATAATATCAGATATGCTTTTATAAAAATCTATTCCCCTCTCAACCATGGACCACTGCACTTCATTTAATTCATGTACATCCCCGGAAAGGCACATAATACCTAAAAATGTATTTGTCATGGAGTATACAATACGCTGCAATGTGTCGGTTTTTCTAAGCACTGCCCATATAAGACTTTGCTTTGGTTGAATGACACGGTGCATATTAGCCCCAATCACTGGTATCTCTTTCTGTTCATGGGCATCCGAAAAGGATGCCATCTCACCCAATGCTAACATAGATGGCTCTAATCGATGTCCTCCAGAAGCACAGATTTCTATTACGATTCCGGGAACTTCCCTTCTTATTTTTCTAAAGAATTCCTGACTGGCCAGCATATTCTGTCTTAAGCCCTCTCCCAGGCTCTCAGCCCCATCACATCCAACACCGATGGTCTCATTATAGTCCACCTTCAGATATTCAAATCCATATTTATTTAAGAATCCAATTACTTTTTCCGTCAAGTAATCAATGGTCCAATGGTCTCTCATATCCCAGAACCGTCTTGTTCCTGCTGTTATATACTTGCCATGTCTTTTTAGGAGATGATCCTCTAAATTATATACAGAAGCATCACATCCCACTACTTCCATCTCGAACCATATTCCAGGTTTCATACCTGCACTTCTAATAGCATTTACTGTTTCCTGTAGTCCATGGGGGAATAAATCTTCTGCTACCTGCCAATCTCCCATATTATTTTCCCAACCCTTTATAGGGTCAGCATACCAACCTGCATCTATTACAAAGTAATCAAATCCTCGATTTTTCACTTTAGATAGTGTCTCTAAAATGTTCTTTTCAGTAGGGTTACCCCAAGTAGTACAAAATTCATTAAATATAACCGGCAACTGAGTATATGGATATATTATTTCCAGAGCCTTATTCTGCATACCGGTAAGTCTCTGACATGCAGTATCCAGACTTCCTTTACATACAGTTACATATGCTTTAGGTGATTTAATAAACTGTCCTTTCGCAAGAGTCTTTTTCCAATGACCAAAATCATAATCAGCAAGTCCACCAGAGATGCTCAATGACTCATCTCTTCGATAAGCCTCCATCTGCCAAGAACCTGCACAGCAAAGCTCGGCTGCCCATACTACTTGACAATCAATATCTTCTACTGCAATAAAAGGAAAATACTTTCTAACCGGCATAGATCCTACCTGTCCATACTTCTCACTGGCAACTCCCCAACCGGACCAGGTCGGTTCCAACTGAAGTTCCTCTATTGTTCTTGTCTCTACTCGTCCCTCATTGCTCCATTTACTCTTGATTCTATGTAACAGAAGCTTTCCTGTTGCTTCTCCTTCTGTAAAAGGAGTAATACCACCTAAAGAGAAACTGGATAACATTTCAAGACTTGTTGTCTCTGCGCAATCATTATAAAAGATACAAGAAATGACAATTCCTTGGTATCCTTCCTCATACTCTACTATATGCTCTACTCTAAGTCCAGATGTATTTTCAAACTCCGTTATAATCTTATAGATTTTCTGTCTATTTTCTGTTTTTTGACTTCTATATCTAAAATCTTTAATGGAGCTATTGTTTCTCATAGTGTGGCCATTAGCAAACCCAGTAGAGAATGCATCCCCTTCCAACTTAAACTGAAGTAGGCTATCTGTTAATTTTCCATCCCTAATCCTGATTATATCACTTAGGCTAAAAGGTACCAAATATAACTCCACAAGTCCATTTTCCGATGATACGTATACAGCAAGCATATCACCCAACTGATATTGATTTATTATTTCTACCATATTCCTATCCTTTCAATGCTCCTGAAGTTAACCCATTGATAAATTGTTTCTGTGCAAGGATATATGCAATAACAATTGGAAATGATGCAAGCGCAACATAAGCAAATACAGTACCCCAATCAGAAGCATAAGGTCCAATTGCTGTATATATTCCAACTGTAATCGTCTGCACTTGACCAATTAACAATGGTGTAAGGAAATCATTCCACATAGATAAACCGATAAAAATGGCTACTGTCGTGGTACATGGTTTTACAAGTGGCATAATAATTCTAAAAAATACTTTCATTTGCCCTGCTCCGTCGATGATAGCAGCCTCTTCCAATTCCTCTGAAATGCCACTGATAAACCCTTGATACATAAATACAGAAAATGAAATACTACCTGATACAAAGACCATAATCAATACTGGTAAATTGCCTGTAATTCCTAACTTATTGAACATAGTCACCAATGGAACATAGATAATTATATATGGAACCATCATACCAAAAAGAAAGAAAATAAATAATGCCCTTCCAAAACGACTTTTTACCCTTGCAACATAATATCCAGCCATGGAAGATATTAGTATACAGATACCTGCTCCAAAAACTGTGATACATATCGAATTGAAGTACATCTTGCCAATATTGACATTGGGATTGAGCAGCACACTTTTTAAATTGTCCAGCATAGGTGGAATTGGTATTGAAATCGGTGATGATGTTATATCTGCTGTAGGTTTAAAGACACTTATAAAGGTCAGATATAAAGGAAATGCAACTATAATAGCCAATATAATTACAATAATCTTCAAAATAAAATCCACAATTTTTGTTTTCTTGTCTTTAATCTTCATCTTACTTCACCTCCAATTTTTTAGACAGTGTTAACTGTATAATGGAAATGGTAGCAATAATCGCAAATAAAAAGACTGCAATTGCAGAGGAATACCCAAGGAGATTATTACCAAAAGCCTGTGTCACAATGTTATAGGTTATCGTCTCAGTGGAGTAACCTGGTCCTCCATTGGTTATAACCCTGACAATATCGTATTGCTTCATCTCTGTCATAATACTCATAATAACGCTGATTGTAATTCCTGGAACTATCATAGGCAATGTAATATATCTGAATTTCTGCCATCTGCTGCCTCCATCCACTGTACAGGCTTCATATAAATCTTCCGGAACAGTTTGTATAGCTGCAAGATACAAAACCATATGGAAACCAAGTGTTCTCCATATCTCAATCAGACAAATACTTCTTATGGCACCTTTTGTATTCCCAATAAAATCATTCACTAAACTATCCAGATGTAATGTCTGTAATATACTATTTAGTACTCCGGTATAGGACAATACAGACAACCAAATAAATGAAATAGCTACAGTGCTGATTACATAGGGAAGAAAAAAGATGCTCCTCAGTGCATTTATCTTTTTACTCACACGATTTAGTAGACATGCGATAAATAAACCTAACACATTGACAGATATACTGACAACTAATGTAATTTTTAAAGTAACACCGATAGCATTATGTAGACGTTCGTCTCCAAATAGATTTAAATAATTTGATATTCCCACAAAATTAAATGAGGGGGTGATACCACTCCAGTCCGTTAGACTAATAAAAAAAGCTCCAATAATCGGTATAATCATTAGGCCAACATAAACGAATAACGCCGGCATAAAGAATATCTTTGATTTTTTCTTCATCTCTATCCTTCCTCCTCCCCTTTATTAGAATGGGTTTAGGATACAATGGATAAGTACCCTAAACCTCATTGATAAATCTTCACATCTATTATGTTTTAATAAAGGTTCATGCTAATGTTTGTTATTTAGCTGATTGGAGTAATTTTTGCATTTCTTTGTCCCAGTTTCCTAACTCATCTTTTACACTGGCACCTGTAAATATATTTTGAAGTGATTTACAGGTATAATCCTCAAATCCTGATGGCATTGCAGTATCACCAACAACTTTCATGATCTCAGGTACTAACTTAACATCATTATAGTTTTCTAGGAATTCTTTTTGGATAGGTCCCATATCGTATACTACTGGCTCTTTCGTTACAGAATATGTACCATCTGCTTTTAGGTATTTCGCATAGACTTCTTTGTTTCCACCAAGTACATAGGCACAGAACTTAAACGCTTCTTCTTTATTCTTACAAGTCTCTGAAACGCCCCAATACTGTGGCATTGTACAATAAGTTTTAGCTCCCGTTGAGGTAGGCATCACAAATACACCAATATCATCTAATTTAACTCCATCTTTATCTAAGGTTGGAGCTGCCCAAGCGCCATCCATAAACATAGCTGAGCTACCTTTTAAGAATTCTTGCTGTGCCTGAGTGTAACTAAAGGACATGCTTCCTTTATGATAATATCCTGCTTTGATTAAATCTTGCCATTTTTGAAGAGAATCTTCTACTACAGAATCTGTCCATTTTAATGTACCATCAATGATTTGTTTATTAAAATCAGGATATTTATTTACGATATCAGAGTTAGCTACTCCAGTCCAATATCCAAAGCTAGTTGCCCAAATATCAGATGCACCAGCTCCCATTAAAGGTGTCTTGCCAGCTGCTTTTAATTTTTCACAAGCTTGAACAAATTCATCCCAAGTTGTAGGCTCTGCTGTAATACCAGCTTCTTTAAATTGATCTTTGTGGTAGTAGCACTGATTACGAAGTGCCTTATATGCTGGTACTAATGTATGTTTTCCATTGTAAGTTGCTATTGCTGTATCTTCATAATTAGTAAGCATTTCTTCCGGAACCTCTGCATAAATGCCATCGGTCTTAGCTAAGTCAACTGGGTCAATGTTGATATCAGGCATATTACCTGCTGTTAACATTGTTTTCAAGAACTGTGGTCTAGAATCTCCTGTCATAAGTACCTTTTCAATCTTTACATTTGGGTTGTCATTCTCATAAGCATCAATGATGGACTGCCATAATTCAGCTGTGTAGTTATCTGTCTCAAATACTGCCCAGGTCAATGTGATTTTTTCTCCATTATCCGCTGATGTACTCGGTTTGGTAGAATCAGTAGCCTTTGGAGTATTGTCAGTCTTTTTTGTTTCATTTGATGATTTTTGGCATCCTGCGACTGTTAATGTCACCATAGCAATAATCATGACTATTGCTAATACTTTCTTTCTTAACATAAAAAATTGCCTCCCTTAAGTTTTTTGTATCACTCACTTTGTAATTTAAGTATATACTACGCCATTTCATCTCTCAATTTTAATAATTATAGAAAACACTAACAATTTATAGGTTGTAAAAGGATGGGCTTTCATTCTTTAACGTGAAAGTCCATCCTTTTTACAGGCCTCTACTTCATACTCATAGCCACTAATCTGTTCTAGTGCCCTATTTTCCTATTCCACCACATTCTCCAAGGTGAACGGTACAAGTTTCAACAAATCCCCAGGGCTCACCTGTACCTGGTGGCCAATTTTACCGGCACTAAAGATTATAGTCTCCCACTGAGAAGCTGATTCATGAAGCACCGTATCAAATCGTTTCTTCATCCCGATTGGAGAACAGCCTCCATGAATATAACCTGTCAACGGCAAAAGCTCCTTAGACTTTATCATATCGATAGACTTCTCACCTACCGCTTTTGCTGCCTTTTTAAGATCTAACTCCTTATCTACAGGAATTACAAAGACGTAATGTTCCTTTGATTTGCCCTCCGTCACTAAGGTCTTAAATACCTGCTCCGGATTCTGACCAAGTATTGTTGCCACTTCGGTTCCACTTATGGCCTCTCCATCCCCATAGATGTAATGTTGATATGGTATCTTAGCTTGCTCTAAAAGCCGCATAACATTAGTTTTTTGTTCTGCCTGTTTTTCCTTATTATTCTTGCCCATATGTTTTATCCCCTATTCTTTCTTCACAATAACTATCATTACTGATATTGTTCCATCAATCTTTTTATTTTTTCTGATATCTGCTGGCGTAACTCCGCTGGTTCTAAAACCACACAGCTACCTCCGAAAGCAAGAACATATTCAATCAGGTAGTCTCTATCATTAAAATTAACTTCCACTAGAAAGCTTCCATCCTCAAGTCTGGTATATTCTTCATACTCATCATAAACACGGTAAGCCACCTCTTGACTAAACTTTAGCTTCACCTGAATAGATTTTGACGGCTTCGTTTGGTAGTCATTCCCTAGTACTGGCAGTACATTTTCTCTTTGAAATCTATCTTCAGTTATCACAAAGTCCCGTATACGTTTTAATTTAAAATATCGATAATCCTGCCTAAACCTGCAATATCCGTATAAATACCAAGCCATTCCCTTAAAAATAAGTTTCATAGGCTCAACTGTTCTAGTCATCCTCTCCCCTTTGGCACTAGCATAAGAAAACATCACGATATGCCTCCTAAGAATCGCATTCTTTATGTTGCGATAAAGTTCTGCCTCCTTCTTTCCATCAGACCATAGGTTAAAATCCACCTCTACCCAATCCGTACTGGTTTCTCCAAATAAGGCACTAAGCTTATCTAAAGCAGTATTGGTTTCCTCTAAGGTCACTTCACCAATTGCATGAAGCGAGCTTAGAATCTCTTCTCTTTCCTTTTCTGTAATTACCGCCTTATTGAGCACATAATCCGGCAATAGATTGATTCCACCGCCCTTTCCCTTACTCATATAGATAGGAATTCCAGCTGAAGAAAGAGTCTCTACATCCCGGTATATCGTTCTTGTAGATACTTCAAAATGCTCCGCCAGATCTTTTGCTGTTAGATTTTTCTTATCTAACAGCAGATAGATTATTTCAAACAGTCGATTAATTTGCATGGTTCACCTATTTCCTAAGCTCAAAAATAAGCTTTTTAAATTTCTTTTCTGATAATATCTCTTAAGTAATACAGTCACCATTATAGAACAGACATAAGGAGGTAAATGGGCCAGCTGCCGCTATTACAGTTTCTTTATTGGATGTCTGATTACAGTTTTCCGTCTAGCTTCTTCTACCTTTCTTGGATCTGACAGATAGATCTCATGATGTAGACGGTTACCTGAAAAATCATTTACATAGCCATTTTCCTGCAGGTATTGTTGCATCTTTGCAACAGAAGCCGGTTCATCATCAAAGGCACCAATATGCATAATCTGTACACATAAACCTTCTTTTATTGTAAGAAATTCTGCTTTAGATAAATCCATCTTTTTCTTACTTTCTGCTTCCTTTACTGCCCAGAGAAAATCCTCTTTTTGTATAAACCCTGGCAAACGAATCATAGAAATCCACTGAAATTCCTGCTTGTTGTTATAATCAATTCCATCTACTTCCTCCTGCCACCAGAAGCCTTCCAATGGAGGAACCACATACTGAAAATAACCTTTTATTTTATGGGTTCCTTTATAGCTCATCTTCAAGGTCATGGCTATAGCATACAGGATACGAATAGCATTCTGGTAAGTGCCCTCCTTGTCATTAGGATTCCCCTTACCTCGAACTGCAATATAGTTCATAGGTGGTACCTCTACGATGGTTGGTTTTGTCGGTGGGATGTATAGATATTTTTCCTCTTTCTTATAATCAAAAGACATCCTATCACTCCTTCATTATATTATATCGACATTATACTTCTTATAATAAGACACATGCATGTCATATTATAAGAATATTTTGAATAATATAATTTGTTTTATCTTTTCATTTTTTGACAGTTATTGTATAATGCATATACAGATAAACTTAGGAGGTTCTATATGAAAGAACAGGCAATTAAGAATCTAATAAAAGATATGTCACTAGAAGAAAAAATCGGACAACTCATATTGTTAGATGGTTCTTTATTTTGTGACGACATTTCTTTTGAGACGGGGGCAACTTCCTCTTTAGGTTTTACTAATAAAAGCAAAAAACTTTGTGGGTCAATTATTAATATTAATGGGGCAAAGCGTATCAAAGAACTTCAGAAGGAGTATATGAATGAGCATCCCCATCACATTCCAGTTCTAATTACACTAGATGTAATCAATGGTTATCGTACTATTTTTCCTATTCCTCTAGCACTCGGATGCACTTTTTCTCCAGGGATAGCAAAGTCAGCAGCCTCCATATCTGCAGCCGAGGCAGCTACAGATGGTATACATGTTACCTATTCTCCAATGTCAGATTTGGTAACTGACTGTCGTTTGGGCCGTGCTTTGGAAAGCACCGGAGAGGACCCATATTTGAATTCCCTCATGTCCGCTGCTATGGTAACTGGGTATCAAGGAGACCATTTAGAGGAACGAAAACTTGCTTCTTGTACAAAACACTTTGCAGCTTATTGCAATCCTATTGCAGGCAGAGATTATAATACTGTGGAATTGAGTAAACGCTCATTATTTGAAGATTATATGCCTGCTTACCAAGCATCCATTGATGCGGGTTGTAAATTAGTAATGACCTCCTTTAATACCTTAGAGCGAATTCCCTCTACCGCCAATCAATATCTGCTTCAAGATGTATTAAGGAACCAATTTAACTTTAAAGGAGTAATAATTACTGACTACAATGCCATATGTGAGTTGATTACGCATGGAATCGCCGCTGACAAAAAGGATGCTGCTAGGTTAGCATTTACTGCAGGTGTAGATATTGAACTGTGTGGCACTTCATATATACAAACACTATCTTCTTTATTAGAAGATGATACTGAGAAGTCCATTACAATGGATATGCTAGATAAAGCTGTCTTTCGCATTTTATCCTTAAAAAATGAACTTGGTCTATTTGAAAATCCTTATAAGGATGCCAATGAGATAATACATAATTCCCTTACCCTGAGTAAGGAGAATCGGCATGCCGCTTTAGAGGCTTGCATAAAGAGTTTTGTACTCCTTAAAAATGAATCCAACATACTACCTCTATCCATAGAAAATTCTACTGCTTATCTAGGACCTTATACAGATAATAAAGCACTCTTTGGTATATGGTCCTTTCAAGCCTGTGAATCTGATACTGTTACCATAAAAGAGGGCGTTAAACAGTACCAGCCAAATGCTAAATTTGCAAGGGGCTGCTCCTTACTGCCTGAAGGCGAGGAAATATATGGTTTTGGTAACGTTATTTATACGAGCGACTATGTTCCTGGGGAAACGGAAAAGGATTGTGAGGAGGCGATAGAGATTGCAAGACATGTAAAAACTGTTGTCCTCTGTCTTGGGGAACACCGTTCTCAATCAGGAGAAGGGGGAAGCCGTGTAAACCCAACTATTCCCTCCTGTCAGGTAGAGTTCTTAAAAAGGATTCATGCTGTGAATCCTAATATCGTTCTGGTTTTGTTTTCTGGGAGGCCTCTAATTCTTTCTGATATAGAACCACTTTGCAAGGCTATCCTCTGTGTATGGTTCCCTGGAACAGAAGGAGGTAACGCTATTGCTGATGTTCTATACGGCAAGGCTGAGCCTAGTGGAAGACTAACCATGACCTTCCCTCGTCATATTGGACAGATTCCTATGACTTACCGAGATCTAAGCACTGGCAGACCTCTTTTAAATCCATCAATAAAAAGCCGTTTCTTGTCCCGCTATCAAGATTGTCCAAATACGCCACTCTATCCATTTGGCTATGGCTTAGGCTATACTACCTTTACATGTTCCAACGTTAGTTTAGACAAAGTAGTGTTAACGAAAGAGGATACCTTGCAGGCAACAGTTTCTGTTACCAATGTGGGACAAACACCTGGAAGGCAGATCGTTCAACTGTATCTGTCAGATCCTATAGGAAGTGTATGCCGTCCAGTAAAAGAACTAAAAGGATTCCAAGAAGTTGTGTTGGAGCCAAATACTTCTAAGATAGTATCCTTCTCCATCACAGAACCGATGCTAAGGTTTTATGGAATCGATATGATGTATCAAAGTGAACCTGGCACCATAAAAGTATATGTAGGATTTGATTCTACCACTGATAATGTGGCAGAGTTTAGATACGAATAAGTCAGAACTCTTCCCTATTATAGAAAGAGCCGGAGTATCTTTTCACTAAGAATTCTCCGGCCCTTCATTATTTTCTATACTATCTTTTCACGATTTTATGTAACATTATTCTTTTGGCATAATATAATTTCCCATAAACACTTCTATAGCAATTCCTGCATCCTTACCTTTGCTTTCTCATAATCACCACATTTTTTATAAAAATTAATTGCTGAAGCTTTCTCCCCAAGGCACTCCTTTATCACTCCTGCATTGTAGTAGGCCAGATAAGAATTCACCCCAATCGCTCTTACGGCTTCTAGCTTCGTGGCCTTCATAAATTGCTGTACAGCCTCCTCAAAATACCCGTTATTCATATAAATTAATCCCATGAGAAAACAGAAATCGGCACTATATCCAAACTCCTCGTGTACACCTTCTAATTGCAGAGCAGTTCTTTCACATCCACTGTTTAATAAGGCATACCCGTAAGTTTCCACTAAATCTACTACATACTCAAGCTTAGGATTTACATCATTTTTTAAGGCACACTCAAAATATTCCACAGCTTTTTCATAATTGCCAGCCATGTAATAGCTTTTTCCCAATTGATATAATAGATAAGTATCATTTGGATTTTCTTTTAATTCAATGAGTAACAACCTTGCATTCCGATCAGCTTTTTTTCTACGTTCTTCCTCTGTGCCATTGTATCCGTCATGAATTATCTCTAACTTTGTCTTGTACATCTTATAAGATACATTGTCTGTAGATATGGTTTCCATTTCGCCTTTGGGTACTACTTGCTCATGGATTTTGCCTTCATATTGAAATAGTTTTCTATTAAAAATTCGATTAATCCATTCCACATTTTCAACCGTTTCTCCATTTCTTGTCACAACATTAATGCGTTTAATTCTACCTACAGCCCCTGGATTCTCCATAAGTTGATTATATAGATGGCTCGGATTAAATGGTTCCAGATATTCATCACTGTCAAGGACCAAAACCATTTCATTAGAAGCCTTAGATATTGCATAGTTCTTAGCTGTAGCAAAGTCATCTATCCATTCAAAGAAGTACAATTTATCTGTATATTCTAAAACCATAGACTTTGTATGATCCGTGGAACCTGTATCTACAACGATTACTTCAAAGTTGTACGGTATTAAAGCACTTAGACACCGCTTTAATTTTTCACATTCGTTTTTTGTTATGATGCAAACGGAAAGCTGCATTATATAACCCCCTTTTAAGTAGAATTTCAGATACTTCATTTATTATCTTTGGATGCATTATAAAAATGGCAGAAAATGATAGTTATTAGGTAATTATATCACAGTAGTATTACATTGAATACCCATCGGCATCTTGGAAATCCGAGATATCCAAGATCAATTCAGCATCAATTAATTTGACATATCTTTTATCATCATATATCATATAATTATATCCATATATTGATAAATGGAGGTAATATATGTTAAACATTGTAATTATTACATCAATTGTATCCTTGCTTATTTTACTCATGGTAGGGTTTTGTATTATCTCAACGAAGGTAAGCAATATGAGCTATAAAGACGAACAGTCGATACCTAAATACTCGCCAATCAGTACCTGCAATATCAATGATGTTATTGCAGGTAGGATGGATAAAAAAACTGTAGAAAAGTTCCTTGTGGAGAATCCCATGTACACAGAGCAGTCAATCAAAGAAAGAATGTATGGTCTATCAATAATGATAGTGCAAAGAATGCCAAGTCATGAACTAACTGAAAAAGTATTAAGGAAAATACAAAAAGATTCTAAGTTAGATATTATAAAGAGAATGGCATTAAAGCATATTGATCTAGCCTACTATCACCAATCACATTTAGTAACATACCTTACCTATACGGATAATAGAGATGAGTATTGTTTTTCAATAGATTGTAATCTGCAAGGTCAATCTATTACAGTTAATAAGTACAGTATCTACAAAGGTGCAGTAGTAGGTTTTTAGTAAAATATAGTAATGACTTTCCTGCTCCATTATTGTCATTGCCACCTTATATTTTTACTATTCGAACAAAAGATATCTAGACACCATACTACCAGTTTAATAGTTCTCTCAAAATTCTCGATTCTCTCCAATATTACGCATGAGACAATATTGGGAATAGCAATTTATCTGTCTCAACCTTCTCTAAACTTTCACCCAAAATAAATAAAGTGCACTCTTCTTTATGAATCTTAACCTGGTAAGCTTCTTTTTCTATCGGGGTATAGTATAGTTCCACATTAGATATGTCATCTTCAAAAGATGAAGCCATCTTTTCAATATCTACTTTGTGTGTGCTGACGATTTGAAATACTTTAAGAATACCATCGCTGATACTGGCAATCACATAGGCTTCCAACTCTGGTAAATAGTATACATTATTACCATACTCAGCTGCTAGCCAGAACTGAATCAGACTAAGATTATCACACATGGAGAATCCATCGTTTGGATTGTTCCCCATATTCATACTGTCATACTTATGTATGGTATGATACAGCTTATCGCAGGCATCAGGATGTGACATATCTACCTTCTTAATAATATACTTGTCTTTTTTCTTATCAGTCTTTCGGCTTATGCTAAGACTATACTCATATTGCACACATGGTTTGAAGCCAAACTTAGGATAATACTTTAACACACTATCATTTGCAAAAAGATAAAATCCATCTACCCTATCCTTATACTCTTCCAATATTCTTTCAATTAGATATTTATTCAAACCCTGGCCACGGTAATCTGTATCTGTCATAATGGTCCCAAGCTGGATATAATTCTTGATAACTCCATCCATGTCAAATTTCATAAAATTCACCGATACATTGGAGATTACCTTTCCATCATTGTCTACTAAAACATGGGGAATATAGTCATTCCCCCAATGTCCCTTCTCATACCATAAAATAAAATTAAAACCAAAGGTTCTCTGAGCTAATTCATTAAAACTAGCCCGAAGTGTATTATTATCTTTAACATCTGCACAAAATTTATAATTCATCTTGTCCTAGGCCTCATACCTCTCATTATTTTATATACATTCTCTTCACAAGAACATATAACTCATTACACCTAACGATTCCATATTTAAAGGGTTTATAAACAGACACATTCTGTTTGCTGTACAAATTGTTCTATTAGTGCATCTGTGATAAACCGTACTCCACTGTATGACTTTAACAATTTACTATTAATTCCACAATAAATACAAAAACTCCGACTGCCGAAATGAATATGTATTTGGCTGTGGTCTTTCTCTCTGCCTTCTCCATAAAAGCAGCTACAGCAAATCCAATTCCTAGTACAGTTGGTAGAATAATCGCTACCCATTTGGGCATTGTAGAAGGATCTGAACCACTAGTGCTAATCTGTGTAATTACTGTCTCTGGTAATACAATACCGCTTACTATGGCTAATACTACGGATGTTACTAATAGAATAATGGCTATGAGTTTACGAATGTTCATCTTTTTCCTCCAATATAGTGTCTATTGTGTATAGAGATAGTACTTTATACCACGCCTATACAATCATAGTTTCCTGCATACTAATGGTATTGTACTATCATTTCTATTATATGGCAATTTAAATATGCTTTCATTTTTATCCAACGCTACTTATATTATGTAGAAAAGTGGTAGCGCAACTCAATAATTTATTGCGACTACCACTTTCTATATCACGATTTATTTTTTAATTTTTACATACGTAACCTTACTCCATCCGGAATAGTATTTTACTTTGTTCACGATCTTATAGGTTCTGATACGAACATAATACGTGGTTTTCTTTTTCAGTTTACTTGCTTGATAGCTTGTAGTGCTAGATTTCGTAATTGTCTTTTTAGTAGCTTTACTAAAGCTCTTGTTGCTAGCATACTGAATCTCATAGCCAGAAACCAGCTTGTTGCTACTCCACTTAAGGAGGAACTTATTCTTTGACTGATTCTTAAGCGAAGTCACTTTGGTTCCTACTGGATTCACCGTAATGGTAATCTTCTTACTTATGGCATTATAGTTACTATTGGAAGCTGCTGTTATGGTAATGACTGCTGTTCCCACAAAATTCTTAGCTATGGTCACTTTACCAGCTTTCACAACCACCCCTTTATTATTAGAAGTATAGCTTAAGGTAGCATTCCCCTTTCTGGAAACCATTAAGGTAAATACTTGCACTTTACTGGAGGCAGTCTTTACTACATTTCCTGCGGTGATGCTATTATTGATCTTGGCAACTGTCAACGTATAGGACGCTTTCGTGCCATTATAGTTTTGATTCCCTGCAAAAACTGCTGTTATTGTGGCCTTTCCTCCACCAACAATGGTAACCATGCCTTTGGTATCTACCTTTGCAACCTTTGTGTTAGAGGAAGTATAAGTGACCGTTTTTACGGAAGATGAGGTTAACGCATTAATAAATGGTTTCTCTCCGTATTTTTTCGAAATAGCTGATTTTACAAAAGCTAACGTTTTGAAGCCCTTAGTAATCGTATAGTTTGTAGTCAATGTACCACTATAATTACCTATCCCATGAATCGTTATTACATAAGTACCTGCATTAATCATAGCGTTTGGATATACTACCTCATAATCTGTTCCCTCTGTTAATGAAGTCGTTCCATTCTTTACAGATATGATTGGTTTTTCTTCTGATCCCGAATAAATCATACTTTTCTCAGATAATTCAACCAAGCATTCTTCAAGATTACACGGCTTAATTGTATACTCTTTTGTTATAATACCCTCATAATTGCCTTTTCCATGAATCTCTATGTCATACGTTCCTACATCGGTCTTGGCGTTTGGATATACTACCTCATAATCCGTACCTTCTAATAAGACAGTAACTCCATTCTTTACTGTTATTGTTGGTTTTTTATCTGTTCCAGAATAGATTATACTATCACTAGATAGTTCAACCACACTTCCTGTAAAATCAAGTGGCTTAATTATATACCCTTTTGTTATAATACCCTCGTAATTGCCTTTTCCATGAATCGTTATTTCATAAGTACCTGCATTGGTCATAGTGTCTGGATATACTACCTCATAATCTGTACCCTCTGTTAAAGCTGTATCTCCATTCCTTACTGTTATTGTTGGTTTTTCTTCTGTTCCCGAGTAGATTATACTTTCCTTAGATAATTCAACCAAGAATTCAGTAAAATTGAGTGGCTGAACTATAAATTCTTTTGTTACAGTACCTCCATAAATGCCTATCCCGTGAATCGATATTACATAAGTACCTGCATTGATCATAGCGTCTGGATATACTACCTCATAATCCGTATCCTCTGTTAAGACTGTAGTTCCATTCTTTACTGTTATGTTTGGTTTTTCTTCTGTTCCAGAATAGATTATACTTTCCTTAGATAATTCCACTAAGCATTGTGTAAAATCAAGTGGATTAATTGTGAACTCTTTCGTTACAGTACCCTCATAAATACCTTTCCCATGAATGGTTATCTCATAGGTACCTATATTGGTCATAGCGTCTGGATATACTACCTCATAATCTGTACCCTCTGTTAAAACAGTAGTTGCACTCTTTACTGTTATTGTTGGTTTTTCTTCTTTTCCCGAGTAATATATTTTATCACTAGATAATTCAACGAAGCATTTTGTAATATCAAGTGTATCATTAATAGCAAGTGTCGTTGTAAGAGTACCAGTATAATTGCCATATCCACAAATGGTCATTGTATGAATACCATTGGTAGTAAAATCTCCCTTATAATTTACATCATAATCAGTTCCTTGTATTAAAGCAACCTTACCATTCATCAAAATCAGTTCTGGCTTTTGTTCCTGTCCATTGAAAACAACCTGCGTTTCATATGGTTGTACCATCGTATCTATCAGTGTGATTGGTTGAATTACACATGTTTTTTCAACGCATCCTTCATAGTTTCCAATCCCTTGAATAACCAGAGTATAACCTCCAGCAGCGGCCATATCTCCATTTTCCACAATCACATAATCGCTATCTTCCTTCAGTGTGTAATTTCCATCCTTTATAGTAATGATTGGCCTCTGCTCTTGCCCATTGAAGATGAATTGTTGTGCAGATAACTGAATATCACAATTATTAATTTCCTTTGTATCTATTGCTGACTCAATTGACATTATATAGGAAGGCCATACCCCCGTGATTATAGATGATGCACGTACATAATAAGTCTTTCCTGCTTCCAAATTAACATGGACATAGAAAAACTCTGTATTTTCAGAATCAGTATCTTCATAAGATGCCATCTTCTTCCACTCTTGATCAAACACTTCAATAAGTGGATACTGAATTTCATCTGAACAGGCAATCTTATAAGTTCCTGTTTTCTCAGGAGTTACAACAAAGTATCTGTCAGGATTCGTAATGATTCCTTTTTGGCCTAATTCTAGAACAGGGATCGCCTTTGGAGCCACTCGAACCGTTATACTCTTTATTACATTCTGAGTAATATTGTTCTCATCCTTATACGAAGCAACTAAAGTAACCTTCTCCGATCCCATCTTTGTCCCTGTAATTGTTCTACCGTTAATTGAAAAACAACTATTGGTTAAAGTCTCACTGTTTGAACCGGATTGATCACTATTATTCCATAAAAACGCTACATTCTCAATTTGTTTTCCTTTCGTATTATTTATATCATACTGATATAACTCCAAGTTCAGTACCTTTGTCTCATCCTCTTTTATGTAAACGATGTCATCTACTATTCCTTGAATCTTATTGAAACTTGAAGTAACGGTAAATGTTTGCTCTTCACCGTTATATTTTTTTCCATCCACCATTATATATGGCGTTACATAAACCGAAGCTCCATTGCTTGCATTATCGTTAAATGTTAAAAGTCCATTATTTTCAGTGGCAACGGACTTATTACTGATACTATATTCTACCTTCACCTCTGGTAAATCTACTGGTTTATTATACCACTTACCATTTGTATTACATCCGCTTTCCATTACCTTTGTGTTTAGTGGTATACTCTCCCCTGGAATGGCAGTGAATTTATCCTGTTCCCACAAACAATAATAACTAGAGCCTTTTATTGTAACGATAACAGTGTCTGTTCCTTGTATTGGCGTACCTTCTTCATCAAAATAGGTATAGTTGATTATAACATTTGCTCTACCTACTGTTTTTCCAATGATATTGATACGAAAATCATTATAGTCCGTATACTTAGTTTTGGTGTAATTCACTACTTCTACAATGGATTGGTCACTGCTTTGTATTGATGTAATGACAGTATTATAATAGGTATTGTTTTTTCTAAAATCATGTGCAGTAATATATTGGCTTTGGTTAAGATATATAGATTTATAATTATCATCTAATATACTATTAAAACCATCCTCAATTGTGTATACTTTTTGGCTTGTCCAAAGAACCTCTTCTCCTTTTTTAAAGGTAGCTGTTACTTTTATCCTTCCCACCTTCAAACAGGTTAGAATTGCAGTTCCTTCTGCGCTTGTCTCAATGGATGCACACATATCTGCCTCGCTCGAAGCATAGTTCTCCACCGACCAGATAATGCTACAATCATTATCTATCTCAGGTAATAAATCTAGAGACATTTTCACCTTTTCATCTTTATACATAATCCCTGAACTAGTCATTTGGGGTGTAGATACACTAAAATTTTTACTCTTAGAATATGTAACATTATTATATTTACACGTAAATGTAATATATGAAGAATTAGATGATACATTATTAACTACAACATTCCCATCTCTATATGTAAAAGCACCAACATTATTACATGTAATTACTGCATCTTCCATTACCTGCTGTCTTACTAACCCTTCTTCGTACACGTAATGGATTAAGGTTGGTCCCTTTACTATTTGGGTTGGATAAAACTCTGTAGGTCCATTATATGAAAGTAGATAGCGTTCAGGTTCTATAGAAAATGATAAGTTCCCTTGAGCCACTGCCTGTCCATCTATTTTCATGACATAATCTAGATTACCAGCTCCCTTAGACAAGGCCTTAACTATTAATTTACCTTCCTTGACACTTGTCTCAATTAGTGCATTATTACTATCCTTCGGAATAACTTCTATTGTGTATTTAGAAGGGTCCACTAACTCATCAGAATGGTAGATATTGTTTTTATCATAGTAGTTCTTCGTTAAGTCAAAGGTAATTTCAGAAGTTTGCGTTGGGCATAATTCTGATAAGTTAGTACCACTCTGATTTACTCGCCAATAATACTTAGCTTCGTTACAGGTAAAATTGTAGGTACTACTAGCACTTATTACCTTATCTCCATCCTTTACAGTATAATATACAGTAATATCCGCTTTACCTGGTTTTATCCCTTTTACTGTGAAAGAACGTCCACCCAATGCACCATTCTTTACTATTGAGACAATCGAAGTATCACTACTTACAACATTATTGACAATTCCCACTGTACCGACGCCTCTTACACTAAGGTAACTAAGAATCTTTTTTTGTATCTCGTTTACACATATGGAATTACCCGACAGGGAATCATCATTTACAACAAGAGAAGACACCTCAAACTTATACGTCTTAGTAACTGCAATTGGTGTCGTACTACTACTTTCATAGGCTTCTATACAACCTGATACGATGCCTTCCTTTATAGCAGTTACTGTAAGATTATTCCCCTCTATCTTGACATCCATAGCCTCTATATCAGAGCCACTACTTACCTTCCAGACAAACCTAACATTCTCTGTCACTTCTTTGGTTTGACCTACCCCATCCTCTATATACTTTTTTTCCAATTTTAGGGTCTGATGTTTCGTATCTCCTATAATCCATTCACTAGGCAACTCTTCATATACAAGACTATATTCTTCATAATCTTGAAGTGTAGTAATACTGGTAACTTTAAACCCATATTTTACTACAGCATCATCTGAACACAATCTAATCTTTATCGTATCACCCCATACAGTAATGATTTTTTCTGATAATTGAGTTCCTGTATATGTTCCTATACATATATTATCCTTGTCATATAGATAGATATAGTCACATCCATTCTCTACAAAGGTTTGACTATTAAAGGTTATCCTTAATGCAGGTGCCCCTTCATTCCGATAAACCCACATATGATCTTGATTATTGCTATAATTGTGACTAGATTCTAGCTCATCCACATTGGGTACTTCTGTGATTTTTGCCGGATCATACCCATCAAGACTAGAGCCACTGGATACACTAGTTTGAGATATGGAACGAATTCCATTCGTTATATCATTGCTGGGGTTACCCTCAGTCATTTTCTTTACTTGATCTTGTTTGGATTCAGCTTGTTGATTAACTTCTGTTTTTTTCGTAGGTAAGTACTGCTCCTTTTCAGAAGTCAATTTATCCAGATGATTATCCTTATTGTAGGTCGGCTGAGATAGAGTATCTTTACTTAGTTCCCCAGCATTCTGTTGAATCTCTACAGTGGTTTTCGTTTGCATGCCTGAGTGCTTATCCGTATGTACGATTGTTGACAGTAAAAGCAACGCAAGACAAGCTATTGGTATAAATTTTACTAATAACTTATGGTTTTTCATAAATTCCTCCTTAACTACACGTTCCGCTATAATTAGTTATTTTTATCTACTATAATCATTATTAGCTATGTTATTACTATTTTTGTATATATATAAATCCTACCAAATCACCTATTTTCTTATTTCAGCGAGCCCAAAAAGAGCCCCAAAAAACTCCTTAAGCAAACCTCCTTAAATAGCCATTTGTTATATACCTTGACTGTTTAAGGAGGTTTAGATGATTTATTGTTTAATTTTTACATATGTAACCTTACTCCATCCGGAATAGTATTTTACTTTGTTCACGATCTTATAGGTTCTGATACGAACATAATACGTGGTTTTCTTTTTCAGTTTACTTGCTTGATAGCTTGTA
>JAEZPG010000096.1 GCA_023413555.1 Bacillota bacterium | reverse complement strand
AATTACAGCCCTTACTTATGAAGGATATGACAAAGACGGTAATTCCAAAACTCAGTTATCCTTAGATGGTAAATATGTAATGACCGAAAATGGTCCTACTTGGGCTGAACAAGCTCAGGCTTTAGCTACTTACGTTGTAGAACATCAGTCTACTGATGGAATCACAATGGACGAGAATGGCAAAACAGATGCTGTTTCCGGCGTTAGTATCTCCGTTAATGGTTTTGTTGATTTTGCAAATGCACTTCTTAAGGAAGCTGCACAATAAATTGAATCATAAAAGCACCATGGTAGACTACAATCTGTCATGGTGCTTTTTCAACTTTATTATTGTGATAAAGTCACGTTGAAATTCTCGTTTCCATGTTATTATGTTTACAATAAAATATTCTTTTATATATCTGGGCATAATTGAATACAATAACTATTTCTTGTATTTTGTACAGAAAGGACGTAATAACATGAATGAACGTTATGACATTGCTATTATAGGTTCTGGTGTTGCAGGAGTATCTGCTGCCATAAATGCCCGTATACGCAATAAAAATCTTATACTATTCGGAAATAAAGACTTGAGCAACAAACTAGTAAAAGCAAGTAAGATAAATAACTATTTGGGGTTTTCCAATATAAGTGGTATAGAATTAAAGAATCACTTTGAACAGCACCTATCCGATATGGACATTACCATACAAGAAGAGAAGGTTACCACTATTGTCCCTATGGGAGACTACTTCTCCATTCTTACCAAAGCAGGAACAGAGGACAAAATGTATGAGGCATCATCTACTATTCTAGCTATGGGTGTAAATTTCGGAAAACCACTTCCAGGTGAAGATACTTATCTCGGTAAAGGTGTCGGCTACTGTGCTACTTGCGATGCACCATTATACAAAGGAAAAACCGTAGCGATTGTGGCTTATAGCAAAAAAGATGAGGAAGAAGCAGAATATGTGGCTTCTCTGGCAGAAAAAGTCTATTATGTTCCTATGTATAAAGCTGAGGTACAGGTACCTGATAATATTACCGTTATAAAGGATACCCCAGTTGCTATCAAAGGAAATGAGTTTGTAGAGGTATTAGAGTTAAAAAACAATCGTTTTAAAACAGATGGTGTCTTCCTATTAAGAGAAAGCACACCACCTGGGCAACTGCTTGTGGGGCTTGAAATGGACGGAAACCATATTAAGGTGGACAGAGCCATGACTACCAATGTCTCTGGTTGCTTTGCTGCTGGCGACATTGTAGGAACCCCTTATCAGTATATTAAAGCGGCTGGTGAAGGTAATATTGCTGCTTTGTCTGCAGTTTCATACCTAAGTAATAAATAATCGAATGATTCTATTTGACTTATGGTAGGCAAAGAGTGTATAGTGAAATCTACAAATGGTTTAATTGAGAGGATGTGAAAGATTGACACCAAACTGGAAGCACCTAAAGAAAAATATCATGGATACTATTCATGAAGGGCAAGTAAAGATAGGATATGAAAAATCCAGTATTCAGATTTATTATAACTTTCCTTCCTTAGAGGCACTTCTTGGGGTATTTGTACCATCAGTAAAGGAAATGGATGTACTAATGAAAGTCTTTCAGGAGCAGATTGAAAGCTCTCTTGGCCCTGTACAGATAACCAGAGAAGAGGAACGCTATTGTTTTAAGATACCTGAGAAAGGAACTCAATACGTCTTTGATACTTATGGAGAAAACACCTTTCTAAAAGAGCTTATAGCAATCTTGCAAGATAGAGCTTGTACGATTGATCATATTCTTTCTGTATTTAGAAAGCAGTCGCCTGATGTTATCTGCCAGAAAACACAGGATGCAGAATTTGATTATGTTATTTACTATAAGGATAAGAGTATTGACGAATTCACTTACTGTTTTAATATTGGTGAGATGGGAGCATATTACCATCGTTTCATTGATGCGGACTATGCTTCTGTACGATAGTATTGTGGACAAATCACGTTAAAGAAAACAATCCGCCAAAAGAAGAGAATGTTGGTACAAAATTAGATACCAACACTCTCTTTTTCTTTATTTAATTGCCAATATGGAGTATTCCAACCATATTCTGTAATAACTGTACAGGTTTAGGTTCTTTCTCAGAACTTTTAATTGTTTATCTCTAAACTGTATCACTTTATCTAGTTCTATTGTGGATACTTCCTTTTGTGAATAACGGACCGAAGTATAAATTGATTCAACATCTGTTATGAAAAGATCTTCATCCTCCAAGGCCCTCTTTACTCTAATACAATACTGATGTAGGGTCTCATTATCCTCAATAGGAAGATCTAACGCACCCAATAAGAAGAATATCTGTATCATTGCAGCATGAAGTTTGTTATTCGTGCTTAATTTTTTCCATTCTGCTTTGTTACGCATGGTTTTAACAATGATATACCCAAAAATCAGTAGAATCCCAAGTATGACTAATGTCACCACAAGATACAGTATAATACTTACAAACTTTTTGTTTTGAATTTCTTCTTCTAATGCTATCTCCTTTTCTTTTGCCATAAGTTCATAATAATTATAAACATCAGACATATCAATTAACTGATCATTCTTTCCATCGACATTCTCACTCGGCTTCTGTATCGCTACTTTACTATCCCATTGATATGCTACATTTAACCCAGTTCCTGTGGTTGGAGTAGGATCATAGGTCATCCATCCAAGACCTTCAATATAAACCTCCACCCATGCATGTGCATCTTTGGAGTTACCCTCACTGGAGCTATTTGGTCTGAGCTCAGTTTTCACTACAAACCCTTGGTCATATCTGCTAGGTATTCCTAGTGTCCTTACCATAACTGCCATAGCAGTAGCGAAATTCGCACAATATCCTTCTTTCGATTCAAATAAAAACCAATCCACCAAATCATCACCCTCTGGCATCTTCTTTGGGCGTAAGGTATATTTATAGGTTCTAAGATATTTTTCAATCGCCTTACACTGCTCTAATGGTGTGTCGCATCCCTGAGTAATTTTCTTGGTAAGATTAAAAACTCGTTCTGGTAATTCATCTGGTAGCTGTGTATATTCTTCTTTTATGTAAGCTGCTCGCTTAGCCAAAGTATCCTCCGTTGTGAAATCCCCATGTAGTCCAATAGATATCATATTCTCTCTTACAGCACTCCGATATGGTCCCAAATCTGATGTGCCGTCCTTACTATAGGTATAGTTCTGCTCTTTGTTTATGAACTCTTCCCATTTTGGAGAATTGTAGTTAAGTTTTAATACAGAAAAGTTATAACTATTCCCATTACTTGCCAGTCTACCATAATTAAGATTCTCAGGAGTCTTAAAATCTAATTCTATATCAGATCTTACGTCGATGCATCTTGCTGGAAGAAATATGGAGCTGGTCTCTATATCTTTATAGGTTATATCAATATTATCAATACACACAAGTTCTTCCATGCTCTCAAGGCCATTATAACGATACATTGCATATAACAGTTCATTCCAATCAAGCATGTCTTCTCCAAATTGATAGTAAATATCTGTCTTCTTTACTTCTTCACTCCAGCCTGTTCCTGAGTATATGTTTTTCCAGTTACCTCTAAGGTATATTGGCTGCCCTAAAGGAGTCTTACTAAATAAATTTAAACAAACTTTGTGTTCCCCCTCACTAATTCCACCAAAGTCTGCATCCTCGCTATAGCCCATCATGTCTAATCCATATTCCCCTTTATCGGAAGAAAATATGTATCGTATTTGATTATACCAATTTGTCACAGTATCTTTAACTCCAGCTGCTATAGTTTCATGAATAGTTACCGGTTTATCCGAAACCGGCATGTAGTTAACCATAAGTATATAAACGAGCACCATTGGGGCAAGATAAACCATAATTCTGCTACTGTCAATTTTTCTGTGAGATATATATTTAGCTATTAGACGCTCAGATAGTACCAAAAATACATACATCAGTACAAACATTATTGCATAAAGGTGATACATTCCTCCTTGGGTCGCTATAACAATTAGTAACACCAGCAGTAAACATGCAAATATCAATCTAGATATTTTATACTTCTGAATTATATATAAAGGTAGTGTAATTGTAAGAATCTGTACAAAGTTAATCACAAGTAACTCAAACACACTTAATTCGCTTCTAGGAAGTTTTCCTGATGCAACCATTTGAAGCTTATCCTTAAGCTCTATCAATGGATTGATTTTATAAATTACTACCAATACTAAGAATACTACCAAGCTCACGATAACAACTCGAATTACAATAAGTGATTTATTACAATCCAGAGTTTGCATCAATATAATCCATATTAAAACGACGGCGCTCAACATGAATTCACTTAAGTGGAGATTCAATACCGTATTCAAAATAAACAATCCTGCTAAGGTTGGAAGTATAGTTAGAAGAATCTGGTAAGCATGCTTATCATAAAGCTTCTTTATTTTCATGACCTCTCCCTCCCATTTTCCAAGATTTCTTCAACCTCCGCCTCTAGATTGATGACATATAAGTGAATTTTGCTACTTAGAAGCGACTTTCGTAACGCTAGATCCTCATCACCTATATACAAAATAGTCAATTCTAAACCATAACTAATTGCCTGGTTACAGGTAATACACAATTCGTCATTTAAATCGGCTGTAAGTAATATAAGATACCCAATATCTGTTCCGAACTTCATGGCGTAACTCACGAGTTCCGAACACGAATACTCACTCTGAAAAAAAATAGATTTACAAATAGTATAGAAGTTATCAAAATCTGCCTTATCCTGTATACTCTGCATTTCTATCGCCTTATTCCCATAGATAACTCTAGATGATATGGAATTCAAATAAAAATAATTGTGAATTGCCAGCACAGCCTCTAACATTTTATCTTCAATAACAATTTTCTTATATTTATCTATCTTCAGTTCTCTTAAATCCATTACACTAATGACTTCTGTCTTAGGCTCATCAGCATACTTTTGTGACATTAAAGTTCTTGTCTTAGCACTGGACTTCCAATGAATCAGTTTCATAGTGTCTCCACTTTGGTACTTTCTCACTTCATTATCTTTTACCATTTGTTTTTTAGATCCATTACGCAAATCCATTTTCATATTGTCTTCATTAGGCCCAATCTCTAGCTTATCCAACTGTAATACTCTTGGCATTACCTGCACTTCTACTGTACTTTTATATGTATACTTAATTTGAAACAGATGGAAAAAATCTCGTACAATGACATGATTAATTCCAACATAATACTGACCTCTATAATGACAACACAAAGTAGTCTGCTTTTTAATATTCTCACCAGGAAGCAGACAATAACTAGTATCTGGGCTTATTTGTTCCACACTTGAGGTCTTTTTTTCAAAGATGACCCTTACATCCGTATAGGCGATAAAACCTTCATTCGATAAATGAAAATTATATGTAATGTGATCCCCTTTAATTAGAACTTTTCTCTCAACATGTTGGTAGATACGAAAACGAAAACACACATAAGCCAAGTACATTATAGACAATATAGGAATAAACAAGACTAAATATAATACTAAATAGCTGATAGTTCCTCCAATATTGGAAGCAAAAATGTAAGTAGCTAAAAACAGGAGGACATAGACAAACCGATTTAATTTCATAACGTCATCCTTTACTTGTTTTCATTACTTTTATTTTTAAGAACAGGTACCTTTATTTTCTTGAGTATACTACGAAGTATATCCTCTGTCTTCTGCTTACTTAACTTTGCTTCCATAGATAAAACCATACGATGGCAGAGTACAGGCTCTAAAATATGTAACACATCATCTGGTATCACATAATCGCGCCCTTTTAGATATGCTGCAGCTTGGGCAGAACGAATCAGCGCCAAAGTTGCTCTCGGACTGGCTCCCAAAGTAAGTTGCTCCGTATTTCTTGTAGCCTCTGTGATTTCTACTATAAAGTTAATTATGTCGGGATCTACAAAAACCTGTTCAACCTCCTTCATCACCTCGGTTATTGTATCTCTGGAGCAAACAGCCTGAACCGTTCCAAGTCTTTTATTTTCCAGGAAATTGTTTACCATTTTAATTTCTTGTCTGGTGTCAGGATATCCTATTGAGATACGCATTAGGAAACGATCCAGCTGTGCTTCTGGTAGGTTATAAGTTCCTAGAAAATCTATCGGATTCTGAGTAGCAATTACCATAAACGGCTCTTCTAACTGATGAATCTTTCCATCAACTGTGACTTGCTTTTCCTCCATAGCTTCTAATAAGCTTGCCTGTGTTTTAGGAGAAGTACGATTTATCTCATCTGCAAGGATTATGTTGTGCATAATAGCACCCTTCATATACTCAAAATTGTTAGTTTCCATGTTATAGATAGAGATACCTGTAACATCACTAGGTAAAGTATCTGGAGTGAACTGTATTCTTCCAAAACTTACATCCAGAGAGCGTGCCAATGCATTGGCTAAGGTTGTCTTTCCTACACCTGGTACGTCCTCAAGTAATATGTGACCTCCGGATAAGAATGCATTCAGTACAAGCTCAACCTTGTCTTCTTTTCCTATCAATATCTCATTGATATTATTTCTAATTCTATTAATTTCATCCATATATTTCATTTTATCTCCTCCTTTTTTATACTATAACATTTTATTTCCATATATACAATATACTATGAGAAGCATTCTTCTCCAAACGCACTACAAAAACAGCATCTATAGGCTGAAAACCTATAGATGCTGCAAAACTTAAGACAACTCAAAAGCTCCTGTATAAAGTTGATAATACTTGCCTTTCTGTTCAATTAAGTCATCGTGATTTCCGCGTTCAATGATACGTCCATTTTCCAGTACCATAATCACATCAGAGTTCTTTACAGTAGATAGTCGATGAGCGATAACAAAGACTGTCCTTCCTTCCATTAACTTATCCATACCTTCCTGTACAATGGTCTCCGTTCTAGTATCAATACTGGAAGTGGCCTCATCAAGAATAAGCACAGGGGGATCTGCTATAGCTGCCCTAGCAATGGAAAGAAGCTGCCTTTGCCCCTGAGAGAGATTAGCTCCATCTCCGGAAAGCATCGTATCATACCCTTTTGGCAAATGCTTAATAAACTGATGAGCATTGGCTAACTTAGCCGCAGCTATAACCTCTTCATCCGAGGCGTTAAATTTACCATACTTAATATTATCCTTAACTGTTCCTGTAAACAAGTGGGTATCCTGCAAGACAATTCCAAGAGAACGTCTTAAATCACCCTTTTTAATCTTGTTAATGTTAATGCCGTCATATCGAATCTTACCGTCCTGGATGTCATAAAAACGGTTAATCAAGTTAGTAATCGTAGTTTTTCCTGCTCCGGTAGCACCTACAAAAGCAATCTTCTGTCCAGGTTTTGCAAATAATGTGATATTATGAAGAACCAATTTACTATCGTCGTAGCCGAAGTCCACATCATCGAATACCACATCTCCTAGTAATCTGGTATAGGTCACTGTTCCATCTTTCTCATGAGGATGTTTCCATGCCCAGATACCGGTGCGTTCCTTACATTCACTGATGTTACCCTCCTGATCAATAGTTGCATTAACAAGAGTAACATATCCCTCGTCTACTTCAGGCTTTTCATCTAGCAGCTTAAAAATCCGTTCTGCACCTGCCATAGCCATAACAATTGCATTAAATTGTTGAGAAATCTGAGAAATAGGTTGTGCAAAGGTTCTAGTAAGCAATAAAAAAGCTGCTAGAGAACCTAAGGAGAATCCCTGTACCTTGTTGACTGCTAAGAAAGCACCTACTACTGATACCAGTACAAAGCTAATATAACCAAGGTTACCCATAATTGGCATTAATATATTAGCAAACGTATTGGCGCTTTTTGCACTATGATACAACTGATCATTCATCTTATCAAAATCATCCTTGGTTTCTTCTTCATGACAGAATACCTTAACAACCTTTTGGCCTTCCATCATTTCTTCAATGTATCCATTGACCTGACCAATATCCTTTTGCTGCTTAATAAAATAGAATCCACTTTTTTTAGCCAGCTTCTTAGTGATCATAATCATCAGTCCAACAATGACTAATACCACTAAGGACAGTGGTATACTAAGAACCACCATTGAGATGATAACACTGACAATAGTAATACTAGAAGAAATCAGTTGTGGCATACTCTGGCTGATCATCTGTCTAAGAGTATCGGTATCATTGGTATAAATACTCATCAAATCCCCATGGATATGGGTATCATAAAATTTAATCGGTAAGGTTTCCATATGCTCAAACAAATCATTACGGATACCCATTAAGGTCCCTTGGGTCACAGTAACCATAAGGCGGTTAAATATATAACTGCTAAACACTCCAATGGTAAATAATGCCACCATTTTAAACAGGGCTTTCGCCAAAGGAACAAAGTCCGGATTTACACTTCCTATATAAGGGCTAATATAATCATCCACTAAAGTCTTTAAAAATACACTTCCGGCTACACCTGCCAATGAACTTATTATAATTGATATAACCACGATAATACAATGAACAGGGTATTTCAAATAAACTAATCTTATCAACCTTATAAAGGTTTTCATAGGAGCTGTTCCACCACGTTTATGCTTATTTTCCATCATCAAAATCAGCTCCCTTCATCTGTGAATGATATACTTCCTGATAAATGGTGTTGTTTTGAAGCAGTTCATCATGGGTTCCAAAACCATCCACCATTCCATCATTTAAAACAATAATACGATCAGCGTCCTGAATACTGGAGATTCGCTGCGCAATAATCAGCTTAGTGACTTCTGGGATTTCTTCCTTAAATGCTTTTCTAATTAAAGCATCTGTCCTTGTATCTACGGCACTGGTGGAGTCGTCTAGAATAAGAACTCTTGGTCTTTTCAGTAAGGCTCTGGCAATACATAGACGCTGCTTCTGTCCTCCGGATACATTAGTACCTCCTTGCTCGATATGAGTATCATAACCTTGTTCAAATGTTTGAATAAAATCATGAGCCTGTGCCAACTTACATACACGAATGATTTCTTCATCGGTTGCTTCAGGGTTGCCCCATTTCAAATTCTCCTTAATAGTACCCGAAAATAAAACATTTTTCTGAAGCACCATCGCCACCTGATTACGCAACGTATTAAGATCATAATCTCTTACATCGACTCCGCCAACTCTCACAGCACCTTCCGTAACATCATAGAGTCTTGGAATTAACTGCACAAAGCTAGATTTGGAGCTTCCTGTTCCACCAATAATCCCAATAGTTTCTCCACTCTTAATTTGAATATTTACATCACTTAACGCATAATTATCTTTATCCTTCACATAACTAAAGCTTACATGGTCAAAATCAATCGCTCCATCCTTTACTTCTGTTATGGCAAGTTCCTTATTGATTAAATCGCTTTCTTCGTCTATGATCTCCACGATTCTCTCTGCAGAACTTTTGGCCATAATGATCATTACAAATACCATGGAAATCAGCATTAATGATATGAGGATGTTAGAGGTATAGGTAAACAGACTCATTAACTCACCGGTGGTCATGGATGAGCCTACTACCATCTTTGCTCCAAGCCAGGAAAGAAGAAGGATACACGAATAAACTGTTAGCTGCATAATAGGAGCATTGAGAATAATCAAACGTTCTGCCTTAACGGAATAATCATAAACCTGTCCACTGGCCTTATGAAACTTATCAGTTTCATATTCTTCCTTAACATAAGCCTTTACCACTCGTATTCCTGTAAGATTCTCCTGCAGGCTACTATTTACATCATCATACTTACGAAACATCATTTTAAAGTATGGAAGAGCATGCGTTATAATAAAGTACAGAGAAAACCCTAAAAATAGTACTGCCCCTAGAAAAACAAGGGATAATCTGGCATTGATGGTAAAACACATAACCATGGCTGAGATCAGCATAATTGGACTTCGTACGAACATGCGAATTATCATATGATAAGCATTCTGTACATTAGTTACATCTGTGGTCAGACGAGTAATCAGACCTGCTGTGGAGTATTTGTCAATGTTACTAAATGAGAAATTCTGTATGTTATAAAACATAGCCTTTCTCAGATTTCTTGCGAATCCCGCTGAAGCTGTCGCACCTGTCTTTCCTGCTATGGTACCAAAAAATAAAGACAGTAGAGAAATGCCAAACATGATGGCTCCCAGCTTGTATACATAACCTAAATCACCCTTACTAACTCCATTGTCAATAATCTTGGACATAAGTAAAGGAATTAATACTTCCATAAATACTTCAAATATAATGAAAACCGGTGTAAGAATCGAGTCCCTTTTAAATTCCTTCACCTGCTTCAATAACTGCTTAATCATTGGTTGCCTCCCTATCCGTCTCTGTTAGCTTCTCTAATAAACGAAATAATTCTTCCTGTTCATCTTTTGACAATTGATTCAGTATCTTCTCATCTTCCCTTGCAATGACATTTCCGATTTGCTCCCACAAATCATATCCTGCTTCTGTTAAAACAAGCTTCTTTAATCTGGCATCACAAGGAACACTTTCTCTCTTAATATACCCATTTTTCTCTAATAGTTTCAGCATACTTGTAACAGAAGAAGGGCGAATATGGAATTCCTCCTCAATCGTCCGTTGAAAGACATCTTCTTTAGCTGACTTACATCCTATAAATGTAATCATTCTAGATTGTTGCCCCGTGAGCCCAAATTGTTGCATACTATTATCTACTCTATATTTTAGTACTCGTGATATATGATGTAATACTCCTAAACTGTACTTTTCCATACTGCCTCCTTGAAATGTCTCATATAAATGCAAAATAGTTAGATACCTAACTTTTTTTTGCCTACTTAGAATACCAGATTATTCTTTTCATGTCAATCCCAAGGTTGCGTCCCATTTTTTATCTTCTCTTTCAGTAATCGATAGATTACTGAGGTCAATGGCAGGAATAGTAACATTCCCACTACCCCCATAAGACTTCCTCCTAAAGTAACTGCTACCATAACCCAGATGGATGGCAATCCTATGGAACTTCCTACCACATGAGGATAAACAAGATTCTCCTCTAATTGCTGCAAAATAAAAAACAGCACAATAAATACCAGAGCATCTACTGGCTTGGTTGCCAAAATCAAAAAAATTCCTACTCCTAATCCCACAAATGATCCAAAAACAGGCACTAACGCAGTCACTGCTATGACAATTGCAATTAACAGCGGATAAGGGAGGCCCATAAGAAGCATGGAAACAAAAAACATTACGCCAAGAATGCAGGCCTCTACACACTGCCCAGTAAGAAAACTAGAGAATGTTTCATTGGTCACTGAAAGAATATATAGAATTCTGTCCACTCGCTCCTTCTTCAAACAGTAATAAAACAACTGCTTTACCTGGGACTCCAATAATTCCTTACTATACAAGAGATAAATGGCAAATACACTTCCAATAAGGAAATTAATCATTTGAAAAAAAATAGATTCTAGCATTCCAATGATTGAATTAACTAACCCTCCTACCCCAGTTCTGGCAAACTCCCATGTTCTCTCCATAATTAACCTCCAGTCAATATCGATTTGTTGTAACAAACCTTGCCATTTAGGATATTGTTTCCACAAATCCTTTAGTACCTTTTCCTGGTTTTTTGTAAACTCAGTGATAGTAGATAAGATCCCTCCCCCTGTCTCAAATAGTTCTGGTAAAATGATAAATAGTACCAGTGCCACGATACTAAAGATCAACAAAATAGTGAGTAGCAAGCTAAAAATCCTGCCGCCTCTACGTAATTTTCTCGTCTGATGATTCACAAAAAACTTATTTTCTATGTACTTCATAGGAAGATTTACAACAAAAGCCACACATCCACCCATAATAAAGGGAGCTAAAAGTGTCAGTATATAATCTAATACTTGTTGCATGTTCTTCCAGTATTCTATAGTAAATACTACGAAGATAAGCACAATGATATAAATTAACCAATTTTCAACTATCTTTTTTTTCAGATTCAAAGTTAAGCCACCTCATGAAGACTTACTATATATGTATGAGATAGCATTGTAAATTCGTACTTGTATCTTAACATTAGAGAATACTTTTGCCCCATTTGCTTAGACTATATGTTATAGAAAGTGAGGTATTGCTATGTTTAAACATGAAAAGATGTTATTTCATCCAGTTGCCATTGAAAAACCAAATCCACAATATGCTGTTCTGCTTCAGGAACAATTAGGTGGCGGAAATGGCGAATTAAAGGCAGCCCTTCAGTATATGTCTCAAAGCTTTCGAGTGAAAGACCAAGAGATTAAAGATTTATTTTTGGATATTGCTGCAGAAGAACTGGGACATATGGAAATGGTAGCTCAGACAATTAATTTATTAAATGGGCATGATGTAGACGCACAGGCTGTTGCGGCAGGTGAGATTCAGTCTCACGTAATACTAGGACTTAATCCCGGACTGATAAATGCATCTGGCTATTCCTGGACAGCCGATTATGTCACAGTAACAGGAGATCTCTGCGCCGACCTTCTCTCAAACATAGCTTCAGAGCAGCGCGCCAAGGTTGTCTATGAATATCTATATCGGCAAATCGATGATAAATTGGTAAAAGAAACCATTGATTTCTTACTTAACCGTGAGGAGGCCCATAATGCTCTCTTTAGAGAAGCCTTTAATAAGGTACAGGACACTGGATCCAACCGTGACTTTGGTACAACGAAAGCAGCTAAAATGTACTTTAGTATGTCAGAACCATCTCCTGGCGGTAATACCTTCGCTGATACCGAGATAAATCCTCCTTCATTTAAGTAAAAAGAGGACGGCAACCAAAAGTTGCTGTCCTCTTTTATTTTATAATACTTTTGCTAAAAAGTTCTTTAAGCGTTCACTTTGTGGATGCTCAAATAATTCCTTAGGTGTATTTTCTTCAATGATTTGTCCTTGATCCATAAAGATAACACGAGAAGCCACTTCTTTGGCAAAACCCATTTCATGGCTGACTACCACCATGGTCATGTTCTCATTGGCTAACTCTCTCATAACTTCTAAAACTTCACCGACCATCTCAGGATCTAAAGCAGAGGTAGGTTCATCAAACAACATAACATCTGGGTTCATACATAATGCTCGCACAATGGCAATCCTTTGCTTTTGTCCACCAGAAAGTAGTTCAGGATAAGTATTTGCCCTGTCCTCCAGCCCAACTCGCTTTAACAAATCCATTGCCCGCTTATTTGCTTCCTCTTCTGTAAGTTTTAAAAGTTTCTTAGGGCCTAGAGTCATATTCTTGAGAATTGTCATATTAGGAAATAAATTAAAGTGCTGGAATACCATTCCCATTTTCTGACGGTGAATATTAATATCCACCTTTTTATCCATCAGGTTTTTACCTTCAAACCAAACAGAACCGGAGGATGGCACTTCCAAACAGTTCAAGCAGCGAAGTAAGGTACTCTTACCGGAACCAGAAGGTCCTATGATACATACTACCTCACCTTTCGTTATTGTTAGATTTACATCATCCAAAGCTACAGTTGAAGTAAACGCTTTCTTTAAATTCATAACCTCAATAAGAGGCTCTGTTTCTGAATAAGATGCATAAGTAACTTTAGCGTCTTCCATTGTTTAGCCTCCTCTCTAGTCTTCCTACTGCATAAGAAAATACCACAACCATAACCAGATAGATTAAAGCTACTGCAATAAGAGGCATAAATGGATTATACGTAACACTTTTTATTACATCACCAGCTTTTGTCAAATCTGCTAGCGCAATATAACTACCTACAGAGGTTTCCTTCAGTAGTACAATAAACTCATTACCTAATGCTGGAAGGATGTTACGAACTGCCTGTGGCATAATAATGTAACGCATAGTTTGGATATATGTAAATCCAAGACTTCTACCAGCTTCAAACTGTCCTTCATCAATGGACATAATACCGCCTCTAACAATCTCAGCTACATAGGCACCGGAATTAATACCAAACGCTATGACAGCTACCAGTATCTTGCTGATATTTACAGAGCCAAAGATAACAAAGTAAATAATCATCAACTGAACCAGCACAGGTGTTCCACGAATCACAGTCAGGTATATCTTGCAGATAATATTAAGAAACTTCAAGATAAATCCAGGCTTCGTTTTATCATAGGTTGCACGTACACTAGCCACTAAAAATCCAATAACGATACCTATTAATACTGCAAAGAAGGTTACCAGAAGAGTTATTTCTAAACCTTCTAATAATAATTTCCACCGGTCTTTCTCAATAAAATTCTGATAGAACTGCTCTCCCAGATTACTGAACTTGGCACCAATTCCATCCATCAGCTTACTAAGTTGATCCCCCAAATCCTCAAAAATGTTCAAATACATATTATTTCCCTACCATCTTTTATATTAATCACTACTTAATGTACTTGTCAATAATTTCCTGAATTTTACCAGAATCCTTTAATTTGGCTAATGCATCGTTAATCTTATTCAATAATTCCTTATTATCTTTAGCAATTGCAATAGCATAGTCTTCTACAGAGAAGTCTTTATCTACAATCTTAATTCCTTCATTCTTCTCAACAAATACTTTTGCAGGTTGACGGTCAATTATGACAGCGTCAATCTTATTCTGATTTAAAGCGACAATCGCATCGGCACCTTTGTTATATCGTTCAATGGTAGCATTCTTAATCATATCTCCTGCCAGAATGTCGCCAGTGGTACCTAACTGAACTCCAACTGTCTTGCCATCCAAGCCCTTAGGGTCTGTAATGTTACTGTCATCTTTTACTATGATTACCTGTGCACTAGTAGTATAAGAATTAGTAAATGCTACATTTTTCTTTCTATCCTCAGTAACTGTCATACCGGCAACGCCCATGTCTGCTTTCCCAGACTTTACTTCAGCAACGATAGAGTCAAAGTTAATATCCTCAATCTCTAATTCCATTCCCAATTCATCTGCGATTGCCTGTGCTATCTCAACATCAATACCAAGGATTTTATCCCCTTCTTTATACTCATATGGTGGAAATTCAGCATTGGTAGCCATTATAAGTTTTTTGTCGGATTTTGAACCACAACCAGTAATGGCTACTGCCATGGTTACAATAAGTACTAAGCTTAATAATTTCTTTTTCATTTTTCTCTTCCTTTCAGTCTTTAGTATTATTTATCCAAGATGTTGCATATGTAGTACTTCATTTAGCATTTCTTCTATAGAATAATATGATTATAACTCAATTTCTAAAATAATCAAGTATAAATATTCACTTTTATATTAATAATATTAATTTCATAAAGTTCAATCTATATATTTTGTAATTATTCTCTATATTCTTCCTTATCTCCTTGTAAATAAAGGGTTTGTTGTGATTAATTTTAACTATTTCTTCTATTTATTACTTTTTCTTATTTATATGTTTAAATTTCAACAAGGAAGTCTCCTAACCATAACAAACTATGGGGTTTTTTATTCATTTATCAAAAAATACATATTTATGCAAAAAGAAAAACCGCAAAATTTTCTTCTACTTTTGCGGTTAAGTTATTTATATTTATTTAACTAAAATGTATAATTATTCATCACTTCTATTTGTTATATAACCATTTCCTTGAGTTACGGGTTTTATATTGAATGTAAAAAACATCACTGAAAAATAGTAGGAAATCTGACTAAATAATACGGCTGTCTGGCTCCTGTCATAAATAAAATAATGACCATTCCATTCTTCGTAAAACATAAATCCCTCTGTTCCAAAATACCATCCGATAGACACTACTAAAGCAAGCATCAGATATCTCTTATCCAGAGTCACATTAGTTACTAGTAAAAGTAGCAGTATTATAACTAGAATTCCAAGTAAACTTCTAATCAATGCGATAAATAAATGAGTACCTGATAATTCAAGGAATAAGGATATATCGCCCTGAATCAATACAGATCTTAAGGCAAACAGAATTCCAGCTACGCTTACCGGTACCAGTATATATGGAAATAATGTTTGATTTCTAAGACTTTGTATCGCAAGCACGAGAATGGTTATACAGCATAAGACAATCAGACAACCAGCTGGCGTAAATAGAAATCCTCGCTTCGAGACCGACGAGGCCACAATGTAACCTTCTTCATAGTTAATGGAAAAAAACATTAACACCGCAGTAAATACAGAAAAAATAGCAGTCAAAACAACATTTAGAACATCAGGTCTAAAATCATAACATTTTTTCTTCATGCAATGGCCTCCTATTTATGTATAATTTAAAAATCGGACATAAATACTGCTGAGATTCAATTAAATATTCTATTTATATTATATCATAAACAACGAGTTTTTCACACAAAAAGCATACATTATTTTATTATGAAACATAATAAGCCACTGGCAAATTGCAGAGTGATATATGTATGATATCAACAAACCGACAATCCACTAGTTACAGTTACATCAAAGCATGCTTAATTAGTACTCAATTCCATATCTGGCCGCAATCCCCTTATCAAAAGGATGTTTTTCCTTTTTCATCCATGTAATGTAGTCTGCTTGGTCCATGAAGTATGGAATCTGGCTATGACCAGTCAATATAATCTCCAATTCCTTCGGCCGCATCTCCATTAGCGTATGCACCATATTCTTATCTATTAGCCCTAGCTCATAAGTCGACAGTAACTCATCTAAGACTAACATTTCACATTTCTTTTGATTAATTAAATCTATTGCTGCTAGAAGATTGCTATTATGCATAATAGTAACCTGTTCCTTCTCCTTCTCTAGCATTTGATTGGAAAAACCCAAATCCAACTCATTTCTAAACACAGTAATTTCTGCTATTCTGCTAAGTACCTCTAACTCGGAAGAGGGGCCTCCTTTTAAAAACTGCACCACTGTAACCAACAATCCAGCTCCTGCGGCCCGAATTGCCTGCCCAATAGCCGCGGTTGTCTTACCTTTTCCATCTCCATAATAAATCTGTAACATATCTATACCTCCTCCTATTGACAAATAGTTGCATAAGACATATTGGAAAATCTCATGCAACTAAATTATCACTTTATTATCATTGTCCTGTCTCTACTCTACCAATAGGTTCATAAGGGGAGAGTTCAAAACGTATAAAATAACCTTGGTCTACCTCACATACAGGACAATGGGCTGGTGCTGATGTTCCTTCATGTATATATCCACAATTTAAGCAGATCCAGGTAGTTTGTACCTCAGAGACAAATAACTGATTTTTTTCCATCAACTCAGCCAGCTTTCCGAATCGTTCTCCATGAACCTTTTCAATCTCTGCTATCATTTTAAAAGTAGCAGAAATTCTTACAAAACCTTCTTCATTTGCCTTCTCTGAAAATGTTTTATATACATCATTATATTCTTCTAGCTCATTATGCTGTGCCATACGAAGTAGTTCTGTCACATTGTTGCTGATATCTACCGGATAACCTCCATCGATATGAATTGTAGTTTTTGCAGCTGGTTCTAATAATTTGTAGAAAACCTCAGCATGCTTCGCTTCCTGGGCTGCAGTATATTGAAAAACTTTTTCAACGACCTGCCTATTCTGCTTTCTTGCCTCTTCCGCTGCTAAAGTATAACGCATTCTAGCCTGGCTCTCACCTGCAAAAGCCCTCAGAAGGTTTTCTTTCGTTTCACTTGATTGAAAATCCACTGGCATTTACTTCACTCCTTATCACTAATATGATTGCATCCGCATGCAATCAACATTATTATAAGGAATTGATTTCTTTTCTATTCAATTATAGACCTAATGCTTTTTTCGCTAACCGGTCTACCCTTTCATTAAGTTCAATTCCTGTATGAGCAGGCACCTTATGAAATTCTACATAAAGTCTGTCCTTTATCAAATCATACGCTTTTTTATAGGCAATGGTTCCTGGCTTTTTAGCCTGCCAGGCACCTGTACACCATTTTTCAATGCCCTCATAATCATAGTATAAGGCCAATCTAGGAATTCCATGCTCCAAACATAGCTCCATCATTTTTCTAGCACCTAGGATTTCTCCGGCTACATTACGCATATCTGCTAAAGAAATGTCCAGACCTTTTTCGCTATATTCATATTCTTTCCCTTTATATTGCAGCACTGCCCCATAGCTATACTCTTTCGTAGTCAAATTATAGCTTCCGTCTACATATGCTACTGCCAAGTCCTCCGAAGTACCGGCAGGCTCATTTGCTTGTACTGCGTTAGCCAGGTAATCCTTCGCCTCTTCCTCTGACTTAAAACTTTTATATTCCGCTCCACTATAACCCTTGATTTGATCCTGACATTCTGGCCATGAATGGAATATTCCGGTCTTTCTTCCTTTTCTTACGGCATAGAATTTACTTGGCATTGTGGTTGTTCTCCAATCTTTAGATATTTTCTCTATCATATCATGTCCTGAGTATGCAGTAAAGGGACTGTTACACAAAGAAAGTTGTGCTTCAGTCCCTAATGTTTCTTTTATTTAACTTTATAATCTCCACTGGCGACACATGCCTTAATCAGGTTAGTTGTCCCGGAACATCCTAGAGGGGAACCGGCAGTGATAACCACTACATTGCCTGCATCAACATAACCTGCATTCCAGCTAGCTTTTAGAGCATGAGCAAAGAGAGTCTCGATGTCACTTTCTTCATTAATGAGCAATGGTTGTACTCCCCATGACATATTCAGCTGTCTGCAGACATGTTTCTCAGTCGTACATCCAATAATCATACAATCCGGACGATATCTGGATACCATTCGAGCTGTCTGCCCTGATTTAGTCACCGTAATGATTGCCTTAGCAGACAAATCTGACGCTGTAGTACAAGTAGCATGAGAAATGGCATTGGTAATGTCTGTTCGGTCAATCCCGTGTCCACTTTTAAATACATTTTTATAATCGATATCTTCCTCGGTTCGAACTGCTATCCGAACCATAGTCTGTAACGCTTCTATTGGATACTTGCCTGCTGCCGTTTCTCCTGATAACATAATGGCACTGGTCCCCTGATAAATAGCGTTAGCAACATCTGTAGTCTCTGCTCTGGTTGGTCTCGGATTCTTTATCATAGAATCTAACATCTGAGTAGCAGTAATTACCTGTTTCCCAGCTCTAAATACCTTTTCTATAAGCATCTTCTGGATGACCGGAACATTCTCTAATGGAATCTCTACCCCCATATCACCACGGGCAATCATAATACCATCTGCAACCTCAAGAATCTCATCAATATTGTCTACACCTTGCTGATTCTCAATCTTGGCGATAATATTTATGGTAGAACATTGCTTAACCTTTAAAATGTCACGAATCTTCATAATGTCCTTTGCAGAACGTGTGAAGGAGCAGGCAATAAAATCAAAGCCCTGATCGATACCAAACAAGATATCATCATAATCCTTCTTACTGATAAATGGCATATTAATAGCCACTCCAGGAGCATTAATCCCTTTTCGGTTTGATATCTTACCACTATTTTGCACTTTACAGACGATGTCGGTATCTGTCAGTTTAATAACATCTAAGGCAATCAAACCATCATCAATAAGAATTTTATCGCCAACCTTAACATCTTTTACAAGTTCTTTATATGTAATACTAACTCTGTCTTTATTGCCTTCTATCTCCTCATTTGTTAATGTGAATTTTTGCCCTTTTTCCAGATTCACACTGCCACTCTTAAAAGTTCCAATACGAATCTCCGGTCCTTTTGTATCCAATAAAGTTGCTACGGGAAGGTTTAATTCCTTACGGATCTTTTTCACCATTGCAAGTCTTGTACCTTGTTCTTCATGACTTCCATGAGAAAAATTAAACCTTGCCACATCCATACCTTCCTGCATCAGGCGACGTATCATATCTTCATTGTCCGTAGAAGGACCTAGAGTACATACTATTTTGGTTTTGCGCATTCTAATCCTGCCTTTCTCTTATCCAACAATCTTTCTTAGTGTTTTATAAATCGAAACTATCATACACTTTATCCTCTTACTTTTCAACTATATTTTACAACTCTGTATAGTCTTAACATTATCTTAACATAGAATCACTCGTCAAAACAGAACAGTTATCTCTGTTCCTTTTCCCTCTTCACTTTTGAGTGTTAGTTCTGCACTGTGTTGGGCAACAATATGCTTGACAATAGCAAGTCCTAGGCCTGTACCTCCAGTAGATTTTGACCTACTTTTGTCTACGCGGTAAAACCGTTCAAAGATTCTCTCCTGATGCTTCTTCGGAATTCCGATACCTGTATCCTTTACAGATAAAAAAATCCTTTCCTCCTGTTCTCCTATCGTAACAATTACGGTTCCACCAACATTATTGTAACGAATAGCATTGTCACAAAGATTGAAAATCAGTTCCTCTATCATTTGCTTATTGGCTTCCACCAAGCTGTGAGTTCCTTTCACCATAATGGTAACCTTATTCTTTTCAGCATTTATGGCCAGAGTTTTAGCACAATTTTCTGCAAGATTGTACAAATCTACCGGCTCCGTCGTTATCGACAACTGCTCATAGTCTAACTCTGATAAGCGAATCGTATCATCGATTAACGTAAGAAGTCTATTAGCATTACGATGAATCTCCGTTACAAATCGTTTAATATCCTGTTCAGTAGCCATACCATTTTCGATCAATTCAGCATATCCTGAAATGGCTGTTAATGGGGTCTTTAATTCATGAGAGACATTTGCCGTAAACTCCTGTCGAATTCTTGCACTTTTCATAATATTACTATGTTGCTCTTGAATCATTTCTGTAAAAGGTATTAATTCCTTATAAATTAGCTCCTTCTTAGGCTGCTGAAGGTTTCTGGCCAGATGTTCTATTGGAGATATAATTAGATGAGTAAGAAAGCGAGCAATTATCATACATAGTATAAAAATTAAGAAAGCCATAAAAATCAAGAAAGGAATCATCTGATAAAAAAAGCTGAAGATACTGCTAGTTTCTTTGGAAACACGCAATACCTTCCCACTATCAAGGCGGAAAGCATAATAGTATACATTTTTGGACAGAGTATCAGACTTACGAATTATACTACCTTCCCCTGTTTCGAAAGCTTCCTTTATCTCAGGGCGAGCTTTGTGATTATTAAGCTTTTCTATATCCACCTTGGAGTCAAAACTTACGGTTCCATCTTGATTAACCAAAGTAACTCTAAGTTTATCTAAATCTCCTTGTTTTTCAGCCAGTTTCTCCATATGCTCAGTATTCATATATGACAAAAAAATTCCATAACTTCTTAAATCTTCTTTTACCTGTGTTTTAAATTGCTCATAAAACACTGTCACTGATAGACACAATGTAAAAATAATTGCTATTGCTCCCAGACCAAGAAGCTGGATGTTTATTCTTCTTTTCATAGTTTTCCTCTTTCTGGTTATTTTTCAAGAACATAACCTACATTTCGAATGGTATGAATATATCCTCCAGCATCCTTTAGTTTCTGTCTCAAAGTCTTTATATGCATATCTATGGTACGAGATTCCCCTTCAAAATCAATACCCCAGACACGCTCCATTATCACATCTCTGGTCAATACTCTTCCAATATTTTGCATAAATAATTTTAATAATTCATACTCCTTGTAGGTAAGTTCACACGCCTCTTCCTCAACATACACCTGATGTCTTGAGATGTCTAGGTAAATCTCCTGAAAACTCAGATTCTCCTCGTAAACACCCTGTACACTTCTTCGAAGTAGTGCCTTTACACGAGAGATAAATTCCATAACACCAAATGGTTTTGTCAGATAATCATCTGCCCCCATATCTAATCCCCTTACCTTATCTAACTCTGTTGATTTAGCTGTCACCATAAGGACCGGTACTTTTTTTGTTTCTGGCATCTTCCTTAGTTTTCTAAGAATTTCTAAGCCATCCTCATCAGGTAGCATAATATCTAACACAATAAGATTTGGTATCCGTTCTTGTAGTTTTTTATACAATTCCTTACCTTTCTCCATCTCTGTAGTCAAATATCCACTATTTTTTAGGGCAAAGCTCTCTATTTCTCGTATGTTAATGTCGTCTTCTACAATATAAATCAATGCCATGACGGATACTCCTTCCATAAGTTTTAAAAAGAATACTTTGGCTTGTATTTTAACATACCCTTGTAGATTTAAAAAGTGGCCTCCTGTATTATTGATGGCCACTTTTTCATATTTTTAATTTCTATCTTCATGAATGCCGTTTATAGAGAAAATTACCCACTCAGCTATATTGGTAGCATGATCTCCAATACGTTCAAAGTACTTACCAATCATTAATAAATCTGTGGCTTCTTCCGCATATTCTGGATTAGTACCAATTACATCTATAATCTCCTTTTTCAGTTGAACAAATAAATCATCAATAATATCATCATGAACAGTTACTTCCTCTGCAACATCAATGTCTCTCTCTACAAATGCATTAATACTATTAACTACCATAACAACAGTCTCTTTGGCCATATCTAAAATAAACCTTAAATTATTAAAATAAGGCTTATCTGCCAGTAATATAGTGATTTCAGATATATCTTGTGCATGGTCTCCGATTCTTTCCATATCTGTAATCATCTTTAAGGCAGCACTAATCAGACGTAAATCTTTCGCTACTGGTTGTTGTTGTAAAAGTAGCTTCATACACAATGTTTCAATATCTTTCTCCTTCTGGTCTATCTCATCATCAAATTTAATTGCCTGATTTGCCTTTTCCACATCCTGATTGACTAGGGCATTTACAGCAATCTCTATGGCCTGCTCAACCAAACAGCCCATTTGTGTCAATTCATTGTTTAACAGTTCTAATTGTTGATCAAATCGATTTCGCATTAACCAAACCTCCCTGTAATATAATCTTCTGTTTTTTTGTTTTTCGGCATAGAGAACAACTCCTCTGTATCCCCATACTCAATAACCTCACCCATCAGAAAAAACACTGTGGTGTCAGATACTCTGGTAGCCTGCTGCATATTATGAGTAACCATAACAATAGTATAATCCTTTTTTAATTCTAAAACTAGGTCTTCTATTTTTGAGGTTGAAATTGGATCTAATGCCGAAGTGGGCTCATCCATTAGAATGATCTCTGGTTGCACAGCTAAAGCTCTGGCTATACAGATACGCTGTTGTTGGCCGCCAGAAAGTCCTAAGGCACTTTTTTTCAAACGATCCTTTACTTCCTCCCAAATAGCTGCATTTCTTAAAGATGTTTCTACAATATTATCTAATTCTATTTTACTCTTGATACCATGTGTTCTTGGTCCAAAAGCAATATTATCATACACACTCATTGGAAATGGATTTGGCTTCTGAAATACCATACCTACCCTTTTACGAAGTAGATTCAAATCCATACCATCATAGATATTTTCTTTATCTAACATAATTTCTCCGGTAATCTTACATCCTTCCACCAGATCATTCATACGATTTAGGGATTTTAGCAAAGTGGACTTACCACAACCGGACGGTCCAATAAATGCTGTTATTTCCCCTGCTTTAATATTTAAATTTATGTTTTTTAAAGCATGGAAATCATTATAATATAAATCCAGGTTTGATATTTCCATTTTATTTACTTGTTTTATCATACTTATTCTCTCCTATCACGACTAAACCTAAGCTTTTGTAAGTCGATTTGCTAGTTTTCTTGATCCCCAGTTTATTAAAACTACAATGATAAGCAATACAACTGCAGTAGCAAAAGCTTCATTTATATGTAAGCCTTCACTAGATAAGTTGTATAAATGTACTGCTAGGGTTCTTCCTGAGTCAAACAGACTCTTTGGCAATTCTGCCACACTTCCTGCAGTAAAAATCAAAGCTGCCGATTCCCCCACAATTCGACCGATAGATAAAATAACACCAGACAAAATCCCAGGTGCTGCTGCTGGAAGAACAATGCGAAATACTGTTCTCAAACGTCCTGCTCCAAGACCAAAACTACCTTCTCTATAGGAATCCGGCACTGCCTTTAATGCCTCTTCTGTAGTCCTCATAATTAAAGGAAGTACCATAATAGCTAAAGTTGCTGCACCTGACAGAATAGAAAGTTTCCAGTGTAACGTTGTCACAAAGAACAACATTCCAAACAACCCATATACAATAGAAGGAATTCCGGATAAGGTTTCTGAGGTAATTCGTATTATTCCTACTACCTTATTACCTCGTTTTGCATACTCTACCAGATAAATAGCAGAACATACTCCTATTGGGACTGCAAATGCCAGTGCTAAGGTAGTGATAATTATAGTATTAATCAAAGCAGGCATGAGGGATAGATTTGTCGTATTATAATTAAGTGCAAACATTTTTAAAGATAAATAAGGTACTCCACGAATAACGATATAAATAATTATAAACGCAAGTACAGTTACTGTGATAGTTGCAGATAATAAAACTCCGCCTCGAAGTAAGAGAGATACTATATCAATGTGTCGCTTATCCCTTTTATTCATACTATTTAACTCCATTTTCATATATTATTCCTCCTTTTAATCAGGGAGAAACAAAGATTGATTATGAGAATAAACACAAATAATACTACCGCCGTTGCGATTAGCGCCTCTCTGTGTAAATCTGCTGCATAACCCATTTCAATTACAATATTTGCTGTCATGGTTCGAATTCCCTTTAAAATACCTTTTGGCATTCTAGTCTGATTACCGGCAACCATGATAACTGCCATGGTCTCACCGATTGCCCTTCCGATTCCTAGGATTACACCCGCCAATATACCTGATTTAGCTGCAGGTAATACAGCAAAGAATACACTTCTCTCATGACTTGCTCCGAGGGCTAAAGCCCCTTCATAGTAGCTATCTGGAACAGCCCGAATTGCTGCCTCACTAACACTAATGATTGTTGGTAATATCATAATACCCAACAAGATTGAAGCAGTCAGAATACTATTTCCATTACCTCCGAATACATTTCTGACAAATGGAACAATGATCATAATCCCAAAAAAACCATAGACGATGGAGGGAATACCAGCCAACAAATCAATGGCAGATTTCATAACACGATATATCCTTTTAGGACAAAATCTAGCCATATACACTGCCGTAAGGATTCCAATTGGAACTCCAATAATCACTGCACCTGCTGTAATGTATATACTACCAAGAAGAAATGGAAAGATGCCGAAAGATGCTGGAACATCATTGGGTTTCCATTTTTCTCCCAATAGGAAATTAAATAATCCAATCTCTTTCATAGCTGGAATACCATTTACAATAAGGAATACACAGATAAGACCAACTGCCAGTATACTAACTAACGCTGCCAACAAAAACATGTACTTAGCAAAATGCTCCTTTAACGCTCTTCGGCCATAACTTTTTAGTTTTTTTAACTCATCTTCTGATGGCTTTATCTTTTTTAATTCTATTTCGTTAGTTGCCATGTTGTTACCTCCCCGGCAAAGATTTCTCTTACCTGCTCCATAGATAATCCCTCAATGGGATTGTCATTATTTACAATAATTACGATTCCATCTAGTGCAATCTTAGTTGGAATCAATTCCGTTAGTTCATATTCAGTCAATTCTCTTGAGGACATTGCAATATCACAGATTCCATTAATACAAGATTGAAGTCCTGTTGTAGAATCACTTTGTTGAACCTCTAATTCTACTCCTTGATTGATTTTTTGGTATGCTTCTTTTAGTTTTTCCATTACCGGTGTTACGGATGAGGATCCTGCAATCACAAGATTACCTTTCAATCCTTTCGGTTCATAGGTCTTAGGATCTTGTACAAATGGAATGTAATTGCATTCTTCTACAATTTTCTGCCCTTCTTTACTTAGAATAAAGGCTACAAAATCATTACCCAGAGAAGATATTTTGTCTTTGTCTACTGCTATATAAAATGGTCTTGCATTAGCATATCTTCCATTTTTTACATTTTCTACAGAAGGCTCTACTCCATCAATTTTTAATGCTTTTACCGTATCACTTAGTGATCCAAGTGAAATATATCCGATGGCATATTGGTCACTTGCAACATTGGACATCATAATTCCTGTTTTGTTAACAATAATAGCTTCCTCTGTTGTAACATCAGTTTTATTTCCATTGTCCTGTTTCTTCACCAAATGAAATAAATCAGAAAAGGAACTTCTCGTACCAGATCCATCTTCTCTAGCAACTGGGGCTATGTCTCTAGTTTCCATAAAGTCCTTACTATAACAAGATGTAAGTAGGATTGCGCTTAGACTGACCATTGCTATGCAAGTAAAAAACCTGCGTTTCATAAATTCTTCCTCCCTTAGTCATTGCCTAAAAACACAATAGTATTTACATGTAAATTGTAATCATGGGTCTATGTAAAATGTACGTAAAATTATTGTAAATATGAATATTTATACTATTCCCTGTCTGCTACAGAAGATAACAAAAGAAAGGGAAATGGCATATTTTTCCATACCAATTTCCCTTTCTTTTCTATCTTATAAGCAAAGCGTCCTTTCACCACCTAAAACCAGACAGTGACTTCACTTTTCTATTTTTGAGACTACTACAGCCTGCTGGTACAGACCTTTGTATGCCCGTTCCACCTCAGCTTTTTTATATTTACAAGCTTTCTTCACCCAAGGATCATTAAAATAGTAATAGTTATCATCATATCCCACTAATAAAACACAGTGCATTGAACGAATCCAGTTAAACTTCTCATCACTATCAACCAACTGCCAAGAAGAACCTTTGCTCGGTGCCTTCATATCTATGGTCGCCCACAAAATTACAGGAACACCATGATCAATATAGTCAGAACATAAGGAAGATATCTTTTCATTATATAATTCCTGGACCTCATATTTATCCTTGTCTATGAATTTATTTAACGCGTTTACAATAACCGGAGCATAACATCCCCACCCTGTCTCATCCCTAGGATTGCCAGGAAACTTTTCCCACGGATTACTTCCTCTATAAACTCCTTGTTTATCACGATAAGGAGCAACTCCTTTATCTAAATAATCTGTTATAAAATCATCTACTGTAATATCGATTCCTAAGTACTGTAAGGACATAACCGCTGAAATGCTTTCACAAGCATTAAGATAATCCTTGGTCTGGTTAATGAAAGGAACATCCAGTAACACTTTGTTCTTACCTTCCTTATCTACATCTTCCTTCTTTTCTTTTGTAACCTTACCATCACCATTGTCTTTATTGGCTTCATTTAGCATAGTATCTTCTGCCAAAAAATCAGCAGTAGATACTAATACACTATCTTCTTTCATAAAATATCTGATAACATAGATGTCTACTCCAATAACCAAGATAAATAGAAGAAATAATATAATTGCCCTTTTCTTCCTTACCTTTTGTTTCCTCACAGTTCTCACCACCGTTCCTATCACAATCATAAGTACCTAATCTCTATATAATATCGGCAATCTATTAAGAAACCATACATTATTGTCCCTTACGAATTTCTCGAATATCTTTTACTACACCAAACACAATTGGTACAATAGCAAGTATACAGCCCAATTGCAAAAACGTCTGTTGCATAGCCCAATTTAACTTAGAAATGACAATGGATAGACACATCATGCTTATCTGAAAGCAGATGATTTCCAACATATATCTTGAAAATTGTGCTCTTACTACATATAACCTCATAACCAACATGGCAATGTCCCAAGCATAAAGAAAAATCAGTGCTTTAATACCAAAAAAATAATCCTGGCTACACAAAAGTGGTATCCCAATATAGGTAAATAACAATCCAAAGATTAGGGCTGTTACCAACAGACTGTGATTTCTTATATTTCTCTCCCTAGTAATTCCTACAAATAACTCTTTATTCGGATTTTTCTCCAGCTCTAAAATAGTCTCGTCCAGCATACTTTTTCTTATATCAAATACTAGTTCAAGCTCCACCAAGTACATCACAAAAAGAAATACCGTAAATATCAATGCAATGACTAAATTAGGCTTTGATGCAGATATGAACTGTGCTGTTAATACACAGACACAGCCTATTGCGTAAATCACAATAGCTTTCCTTCTATTCTTTTTTGAATGTTCATACCGTCTAATAGTATAATTGATATATAAAAGTGAATATCCCCATGCAAAATAGGTTAACACCCTCAAAGCAGTAAACATTGTACTATCCCATACACAAGATAACATAACGGTGCCCATATAAAATAATTGCACCAAAAACAGTATGATTATAATTTTGAAATTTTTCATAACAGCAGTCCTTCTAACTTATTGTAACAAATAGGCAGGGAGTTCTAAATCCTCTAACTTCACTTGAAGCTCCCCTAGTATAGTTTTTTGAAAATCACCATGGCAATCAGAGCCTGAAGTAATAAATAGTCCATGCTTTTTACAGAAATCCAAACAAACATTCGTTAATTCTTCTGTATTCTTCGGATAGTAACACTCTATTCCATCAATTCCATAGGATAGATACCCTTCTAGTTTTTCTCTAAACTGTAGCAAAGTCATATCTTTCTTCCAGAGACTAACTACCGGATGGGCTAGTACTGCTATTCCTCCCGCATTATGAATCCAATTCACAACCTCTTTTACCCTTGGAAAATCTACTATATCATATCCGCACTGATATTTTTCATAAAGAGAAAACCCTTCTGTCAGATTCTTAATCATTCCTTTATCTAAAAAATAATACAAGGCCTTCCATCCACCATGTACCTGATCATAGTCTGTATTTTGAAACTCTTTCACAGATACAGGGCAACCTGCTGCATTCATTTTTTCAATCATAACTACACTTATCTTATCTAATCTATTGCGATTTTCTGATATCAGTCTGCAGAAAGTCTCATCCTCCAAATCTACGCCATAGCCCAATATATGAATGTTATCCTTACCTTCCAGCGCATTAACCTCCACACCAGATATAACATGGATATCTTCCTTTCTACTTAATCGTAGCAATTCTAAAGAGCCTTTCAATATGTCATGATCTGTAATGGCAAGTACAGAAACATTAGCATCCTTGGCTGCTTTTATGATTTCCTTTGGTGACATAGTGCCATCTGAATAGGAACTATGATTGTGTAAATCAACAAACATTTTAATTCTCTCCTTTTTTCATAAGGGCCCTTATATTATCTGCTATTGTAACACATTCTCAAACGATTGCCTATCTTATAAATCTACATTTGTTTTCGTACTATCTTGTATTCATCATTCGTCTGATAATATGGACAATTGTAAAAGGTGGAAGTTAGATATTTGGCCATTTCATCCTCATCTAGATCCATATCACAAACCATACAATCATATTCTTCGTCATAGCTATAATTGGAACACAACTCGCAATTTGTCTTGCCCTTCATGGTAATTCCTCCTTGCTACTGAATTGTAAGTTCTACTGGGCAATGATCACTTCCCATAACCTCCGTATGAATAGCTGCACCAAGTAAGCGAGGCTTCAGTTGCTTAGACACAAGAAAATAATCGATACGCCATCCAGCATTCTTGGCACGGGCACTAAAGCGATATGACCACCATGAATATACTCCTTCCTGATCAGGATAAAAATACCGGAAAGTATCAATAAATCCAGCCTCCAAAAGAGCAGTCATTTTAGCTCTTTCCTCGTCTGAAAAGCCTGCATTCTTCCGGTTAGTTTTAGGATTCTTTAAATCAATCTCCTTGTGGGCTACATTCAGATCCCCACAGAAAATAACCGGTTTGTTTTCTTCCAGTCTCTTTAGATAATTTAAGAAGGCATCTTCCCATTCCATACGATAACCAAGACGCTTTAATTCGTCCTGTGAGTTAGGAGTATAAACGGTTACTACATAATAGTCTTTATATTCTGCTGTAATTACCCTGCCTTCATGATCATGTTCCAATATTCCTATTCCATAAGTCACAGTAATAGGCTCTTTCTTGGTAAATAAGGCAGTTCCAGAATATCCTTTTTTCTCAGCATAATTCCAGTATTGATGGTACCCTTCAAGCTCTAGAGTAACCTGCCCCTCCTGTACTTTACTTTCCTGTATGCAAAATATATCAGCATCAACCTGCTTAAAATAATCCATAAAACCTTTTCCAAGGCAGGCACGAATTCCATTTACGTTCCATGATATTAATTTCATAAACTTCCTCCTATAAAACATTTTTCATAATATAACGACTCTATTTTAACACAAAATAGTGCCGTTAGTATAGGTAGAAAGTAATATGCATTACTGACTAAGTATTTATTTCATTATTTCATTCCTCCCACACCCTCAGCACCTTTGTATCTTACGACTAGCAAATATACACTCTTGAGGTTATTTCGCTGATAGCAGGTCACATTTATATGATACACATTAGGAGCTTTTATCTTAATACATCACTAAAGCTCCTATCGAACCACTCGACTATCGCGTGATTTTCACCATAGCCCAAAAATGGCTTCCCATAAAATAGGAAGCCATTATTTAGCTATGTTTTATTCAATTATCTGAATCCATCCCTTAGGAGCTTCAATCCTTCCCATTTGGATTCCAGTTAATGTCTCATAAAGTTTCTTTGTTACTGGACCCATCTCAGTCATGCCGCTTGGAAAACAGATTTCGTTACCATGATCAACAACCTTGCCAACTGGAGAAATTACAGCTGCAGTTCCACATAAACCACATTCTGCAAAATCCTTTACTTCACTTAAAAGTACTTCTCTCTCTTCTACTTCCAAACCTAAATAATCTTTGGCTACGGTTACTAAGGAGCGACGAGTGATAGATGGAAGAATACTATCTGATTGTGGCACTACAATCTTACTATCCTTAGTCACAAACAAAAAGTTGGCACCACCGGTTTCTTCTACCTTAGTTCTGGTACCTGCATCTAGATACATATTTTCGTCAAATCCATTACGATGAGCTGTTTGAATTGCATGTAAGCTCATGGCATAATTTAGACCTGCTTTAATATGACCCGTTCCGCAAGGAGCTGCACGATCAAAATCACTGACACAAATAGTAAGTGGCTTTACGCCACCTTTAAAATATGGTCCAACTGGAGTGGTAAATATTCTAAACTGATATTCATCAGCAGGTTTTACTCCAATAACAGGGCTGCTACCAAACATATATGGACGAACATAAAGAGTAGCCCCAAAACCATACGGTGGTACATAATCCCTATTAGCTCTTACAGTTTCAACCACAGCCTCCACAAACTTATCCTGTGGAAATACAGGCATCTCAAGTCTCTTAGCAGAATCTGCCATACGGCTCGCATTAAGGTCAGGACGGAAGGTTACAATACGACCATCTTCCGTGGTATATGCCTTTAACCCTTCAAAAATAGTCTGTGCATATTGAAGAACACCGGCACACTCACTAATGACTACCTTATCATCAGTCGTCATTCCACCTTCTTCCCATGTACCATTACGGTAATTTGCAACAAATCTCTGGTCAGTTTTTATATAGCCAAAGCCGATATTATCCCAATCAATATTCATCTTTCCCATCGTCGTACTTCCTTTCTTATCATTAATCTCTACTTATGTAAAGCATACCCACAATGTTCATAGCAACTATTATAGCATTGCAGTTTCGTAACTACAACTTTATAATTAAAGTTTTTCTAAAGTATTGCAACCAAATAATTAGTTTAATTGGCGATAAAGACTCTCTCGTCTGTCCTGCTTAAACGGAAATATCTTCCGATATTCTTCTACACCAGGAGTCAAATCTGTAATAATTAGGCCTTCCAGATGTTCCAAAGTTTCCATAATCGTGCCATCTGGCGCAATAATAGAGCTGTTGCCGGAGTAATATTCCTCCTGTAACCATCCAACACAATTACTACTAGCAAGATAACACTGGTTTTCAATAGCTCGTGCTCGTATCAAGGTAGTAAAATGTTCTTTTCTAGATTCCGGCCAATTAGAAGCATGAATGATTACATCCGCTTTTTTTGACGCTACCTGAAAAATCTCAGGGAACCGTAAATCGTAGCAAATAAAAGTGGAGACCCACTGATCTTTTATTTTACAAAAGCTCAGCTGGTCTCCCTGACTAAAATACTGATCTTCTTTTCCATAAGAAAAAGGATGCATCTTGATATAGTCAGAAATTATAATCCCCTTAGGATTTACAATAGTATAGTGATTCTCAGCTTTATCTCCCTTTTTCACCCATCCAAAGCCTACATGAATATCATAAGCTATAGCAAGCTTTTTCATCTCGGATATTGTATAGTAATCACTATCCTCTAATGTCTCCTCCACAGCTGAAAGATTCATAGAAAATCCAGTAAAACTCATTTCCGGGAAAATTATGAGATCTACATTTTCAGACGATGCTTGTTTAATATATTCTCCGGCCACCTGAATGTTACTTGCTTTATCTTCCCAGCAAATATGGCTTTGGCAAACTGCTAACTTCAACTATCCCACCTCGTCCTTCTCTTTTTTTGCTTATCCTTATACATTTCCTTATCCGCTAATTTAATCCACTTATCTATGTCCGCTTCCTCTGGATGTTTTGCAATATGATAACCCAAACTAACTCTAATTGGATAGGTAATGTTATTTCTCAACGCTTCCTTCTTTATCATATCCTTAAACTGCTTATTTTTTGATTTCATACTACTCTCTGTTTGGTTTACACCTAACGCTACAAATTCATCTCCACCATAACGGATCAAAAACTCTTCACGATACACCTGTCTCATACAATTCGCCACAAGGATAATTGCCTTATTACCTATATCATGACCATAAGCATCGTTGATAAACTTCAATTCATCCATATCAAAGAATTGTACTAAAATGCTATCCTCAGAATTTTCATACCTGGTGATTAACTCCTTAATTCGCTTTTTATAACCAAAGCGATTATATAAACCGGTTAAAGAATCGGTTTCATATAATTCCTCCAGTTTACTGATGGTCAGACTTTCCATTCTATGAATCCGCAACTGTTCCAGTGAATTCGATATTTTTCTAACATAATTGCCAATAAAATCATTGATGATATTGGCTCTATTTCCAGCAAAGGCCATAAACCCAAAACACTGCTCTCTAAAATGTAATGGCATAAAGTAAGTAAAATCATCATACTCACAGGCTTTATCACTAGACTTATGATTGATTAAATCCAGTATTTCTATAAAGCTAAGCTTCTCACTGGAATTGTATCTCCCATATTCATAAATAACAGGAACACAAAAATAGGAGTCATAGCTATTTGTAGTATTCTTCTCATAGTCTAAAAACTTCTCAATTCCATCATATTCAACTTTAAGCATATCAGCTACAGATTGATTCAGACAGACATAGTATTTATTGATAAATCTTTTCGGCACATGGTTACGAATACTGGTTATAAAACCATCATAATTTCTACAACCAATTAGATCATCTTCCATAACTCTAGAAAGCTGTTCCATTAATCTTTTCTCCATGTCAAAATGGTACAACTTCTTACAGAAGTCATTAATCGATACCTCTGGCTTAATATTACAACCACAGCTTTCTCTAATACATAATTCATATGGAATATAAAAATCAACCTTTTTATTATAGCCAAGTATACGCTGAACTAAATATTTAACAGCTTCTATACCCATTTTCTTCTTTGCTCTTCCAATTGAAGTAATGCTGGGCTGAAATGTCAAGGTCTGGGATATGTTATCAAATCCAGTAACTGCAACATCTCTAGGTACTTCATAACCTAAAGACTCCAATTCCCAACAAGTAGTCAAAGCCATTTGATCGTTCGCACAAATAAAAACATCTGGTAGTTCATTACCATTGTCCATAAAATAATGAATCGCTCTTAAGGCTCCATCCATTGTATAATTACCATTATAGATATCTTCTTCTTTTACCGTAATATTATTGTCCTTTAAAACATCCTTAAATGCCTTAATTCTGAGATTACTTTCCCTGTTATTCTTTGGCCCCGCCAACATCTTAAATCTCTTGTATTGATGTACCTTTACCATATGTTCTACCATAGATCTCATGGCAATATAATTATCGGTTCCCATAAAGCCAAAATCTTTCATTCTTGCATCTGTACAAACTACTGGAATATTAAGTGAACTAAACCTTAGGGAGAGCTTCTGAACAACTGATTCTGCAAATACTGTATTAGAAATGAATACTATTCCATCATAAAGAGAATAGTCTGGAAGATCAAAAATATCGTATTCACCCTTACTAAATGCATGGTCCTCATCGCTTCCACCCATACAAGTATAGATATGTAAAGAACATTGGTAAATACCTGCTGCTTCATACATACCCTCCAAAAGTTCTAGACGGTAGTCCAAATTCCATCCTACGATAATGACAGCTATATGAATTTTTCCATTATGCATACAATTCATATCTACTCCCACACTTTCTAAATAGTAACTAAAATATACTATAAAAACTGTGTATCTATGTGACTTTTGTACTATGTTATGTGATAATAATAACACATTTAATGGGTAAAACACAACATTATCATATATTTTTTTGGCTTTTTTAGTATTATTTATCCATTGCTAGACATAAGTATGCACATTATCTCATCTATTTACATATAATTACTAAATCATTAGTTCTTCACTCCTCACTCCACATATTTTAAAATACCCTCGAGTACTTATTTATATAAGCATATCTCGAGGGTATTTATGAATAACTACTAATGACAGTGGCCAGAACAGTGTGCACAATCACAACCACATTGTACACTCTTTCCCTGTCTTTTTGCTTTAATCATATTGCATATAATCAGTCCCACAAAACCAAGAAGAACTAATCCAACCGCTATTGTTCCCATACACGTACCTCCTAATTCATTTTAAAGGTTTTGCTTTCCTTATATGGTCTAAAGAGAAGATAGATAAAACCAACAATCAGAAGGAAAGCAACTACCGTTCCAACTCCAAAAGCTCCGGTGGTAATAAGATTTCCTATTTGGAAGATACAAAGAGCTGCTACATAAGCTAACAACGTCTGATAACCAATGGCATACCAGAACCATTTCTTATTATTCATTTCCCTTTTAATAGCACCCATTGCAGCAAAACATGGAGCGCATAAAAGATTAAATACAAGGAAGGAATATGCTGCAATTGCAGTCATACTACTTGCTAGTGTCCCCCAGATTTCCACACCATCCTCAGCAACTTCTGCAAATCCAAACAGTACGCCAAAGGTCATTACGACATTTTCTTTTGCAATTAATCCAGTAACTGCAGCAACTGCCATTTTCCAATCTCCCCATCCAAGAGGTGCAAAGATAGGTGCAATCACATTGCCTATACCAGCAAGAATACTATATTTCATTTCTTCTTCCGTTAGCAGTCCAAAGGAACCATCGACCCATCCAAAGTTCTGCATAAACCATAATACAATAGTGGATAGCAAGATAATGGTGCCTGCTTTCTTTATAAAGGACCATCCTCTTTCCCACATACTTCTTAAGATATTCGTTACAGTAGGCATATGATATGCCGGTAATTCCATAACAAATGGAGCAGGATCTCCGGCAAATATCTTAGTCTTCTTTAGCATGATACCAGAGCAAATAATTGCAGCAATACCAACGAAATAAGCACTAGGGGCTACCCACCAGGCTCCTTCAAATAAAGCACCGGCAATTAATGCAATAATCGGAAGCTTAGCGCCACAAGGAATAAAGGTAGTGGTCATAATCGTCATCTTACGATCTCTGTCATTTTCAATTGTTCTGGATGCCATTATTCCAGGAACACCGCAGCCACTACCAATCAACATAGGAATGAAAGATTTACCGGATAAACCAAATTTGCGAAAGATTCTATCCATAATAAATGCTACTCTGGCCATGTAACCACAAGCCTCTAAAAAGGCCAGGAATAAAAACAATACTAACATCTGTGGTACAAAACCGAGTACTGCTCCCACACCACCAATCATCCCATCTACAATAAGTCCATGTAACCATCCTGCCACATTCAGAGTGTCTAATGCATTGGAAACCATAACTGGAATTCCTGGAACCCATAGTCCAAAGAAACTAAAACCATCTCCAAAGACGCCGTCATTGGCCCAATCAGTTGCCCAAGTACCTACTGTTGTAACAGAAATATAGTATACCAAAAACATAATTACAGCAAAAATTGGTAAAGCTAGCCATCTATTAGTTACAATTCGATCAATTCTATCAGAGTTTGTTCCCTTCTCTTTCTTATTTCTCGTACAACAGTCATCGATAATACGAGAAATATAAACATAACGTTCATTTGTAATAATACTTTCAGTATCATCATCCATGGTCATCTCTAGGTTTTTAATTTCTTCTGACACATCCGGAATCTGGCTTAATTGCTTACCAATTTTATCGTCCTGTTCTAACAGTTTAATGGCAAAAAAACGATTCTGCTCCTCAGGCACTAGTCCTTTTAGTTTATCTTCTACCTTCTCGATAACAGTTTCTAGTTCATTTGTAAACTTATGGACAGGAACATGAGCATTCTTATTCATAGCAAGTGCTACTGCATTTTCTGCAGCTTTTTTGATACCCGTACCTTTTAAGGCAGAAATCTCTACCACTTCACATCCAAGCTTCTCACTAAGTATCTGGATATGTATCTTATTTCCTGTCTTCTCAAGAACATCTATCATATTAACTGCCATAATGACTGGGATACCAAGCTCCATCAGCTGCGTAGAAAGGTATAGATTACGCTCTATATTGGTACCATCTACAATATTTAAGATTGCATCCGGACGTTCGCTTATCAGATAATTTCTGGATACTACTTCCTCCAAAGTATAGGGAGAAAGTGAATAAATTCCGGGTAAGTCCATAATAATAACATCCTCTGTTATATTCCCTTTATATTTTGACTTCAGTTTCCCCTCCTTTTTTTCCACTGTAACACCTGGCCAGTTTCCTACAAACTGGTTAGAACCTGTCAATGCATTAAACAAAGTCGTTTTACCACTATTAGGGTTTCCTGCTAAAGCAATTTTAATTGACATGTCTTTACTCCTTTTAGTAATTATTTTATTTTTTGTTAGTCTTGTCTCTCATTGGTTAGTCTTTTCTAACCTTTGAGCAAAAAAATTACTCCACTTCTATCATATCTGCATCTGCTTTTCTTAGGGATAATTCATATCCACGCACAGTGATTTCCACTGGATCTCCAAGAGGGGCTACCTTTCTTACAAAAACCTCAACGCCCTTGGTGATCCCCATATCCATAATTCTTCTTTTAATTGGACCTTCACCATTTAACTTTTTTACTCTTACGTTTTGTCCAATCCTAACCTCTCTTAACGTCATAACATCCTCTCTTTCTATCAAACCTATTTTATCTACTTCACCTGATTACACCATCAATACATGATTACTTTAGCTAACAAGAATTTTATTAGCCATTTCTCGGCCAATGGCTACCCTTGCATCTTTTACATTAACGATCAGATTACCACCCATTTCCGATACTACAGTCACGCTTCCTCCAGTAACAAAACCGAGATTTTCTAAGAATCTTCTTGTTTCTTCTTTTCCACCGATTTTACAAATTACGTTTGGTACACCCGCTTTTACCATTGACAATGGCATATCATCATCCTCTTTCCTTTTTAATATGCATAATATCTGCATATCACTTTATCGTTAGTTTATAATAACTATGGTTAGAATTCAATAACATTATTGATAGATATTATCAATAACTAAGATAATAGTTTTTAAATTGATTATTTACTATAAATATGTTATACTTACTCAAATTAGTTTTGCCTAACATATAAAATGAGGTGAGTAAAATGACCAATACAAACGAATCTGCTGAGAATTATCTGGAAACCATTCTTGTATTAAGCAAGCAACTTCCTGTCGTTCGCGCAGTTGACATAAGCCATGAGCTTGGTTATAAAAAATCCAGCGTAAGTATCGCCATGAAAAATCTGAGGGAGAAACAATACATCTCAGTTACAGATGCAGGCTATATCTATTTGACAGAGACAGGTAAAGAAATCGCAGAGATGATTTATGAAAGACACCAATTAATTTCTAGATGGTTAGTACGACTTGGTGTTCCAAAAGAAATCGCTCTTGAGGACGCGTGCAAATTGGAACATGTAATCAGCAAAGAGAGCTTTGATGCAATCAAAAAACATATTATGTGACAAAGAATCGTTCTAGATATGAAGAAAAGTCCTTCCATCAGCATTAGCTGACAGAAGGACTTTTGGTTTTATACAATTGCAGCAATATCAAGATTATCAAGGCCAAATTTCTATTAGTATTCCTAAATAACTCCTCCATAAAACGATACACCTTCACTTATAATGCATCTTATCTACCATTAATTACTTATATGTACTAGTTATTATATGACTTTGTCAATCTCCTTTTTTTTTACAAGGTAATCAATCACTAAAGTAAAAGCACTGACCATACTCATAAGAATTATGGAGACCATTATGTTATCGGTAGGCTCTATGACAACCCAGAATGCATTTATGGAAGCATGTGCCAGAATTGCCATGAATATACTCCCATATATATAGCGAACAGAACCAATGAAAAAAGAAAGCATAACAGCATTGATACTAAACCAACCAAAATTCATATTCTGCTGATTACTACCATCTATAAACCACAGTGGCAAATGCCAGAATGCCCAGATAATACTTACAATAAGCGTTGACATCCAGTGGGAGAATTTGCTTTCTAGCTCTGGTTGCAATAACCCTCTCCAGCCAATTTCTTCAAGGCCTCCCCCTATGATCATAGGAATAATCATTAAAAAGCCAAGATATAGCGGTTGACTTATAGTACTATAACCGATTAGTACAGGTAGTAATTGAATAAGCAGAGCTCCACCTATGGCATATAGATATATCCAAATAGAATGTTTTATACTAATTACATTTTTAATAAACTCTCGAAATTCATCTTTTCTACTATTTCTTTTTTGTAAGATAATTTCACAGATAGCAGGTGATATGCCACCTATTATAAACAATATCAATCCTACTGGTTTTCCATATGTAAGCCAATTGATTTGAAGTACCCCTGCTATTGCAATAATTCCCCAGGAAACCCAGGATAGTAAAAAAGTGGATATTAAATACTGTGTGATTTTTCTTTTCATAAAAACCCTCCTATAGAATATAAATGAGAACTATCTCATTTATATTCTATAGGAGGGTTGCTCATTCGTCAAGCATAAAAATGACTTAACTCTCATTTATTTTAACGATAGGATAACGCCACGTATAAATTGTACTAAATACTCTTTAAGTGGATAAGATAAGGATTCTGTTTTATACAGGATAGACCTTACAACAGCATCTGAGATTCCGTTCAGATAGATAGATATATTCATCATAATTACTTCTATAGCAACATCCTGTCTAAATATCTTCTGCTGGATTCCTCTTTTTATTAGCTTTGACGTCATCTCCATAAATCGGTCACCATCTTGCTGTATAGCCAGAGCAGTTTTATATCTCTCCATCTTTTCAGGATAATAGTTAATATAAATCACTAATTCTGATCTAAGTTTACTGATAATAGCAGGACATGCCTCAATGAAGTCGCCTAACTGGCCAAATACGTTTAGCAAATCATTCTCCACATCACCACTTAAGCTTTTCTCAGCAAAAACAAGTGGCTCATGACTTTCCATAAGGAAATTCATCGTCTGAATCACCAGATCATCAATATCCGAAAAATAGAGATATATTCCTCCTTTGGAAAGCTTAGCTTCATTAATAACATCTAACATCGTAATCTCATAAAGGGGCTTTTGTTTTAGAACTTCCACTGCCGCTTCTATAATTGTCTTTCTTTTTTTTATTTTATACTCTTCCGTTACTTTTGGCATAGAATACTCCTAATACTATAATTTTCTTTGATTCAAGAATAATTCTAGCATAGGAATCCACCTATGTCCATGTACTCCTACTAAGTAATCTACCCTATGGATAACTCATTTTCTAAAAACTTCCTAATAAAAGCATTGTTATCCTCACTCAAACTCGGCATAAATGCCATGTAACGACATTTGTTATAGGTCTCGCCATCCATATCAAATGTATAACCCATTAAACATCTTGGATTACAATCATTCGGATCTACGAGTCGTTTACAGACAGATGACTTACGAATGTCCTTTTTTATATTCTCAGGTAAAGTATCTAAAAAACTCTGATACTCCTTGATATGATCAGCATAAATACGAAGCTTCATTCCTGATTTACGGGTAACTAGGTTAGCAAATGTTCTTTTGGTATCTTTTCGAATGAAAGAAACCATATACCCATTTTTGGCAGTCTTAATATCGCATTTACAGCCCTTTTCTACTAAATAATCCGTTATTTCCATGACAAAATCCAAGAAGCGTCCATCCACAGATTCATAAAACAAAACAAGTTTTTCGTCCATAGTATCCTCCCTAAAATTATTTCTTTATCACAGGTATCCACACCTCATACTTAGCATTGTTAGGATCAGCACTTATGTACACTTCAACGTCTGCGGCATTACCATATTCATATCCTGAGGTAGGTAACCATTCTGTTACAATACGACGTTCCAAATCCTGAATATCCTGATTAGTTCCTTCTCCCTGGAAGATAGCCCAAGTGGCCGCCGGTACCATACATTCCTCAAACTCTTTACTTTCCTTGGTACTTGCAACTGCAATAAAGTATCTCCATTGATCCTCCTCATCACAAACACTTACGCCTAGAATTCCCATTGGTTCAGCATCCATCAAGCCAGATATTTTCTCAATGGTTCCTTTTTGTATTGCCTCTTGCCACATAGTAGGAACAACCGAAAAATTAACCTCCTGGTCTTGACTCAGTGGCTGTGACACTCCAATTATACGAAAAGCTTCCTTTGATTCAACGCGATAATTCATTTCTTCCACTCATTTAATAGTAATTGTAAAGATAAGCGGTGGAAAGGATTTTACAGAGGCACCCTTATTTTTTACAGCAGATGGAGCTATCCCATGAACCATCTGAAATGCACGGTTAAATGCGGTAGGGGAACTATAGCCATACTTTCCAGCTATGTCAATAATCTTTGCATCGCCACCTTGCAAATCGACTGCAGCCAAAGACATCTTTCTTCTCCGAATATATTCAGACAGAGGAATGCCAGACATAAAAGTAAACATTCTCTGAAAATGATAGGAGGAACAACAGGAAATTCTTCCTAACTGCTCATAGTCAAGTTCATCCTTTAGATGTTCTTCAATATAGTTTATTGACATATTAAGTCTTTCAATCCATTCCATTTTCATACCCGCTCCTTATTCTTATCATACTATGTTTATTCCAACAAAACCTCTCATTATCTGTGCTAATAAAGAGAGGTTTTTAATCAAAATTTAACGACTCTCACAATATGATTGTTAAAATTATTAAAATATATGCTATTTGCAAAATCCATTCTTACTCCATGAATAAATAAGCTTTCATCTAGTGCTAAACAATCAAATTCATTATACCCCTTTTTCCCATTTCCAGCAATATTATAGACAATATTTACACTTCACAACTGCATCCACATGGATCGATACATCCATATAGGTCACACCGTCTTTTCATATATATACTCAAAACAAGGCAAAACATTATCTTCTAGTTTCTCTTTCACCAATTTGCCTGCAAATACTCCATAATTCTCTTATAACCATTTGGTATTCTCTCAAACGCCTGTACAAATGGTTCCTCAATAGTGATAACTGCATAGCTTGCTTCCTTTTGCTCAGCATACTCAACTCCCGGGAATGATGTCTCAAATCCGTTAGGTAAAATATAAGCTACTACATATCCACGAAGTCCAAAACGATTCTGTTGTTCCATTGACACATACGGAAAATCCCAGCCAATACGTTTTGCATTATGATCGTAGGCCAGTAATCCAGAATCTTTCGCCCACCTATCCATATATGCAATCACATCATCCTCCGGATTAGGGGTAACCATCACATATCGTTTGACGTGATACTGACATATTCTCGGCCAACTCTTCCTGCGTCATTTTTCTTTGTTTCCTTAAGTACTGAATATTATGGCCTAAACTCATACTATAATCCTCCTTATTCCTATTTCTGTTCATACCATAATGATACGTTTTACAAAACTCCAACTCCACCACACAATACTTGCTTTATTTTAGATATATGTAAACTCTCAGTTGCATAAACTTTCCTATTCATGTACAACCCTTCCAATATAACAATCAGAAACCCTTTCAAACTCAGAAATCGGGCCAGCCATTCCTTTACCAACTATTGTTCTAATTATTTTAGTTTTAGCATCTGTCCTCCTAACAACAAAGTTTAAACTATCCATACTATAGATATTATCATATTGATCGATACCAAGTCCATATACATCGTTTACTTGTGCTTTGATTGCTGGTCCTCCATCTCCACTATACCCAGCTTCACCGATTCCTGCCACGGTATAAACTGTCCCACCTAAATACTTATTATCAGGTAACATCATACTACCTCCTCAATGATTGTTGCCTATAAGTATACCGAACTTAATATGACAATAGTGTGTCTTACTATCATAAAATAGCCCTCTATCCCTTGACTAGGGTAGAGGGCTTAATATATATCTTTTCTGTTGCCAATCGATTGTAACTATGTAACTTACAGTTCCTCAACGGACATGGTTACGTTACTTAATCCATGATAATAGTTAACTGTTTCAGCAGTAAACTTATAGACACAGTAATCCTCATCATCTATTCCCTTAGGATAGTAGATTTCAAAACCCTCCCGCCACATAAACTCTTTTGTTTCATGATCGGTGCACACTTCCATAGTACCAGTAAATAGCGCACCTTTATATTTGTCTTTTGTTTCATCACAATAATATACGGATGCTTTCGGGTTATTAAGAAATTGCTTTACACGATTTGAACTTGTGTTGGTTGAAAAATAATGAGTTACCATACTTTCATGCTCAAGAACTAACATACCTTTAATTTGTGGGAAACCATTTTCATTTACAGAGCCTACATATGCAATCTGCGCATTCTCCCGTAATTTACGAATCGATGATTTAATAACACTATCCATTACTATTCTCCTTTTTTGTAAGATTCTCAAGGACTTTCCTAAGACTATTTTCAAAGGACTGTATTTCATTATCATCAAACCCTTCATAAAAAATCTCATTCATCTTAGCAGATACTTCATTGTATTGTATCCTAAGATTTTGTGCTGCTTCAGTTAATTTGATTTTTACAATTCTTCTATCCGTGGGGTCATATATTCTTTGTATATTCCCCGAATTCTCCAATCTCTCCAGCATACTTGTTAATGTAGTCTTAGCGAGTCCTGTTTGGTTAGACAATTCTTTTATAGGGATGTTATCATTTTCCCATAATACAAACAAAATACGACCTTGTGCTCCATTAAATTGGTCTATGCCGTGTTCTATAAGTATTTTTTCAAACAAACGTCCTTGTATTTGTTTTATTTTGCTTATTAGAAATCCACCTTCTGTATTCTCTATCATTATGATCCTCCTACTATATACATATTAGTACTATATAGTACTAATGTCAAGAAGCGATTTAGGCAACCTCCCTCATTTCGACTTCCCATTCTTAAGAACCACAAAAAGCCCCCTACCGTTCTGTACGATAGAGGGCTCATTATTTATTCTACTTATTATTTATTGTTCAAAACAGCCTGTGCAGCAGCCAATCTTGCGATTGGTACACGGAATGGAGAACAGGAAACATAAGTTAAACCAACTTTGTGGCAGAACTCGATAGTAGATGGATCTCCACCATGCTCACCACAGATACCTAACTTAATGTTAGATCTGGTCTGTCTTCCTTTTTCAACTGCAGTCTTAACTAATTGGCCAACACCTGCTTGATCAAGTCTTGCAAATGGATCAGATTCGTAAATCTTGTTGCTGTAGTAAGAATCTAAGAACTTACCAGCATCATCACGAGAGAATCCGAAGGTCATCTGAGTTAAATCGTTAGTACCAAAGGAGAAGAATTCAGCTTCTTCAGCAATCTCATCAGCCATTAAAGCTGCACGAGGAATCTCAATCATAGTACCGATATGGTATTCGATATCAGATCCTTTTTCCTTCTTCACTAATTCTGCAGTCTCAACAACTACATCTTTAACGAATTTAAGCTCTTTCTTCTCGCCTACTAATGGAATCATGATTTCAGGTACGATATCAAAGCCTTTTTCAGCCTTAACTTCGATAGCAGCTTCCATTACGGCTCTTGTCTGCATCTTAGCGATTTCTGGATAAGTTACAGCAAGACGGCATCCTCTGTGTCCCATCATTGGGTTGAATTCATGTAAAGCATCGCAAGTAGCTTTAACTTCTGCAACAGTGAGACCCATATCTTCTGCTAATACTGCAATATCTTTCTCCTCTGTTGGAACAAACTCATGTAGAGGTGGATCTAAGAAACGGATAGTAACTGGTCTTCCCTCCATAACTTCGTATAATGCTTTGAAGTCACCTTTCTGGAAAGGAATCAGTTCGTTAAGAGCTTCTTCTCTAGCTTCTACAGTTTTGGAAAGAATCATCTTACGAATCTTAGGAATTCTGTCTTCGTTGAAGAACATATGCTCTGTACGGCAAAGACCGATACCTTCTGCACCAAACTTAACAGCATTTGCTGCATCAGCTGGAGTATCTGCATTTGTTCTAACCTTTAATGTTCTGATTTCATCAGCCCAATGCATAATTCTATCAAAGTTACCACTGATAGCAGCTTCTACAGTTGGGATATCCCCAATATAGATATTACCAGTAGAACCGTCTAAGGAGATGTAGTCTCCTTCTTTTACAGTCTGACCAGCGATTGTAAATAACTTCTCAGCTTCGTTGATCTTAACTTCTGCACAACCAGATACACAAGCAGTACCCATACCACGAGCAACAACAGCTGCATGGCTAGTCATACCACCATGTACAGTTAAGATACCTTCTGCAGCATGCATACCTTCGATATCTTCTGGAGAAGTCTCATTACGAACAAGGATAACTCTTTCGCCTTTATCATGATTATTCTTAGCATCTTCTGCAGTAAAGTAAACTTTACCAGCAGCAGCACCAGGAGATGCTGGAAGAGCTTTACCTACAGGAGTAGCAGCCTTAAGAGCTTTTACATCAAATCCAGGATGTAATAACTGATCAAGAGATTTCGCTTCAATACGGCTGATAGCTGTCTCTTTCGTAATCTTTCCTTCATCAACTAAATCGCAAGCGATTTGAAGAGCAGCTGGAGCTGTTCTCTTACCATTACGAGTCTGTAAGAAGTATAATTTACCTTCCTGAATAGTAAATTCCATATCTTGCATATCTCTATAATGTTCTTCAAGTTTATGAGCAATAGCCATAAATTCCTTGTAACACTCAGGCATATCCTGCTCTAATCTAGAAATAGGCTGAGGAGTTCTTATACCAGCAACAACGTCTTCACCTTGTGCATTGATTAAATACTCACCATAAATCTTAGCTTCACCAGTAGATGGGTTACGAGTAAATGCAACACCTGTACCGGAAGTCTCACCCATATTACCAAATACCATACACTGAACGTTTACAGCAGTACCCCAGTCTCCAGGGATATCATTCATTCTTCTATAGTAGATGGCACGAGGGTTGTCCCAAGAACGGAATACTGCTTTAACAGCTTCCATCAACTGAACCTTAGGATCCTGTGGGAAATCTGTTCCCATTTTTTCTTTGTAAATAGCCTTATATTTAATAATTACTTCTTTTAAATCTTCTGCAGTTAAATCTGTATCAAATTTAGCACCTTTTGCTTCTTTAATCTCATCTAATATTCCTTCAAAGAAAGTTTTGCTCATCTCCATAACAACGTCGGAGAACATCTGAATAAATCTTCTGTATGAATCATAAGCAAATCGAGGATTTCCTGTCTTCTTTGCAAATCCTTCAACAGCTACGTCATTAAGACCTAGGTTAAGAATTGTATCCATCATACCAGGCATAGAAGCTCTAGCACCGGAACGAACAGAAACTAATAATGGATCCTCAGTATCACCAAATTTCTTGCCTTGAAGTTCTTCAAGTTGTGCAAGTGCTTTGTAAATCTGATCTTCTGTTTCAGCTGAGATTTGTTTTCCATTGTTGTAATACTCGGTACAAGCCTCAGTTGTTACTGTAAAACCCTGTGGAATTGGTAAACCTAAATTAGTCATTTCGGCTAAGTTAGCACCTTTACCACCGAGAAGGTTCTTCATGTCAGCATTACCTTCTTTGAACATATAAACCCATTTTGCCATTGTAGTAATTACCTCCTAAACAATATGTTTAAATATTTTAACAATCAGGATAAGATATCCAAGGATTGCTACTTCCCATTTTGCCAATAACCCAGATGCACAGAATATTATAACATACTTGGTCAATTAAGGAAATAGTTTTTTCATTTTTGTCAATTATAGACCACTAATCCATGTTTTATTTATGCTTTCTACACAATATAGATAAATGGTAAATATTTCTCTGCCAAACTTTTATTTTGGTTGACATATATGTATATAAATCTCCCTTATACAATACTTCTCTTGAGTACCTAAAACAATGTATTATTTTATCTCCCATTAATTACCTCATGTGTAAAAGAATGGGTGAGAATACTTGCATCTGTATACTCCTCTTCAGCTATACCAATCACTTCTTGCTTGTCTCATTGCTTACATGAAAAACAGCCCTTCAATAATCTAGAGGGCTGTTTCAGAATCTTTTATTAATTTTAAAATCTTATCCTGATTTGTCAGGTTTTTATAAATCTTAAGCTTTTTCTTTGTTTTGAAATTCCCTATCGTATAATTAATTACTAGGTATTTCTTACGTTCCTTTACTATCTGAATATCATCCATGATCTCATACAGAATATCACTCTTTCTCTGCACTGTTTCATCATTGCATAAGGTACACAGATATTCTTCAAAATTCTCATCATTGATGATTTCTTCTTTTTTCTTTATTACATCAATAAATTCATCTTTTGTCTGCTTTTTATGATAAGGTTTAAAATGTAACACCACTTTACCATCCCGTAGCATTTCCTTAAACCAGAAATGAACGATCCTACGGTCTGGGGTAATTCCAAAGATTTGATAACGTAAAGCTCCTACCGAGCCACGACCAGAGAAACCTACCAATAACACTATCAACCAAGCAATACAGATCAATACGACAAAAAAACTACCAATCTGTAATTTACCAACTTTTATAATATTTAAATGATCTAGTGTCAGTATCACGATGGGCGCAAGAATGCACATCGCTATCAAAATATTGTATTTTAGATAATAGCGGTATTTCACAGCAAGTTTTCTAGAACCTCTGCAAAAGGTTTCAATATCCATTAGATTAGCCCCCAATCGCTTATTTTCTAATATTTTATGCTTCTTGCTATCTAACTTTAATATCTAAATTTGTCAGCAAAATAAGCTTTTAAGTCTGTAATTTTAACACGTTCCTGTTTCATGGTATCTCTATCACGTACAGTAACTGCACCATCCGTCTCAGAATCAAAGTCATAAGTAATACAATATGGTGTACCAATCTCATCTAATCGACGATATCTCTTACCAATATTACCTCTATCATCATATTCACAATTATAGTCTTTACATAACTCCTGATAAACCTTCTCCGCTGGCTCTGCAAGCTTTTTAGAAAGTGGAAGAACTCCAATCTTTACCGGTGCAATGGCTGGATGGAAATGAAGAACCGTTCTTACATCTCCTTCTCCAATCTCTTCCTCGTCATAAGCAGCACATAAAAATGCCAGTGTCACACGGTCAGCTCCAAGTGATGGCTCGATAACATATGGAATATATTTTGCTTTCTTCTCATCATCAAAATAAGACATATCTTCACCAGATACATTTTGATGCTGGGTCAAGTCATAATCGGTACGATCTGCAATACCCCATAATTCACCCCATCCAAATGGGAAAAGAAATTCAATATCGCTTGTAGCTTTACTATAAAAAGAAAGTTCTTCCTTCTCATGGTTACGTACACGCATCTCATCTTCTTTGATACCTAATGTCTGTAACCAGGTAATACAGAAATTCTTCCAATATGCAAACCACTCTAAATCAGTATCTGGTTCACAGAAGAATTCTAATTCCATTTGCTCAAACTCTCTAGTACGGAAAGTAAAGTTACCAGGAGTAATTTCATTACGGAAGGACTTTCCAACCTGGCCGATACCGAATGGAATCTTCTTTCTAGAGGTTCTCTGTACATTTTTAAAGTTTACAAAAATGCCCTGTGCAGTTTCCGGACGAAGATAAACAGTGTTCTTAGCATCCTCAGTAACCCCTTGAAAGGTCTTAAACATCAGATTAAACTGGCGAATATCAGTAAAATTATGCTTTCCACAGGATGGACAGCTTATATTTTTCTCTTCAATAAACTTACTCATCTCTTCGTTGGACCATGCATCTACGGAGCCATCTATGGTCATATCATGCTCAGCCATGTAATCCTCAATCAGTTTGTCAGCACGGAAACGCTCGCGACATTCCTTACAGTCCATTAAAGGATCAGAGAAGCTACCCAAATGCCCACTTGCTACCCATGTTTGTGGATTCATTAGGATAGCACAATCCACACCAACGTTATATGGATTCTCCTGAATAAACTTCTTCCACCATGCCTTTTTCACATTATTCTTTAATTCAACACCTAGATTTCCATAATCCCATGTATTTGCCAGACCTCCATAAATCTCAGAACCTGGATATACAAAACCTCTTGCTTTTGCAAGAGCTACAATTTTTTCCATAGTTTTTTCCATGTTTTCAACCTCTCATCCTATTTTATTCGTAAATCATGACAGTCACACCTTCGGAACCTGCCTTTATCACGTTATCCGCTGACATTGTTCCATTTGTATAGTATGCGATTTTTCCTTCTGTCATAATATTCTCATCTGGAAGATTTGCAACCACAATTTTATAATCTTTATCTTTCAGAGCAGTTTCTAATTCTACTGTATCCCCTTTTTCAACACTATAAACAGTGTCGGAAATACGTTCATCCTTCAGAGCCTGTTCCTTCGTTAGAAGTTCAGTTTCTATTGAATTAAATGCAGCAAAGTCAGTCATATTCTTATAGGAAATTCGTGCTGTCGCCACCTTATTCTGTACATCTAATGAATCCAAAACAACTGTATCCTTACCAGCCTTTTTGGTATAATTTTGTATCGCTTCCTCAATATAGCTATTTAGATCATTCTTCTTGTAGTAATCCTTCTCAAAACTCTCCACTATGACAGACTGAATAGTACCATTTGTTTTAAGTATGGTGGTATTCTCCTTAATCACTTGATTGTCAATCGTCTGACTATCTTTCTTACCACTACTACAACCTGCCATCCCCAGCAGTGCTATAGTCAGCAATACATAAGCAAAACTTTTTTTCATTATACATCCTCCAGCTTTTAACATCCCTGCGACAACAATGTTACTGTTGCCATCTAACTATGTGTATATATTATAAACCTTTATTCATTGTAACTAATATATAAAATATTTTCAACATCTAATTCGGTTCCTTGTATACACCATAGTAAATGTGTTCTAATAATTCCTCACTTAAAACAAAGTCTCTAGGACTTCTAGTGATTTAAATGGTCCTGCAGTCATAAGAGAAAGGTATCCCTTCATTAACATTTTCAATTCCCTAAGCACCTGCTCATTGACTGTAAAGGTGTAAAGCCGTTCAATTGGTGTGGTTAAGATGAATTGTAGAGTATACACGGTGGAACCCGATAACTTTATCAGCCCATTTTTTTCTGTCCTACAATTATCACACAGCAATCCTCCAGTTTCAAAACTAAACCAAGAGCATTCCTCTTCCTTCCCACATCCAGTACACTCAAACACCTGTGGTGCATATCCATTGACACACATAGCTTTTAATTCAAATATGTATCGAATCAGAATATTGGGAATAGACTGCTTCGTTAAAGCTCGCATGGTCTGATACAACAGCTTTAGCATCTGTACCTCATCATTATTCTCCCTAGTTACCTGTTCTACTAGTTCACAGAAATAACAAGCATAGGACACAGTCTCAATATCCTCTCGAATATCCGTGAAATAATTGGAAACTTCAGCTGCTGTCACATTATACGAATTCTTCCCAGCAAATAGACTAAATTCCCCAAAGGAGAAGGGTTGACTGCACGCAAGTAAGGCGCTATTTGGTCTCCTAGCGCCCTTTGCAAATGCAGCAATCTTACCTCTTTCCTTGGTCAAGATTACGAGACGTTTGTCGTAATCACCAACTGGCATGGCGGCTAACACCATTCCAGTTACTGTAATCTGTGCAACCACCACGTTCTCCCTCCTTATTTGTCCTCTTTTGACTTTCTTCATTTGTGCAAGCAATGTAATTAAGATAATCTTTTATGTCTCCTGAAACTTCAAATCTACGCCATAAATTACTTTTATCCATACAAACCTCTTTTCCGAACATGATACGTATCATGTTCACAGATAATACCCCTATTAATCTGTATATGTTGACCTTCCCTCACGTTTTCCCTTACCTATATCAAAAAAATGGTTGTCAACATACATCAATAGGATGCCCGGTCTGTAGGATTTTATTCAGTTATCATACCCTTACGATAAATCTCTCTGATTATAGCCGTAGTTCTTCAACAGAAAATCACTATCCCGCCAATCTTTTTTTACCTTCACCCAAAGCTGGAGATTAACCTTAATTTGGAGTAAATCTTCTATCTCCCTTCGAGCATCACTGCCAATCCGTTTTAACATAGTTCCCTGTTTCCCAATAATGATACCTTTATGAGAATCCCGTTCGCATACTATGGTTGCCAAAATATCCATTAATCTGCCATTATTTCGCTCTTTCATGGATTCTATAGCTACTGCAATTCCATGTGGAATCTCATCATTCAAAAGACGTAATGCTTTTTCACGAATCAGCTCTGCAACAATCTGGCGTTCCGGCTGATCTGTAATGGTATCCTCATCATAAAACTGAGGGCCCTCAGGAAGATACTTTAGAATTTGATCTATGAGTACTTGCTTATTTTCTCCTTTTAAGGCAGAAACTGGTATGATTTCTGCAAAATTACAGATTTCTTTATAGGCATCTATAAAGGTCAAAATGCTTTCTTTTGGAACGGTATCTATCTTATTAATAATCAAAAACACTGGTGTTCTGACTTTTTTAAGGATTTCTGCAATATGCAGATCCCCAGCACCTATAAAAGTGCTTGGCTCTATCAGCCACAGAACAATATCTATTCCATTTAAGGTATTCTCTGCAGCTGATACCATATAATTACCTAATTTATTCTTAGCCTTATGAATTCCCGGAGTATCCAAAAAAACAATTTGTCCCTCATCACAGGTATAAACAGTTTGAATACGGTTTCTGGTTGTCTGTGGCTTATTGGACGTAATGGCTATTTTCTGCCCAATCAGCTGGTTCATCAAAGTTGACTTACCAACGTTAGGCCTACCAATTAAGGTCACAAACCCAGATTTATACTTACGTTTCATAGTCCCTCCTAAAGTGAAGTAATTGTTTGGAACAATTCTTTATCTTCTTCTATTTTATTCTCGTTTCCGATGACACAGATAAGATTCGCATCTAAGACCGCCTGAACAATATCTGCAAGTGCCTGGATTTCCTTTACTCTGGCAGAAAGCACCTGATCTCTTTCTTTTTGAAGGTCAAGCTCTGTAACACCACTTAAATACGCGCTTAATGAACGAGCTCCCTTGGCAGATGGGTTCAATGGAGTGTCCATATTGCTTATGGTTCCAATAATAAACTTAGTCATGTCCCTATCTTCCACGGAAAAATTACGAAGATACTCTGCTGTACGATTAAATACCTCGTTGGTTACCTTTAAATTCGGGTCGCGATAACTTACCAGATAGCTGTTACCGTCTAAACCAAAGCCACTCATACAGCCATAAGCCCCTCCTTTTACACGAACATTAATCCAAAGGTAATCATAACTTAATATAACCTTTAAGATTTTTAAAGCTCCTGTGTAGGTATATCCTGCATCAATAAAGTTACCGGCCCGGGCTACATACTGTACTTGACTGCTTGTTTTAAAGCCTTCGTTCTTAGCTACCACTTGAAGAACCTCTTTGTCATGGGACTCATAGGAAACTGGAAGTTTATTAACAAATTCAGGTAGGCTCTTCTCAAGGAACCGATATCCACTTTCATCTGCAGTGAAACTAACTAGTAGATTATCCTTACGGATAATTCTTGTCAATACCTTTTCTAAGGTTTCTGCAATTATTTCCTTTCTTTCGTCGAAATTCTCCTCCAAATCCTTTAAGAAATGATAATAGGCAATACCACCTGTTAGATCATTGTATTTTCCATTTCCTGAGCAATAAGACATAGCACGGACTGATGCGTAGGAATGACCGGCACTGTTAAGTTTCATCTGACTTCTAGATACCTGTTCTGCAATAATTTCCTTAAGTCGTTTATAGTCGTGAATCTTCGTTTCAAATAACATCTCTTCTATTAATTCAAAAGCCTTCGATAACTTATTGTAAAGGGCCTTGGTCTTTACTCCAAACTTGGCACTGTACTGTCCGGCAGTTCCAATCTTGGCATATGCTGTTACATCATTGTTGATTCCACCGGTATGAATGTTAACTTCATTAGAAAACTCTAGGAAAGAATGTCTGTTTGTATCAACGTATCCTAAAACAGTAGCCAACAGGCTCATATACGGAATAAATTCTTCCTCCACATCGGTTACATCAAAAAGGATACGAAGATAGCCAATACCATTGCTAAACATATTGTGATGAAGTACCGTAACGTCCTCTATTTCCTTAAGTTGATTATACAAAGGCTGTGCCTCTGTATCTATATCTTCAATGGATAACATCGGAATTTTCTCTAACTCCTCTTTGGTACTTGGAGCATCCTGATAATCCTTTAATTCCTTGGTCCGACTAATAAGTTGCTTAAGTTCCTCTGTTGAAAGAGTTTTCTTATAATCAGACAACTTCTCTTTTACTTCAGCCTCCATCATACTGGTCAGTCCTGGTTTTGGCTGTACTGTTACAACCGAAGCATGATTTGTATCTAATAGATATTGTTGTATTAGGCCTTCAAAGTAACCGGTTCCAATCTGACTCTTTAGGAATTCAAATACCTCCCCTGCATTAATATGAATAAATGGGGCATCATCACTATATAGCCAACTGTCCAGTATCTGAAGTCCATACATAAGCCCCTTCGGATAGCTTCCAAAGTCTGCCTCTCTGTATTTGAATTCATAGAAGTTAATTGCAGCTTGCAAAGTCTTCTCATCTAGACCATTTTTAATCAGATCCTTTAGAGTGGATTTTATTATTGACAAGAAATCCGGAAGTTGATTAGCCTTGGCATTCTTTGCAATGATAGAAAAATAGGGCTGAAGAATTCCATTTTCAAATCCACTTAATACATCTTTACCCACACCAGCATTGATTAAAGCCTGCTTTACCGGAGCACCTGGCGCACTAAGCAAAACATAATCAAGAATCTGAAATGCTAGGTATAAGTCCTTGTCCAGGCTGGTTTCCACAACAGTATTGTAGCTGAAATAGGTTTTTCCCTCAGTATCCTCACCTTCTGCAACACTGTAATAATCCACTATTTCTTTTACGTGACCAAATGGTTGCTGTATCTTAATCACAGAATCCACTGGCTCATTTCCAAAATTGGATAGATATTTTACATCTAACCACTCCAGTTTTTCCTCAACATCCATATCTCCATATAGATAGATGTAACTATTGGAAGGATGATAGTATTTCTTATGAAAAGCCAGAAAATCCTCATAAGTTAGGTCAGGTATAAAGGCAGGATCTCCTCCTGATTCTACACCGTAGGTGGTATCCGGGAAAAGAGACTGTTGAATCACTCGAAATAGCTGCTGTTCGGGGGAGGAAAATACACCCTTCATCTCATTATATACAACGCCATTATAGGTCAGTTCACCTTCTAAACTCTCGAGTTCATAATGCCAACCTTCCTGTCTAAAAATCTCGTCTCTATGATAAATATTAGGATAAAATACGGCGTCCATGTAAACATGCAGCAAATTCTGAAAATCTTTGTCGTTACAGCTGGCAACCGGATAAAGAGTTTTGTCAGAATATGTCATAGCATTTAAAAACGTATTTAAAGAACCTTTTACAAGCTCTACAAATGGGTCTTTTGCAGGAAATTCTTTAGAACCACATAATACTGAATGCTCAATAATATGAGGAACCCCTGTAGAATCCTGTGGAGGTGTCCGAAATCCTATGGAAAACACCTTATTATCATCGTCATTGGATATCACTAACACTCTGGCTCCTGTCTTTTTATGCCGAAACAAAAGTCCTAAACTGTTTAAATCCTTTAGCTGTTCTTCCTTTACTAACTCATATGCATCTAATCCTGTTAATTCACTACTATTTTTAATATTTCTGCCCATCCTAATCTCCTTTTATATTATTTTATTATTCCCTCTTTACCACTAGCAAAGAAGCGATGACTATCTAACATGTGCATAGCATATATCTCCATTTATGTAATAGTATGAACAATATTCAAATTCTTAGTTATTTTTATTATAACACAGGAAAAAGCTGATTACATCCCTTAACCATAAAACAGGAGATTACTGCTTTTCTCACAATAATCTCCTGAGTTCTTATTATTGAATAGGTTCAAAATCAGCCGCTCCATGCTTACACAATGGACAGATAAAATCCTCTGGAAGTGTATCTCCCTCATAGATGTATCCGCAAACCTTGCATACAAAACCTTTCTTTCCTTCCGTCTGAGGCTTCGGCTTAACGTTTTTCTGATAATAGGTGTAGGTCATCGTCTCCTTGTCACTCATCACTCTGGCTTCTGTCACACTACATATAAACATGCCATGAGTACCCACATCTACATACTGTTCCATCTTTAAGGAAAGAGAAGCATTGATGTAGTTGGAAAGAATCACAAGACCATTGTCCGAACGAACAGTACTCATACCTTCAAATTTATCTACATTTCTGCCACTTTGGAAGCCAAATGTCTGAAATATTTTAAATGGAGCTTCCACAGATAGACAGTTTACATTCATAATACCTGTATTTTTGATAACATGGTGAGAATAATTTGCTTTATTAATAATAACAGCAATACGATTTGGACTATCTGTCACCTGAGTTACTGTATTCACAATCAATCCATTGTCCTTCTTACCATCGTTACAGGTTACCACATATAGGCCATATCCTATCTTAAATAGAGCGGACATATCACTCTTATTGGCTGTATCACTGGAACGAGCAATATAATCACGACATAACTCCTTCGCCATAGCTTCTATCTGAGCCATATTTTCTTTTTTATAAGCTGATGTAATACGAACTATAGTGTCCAACCAGGTAATATTCTTGCAACTTGAAAGCTCATCCTTCATAACCTTTGCAGCAGTCGGTGCCCAGGAACCATTTTCAACTAAGCCCACGGTACGATTCTGAAAATTCCTTGCTACTAAATGTTCAATAAAATCTCTCATATAAGGAAAGATTCCCGCATTGTAGGTAGTGGTTGCCAGAACAATCTTCCCATATTGAAATGCATGAGCTACTGCAACAGAAATATCTGTTCTTGCCAAATCACATACTTCAACCTTTGGACAGCCCTTGGCTTTCAGGTTTTCCACCAGTAGATCCACAACCTTTTTGGTATGTCCATAAATTGAGGTATAAGCAATGAGGATTCCCTCGCTTTCTACTCCATAGGAAGACCAGGTGTCATAAAGACTTAAGTAATGTCCTAGATTTTCTTGTAATACTGGACCATGTAGGGAGCAGATTTTCTGAATATCCAAGTCTGCTGCCTTTTTCAGCACTGCCTGCACCTGTGCGCCATATTTACCTACGATGCCGATATAATAACGGCGCGCTTCATCATCCCAGTCCTCATCAGCGTCTAATGCTCCAAATTTACCAAAGGCATCCGCTGAGAATAACACCTTATCCTTTGCGTCATAGGTAAGCATAACTTCTGGCCAATGTACCATAGGTGCAAAAATAAATGTCAGTTCATGGTTGCCAAGTGAAAGGGTTCCACCATTTTCAACCACAAGCTTATGATTATCCAAGTTCATGTCAAAGAAATTATCAATCATTGTAAAAGTCTTTGTATTTCCTACTATAATAGCATCTGGATAAGTTTGTATGAAGTTATATATATTAGCAGAGTGATCCGGCTCCATATGTTGTACAATTAAGTAATCTGGCTTACGGCCATGTAGTGCTTCGGCAACATTGTCCAACCATTCATGTGTAAAATCAGCATCAACCGTATCCATAACTGCTATCTTGTCATCTATTATTACATAGGAATTATAACTCATACCGTTTGGTACAGGATATTGACCCTCAAACAAATCTATTTTCCTGTCATTTACTCCTACATATATGATGTCATTGGTAATATTCATTGTTTTTCACCTTTTACCTTTCTACCTGAGATTATATAGTATATTTAATTTGTCCATATTCTTTTGACAAATAATTATTTTCTTTCCTGCAAAAGATCACGAATTTCTCTAAGTAAAAGAATGTCTTCCGCTGGTGCCTTTGGCGCTGGTTTCTCTTTCTTATAAAAACGATTGATTCCCTTTACAACAATAAATACAACAAAAGCGATTAATAGGAAATTGACAACACTCTGAATGAAATTGCCATAATAAATTGCCGCCTCCTCCACGCCTTCTGAACCTTTTGTAATAACAATCTTTAAATCTGTAAAATTTATTCCACCAAACAACCAACCGATAGCCGGCATAAATATATCATTCACCAAAGAGGTAACGATTGCAGTAAATGCACTACCTATGATAACACCAACAGCCAGGTCTATTACACTACCTCTTGAAATAAATTCTTTAAATTCTGCCACAAAACCTTTTTTCTTATCCATATCAGTGTCTCCTTTTCATTTAATCTTATTAAAACAGACAGATTATTATATAATCTACCGCCAGTTTGTAACTGACTTATCTAAACTATGTACTAAAACATAAATATTATACACTTATTTTTCTCATTTGTCTGTTAAAAATTTTGATAAAATAAAAAAACCTCTCTTGCATCGGCTTAAGAGGTTTTTCATAATTTGTTCTTTACCCTTATACATCTTAGTGTTTGAAATGACGCATTCCGGTAAATACCATCGCTATTCCGTATTCGTTACACTTTTTAATGCTGTCTTCGTCACGAATAGAGCCACCAGGTTGAATGATAGCAGTAATGCCTGCTTTGTGGGCAGCTTCTACACTATCGTCAAATGGGAAGTATGCATCAGATGCAAGTACTGCCCCCTTGGTAGCATCCTCACCGATTAACTCCGCTGCATGCTCCACACACTGCTCAGTTGCCCATACACGGTTCACCTGTCCAGGTCCAATCCCGATGGTCTGTTTGTTCTTTGCTAATGCAATACCGTTGGATTTAACAAATTTAACAACCTTCCAAGCAAATTTCAAATCTTCCATTTCCTTGTCAGATGGTGCCCGATTGGTTGCTACCTTTAGCTCATCCTCATTTAATAATTTGCTATCGATGGTCTGAACGATTAAACCACCATTCACTTTCTTTAAGTCATATGCATTTTCATTCTGAGGTACGCTGATATCGTCTAATTTTAGAACACGAAGATTCTTCTTAGTAGTAAAGATTGCTAGAGCTTCTTCCTCATAGCTTGGAGCCACAATAACTTCAAGGAATATCTTAGCCATCTTTTCAGCCAATTCCTTAGTAACAGGACGGTTAACAACTACAATACCACCATAAATAGATACCTTGTCTGCTGCAAATGCCTTGTCAAAGGCCTCCTCAATTGTATCTGCACTTCCTACACCACATGGATTGCCATGCTTACAAGCAACTACAGTTGGCTCAGTAAATTCTTTTAATAATTCTAATGCGCCATTGGTATCATTAATGTTGTTAAAGGAAAGCTCTTTACCATTCAACTGAACTGCATCAGTTATGGATCCCTTCTTCTTACCAACCTCACGGTAGAATGCAGCTTTTTGATGAGGGTTCTCCCCATAACGCATATCTTGAACTTTCTCAAAGGTCATAGTTAAGGTCTCTGGAAGCTCATGATCATTTCTTTCCTTCTTCAAGAAATCTGCAATCATAGTATCATAATTAGAAGTATGCATAAACACTTTTTGCATCAGATAAAACTTTGTATCTAACGATACTTCCTTATGTTCATTTAATTCAACAAGAACCTTCTCATAATCTCTTGGATCTACAACAACTGCAACATCCTGATAGTTCTTTGCTGCACTACGTAACATAGTAGGTCCACCGATATCAATATTCTCCACTGCCTCAGCCCTTGTTACGCCATCCTTCATAATAGTAGCCTTAAAAGGATACAGGTTTACAACAACTATATCAATTGTCTCAATGTTCAAATCCTTTAACTGCTGCATATGCTCTGATTTGCTTCTCATAGCCAGTAAACCTGCATGCACTGCTGGATGTAAAGTCTTTACGCGGCCATCTAGGCATTCTGGAAATCCTGTTACATCGGAAATCTCAATTGCGTCAACACCTTCCGATTTAAGCTTACTATAGGTACCACCTGTAGAAATTATCTGGACTCCTAAAGAAACCAGTTCCTTTGCAAATTCTACAATCCCTGTTTTGTCTGATACGCTAATTAATGCTCTCATTTCCATTCTCCTTTTCTTTCCTATGCTCCGTTAGTATCTGGACAGCCTACTGCTATTATAACTTAAAAAACAGCAAAAACCGCCTAGGTAACCTAACGGCTGCCCAGGCGGTCGGCATGTCAAATCATCGTACTCCCCATGGGTTTTTCCCATTTCCGCCAGTCATACGACTTCTAAATTTAGTGTACTACATAATATTTTAGAATTCAACAGCTTTAATTTATAAGTATAATTAAATTTTATAATTCTACTTATTAACTATTCTTATTATTTTACCATTTCTAATGATTGCGGTAGTATGTGTTCTATATTATAATATGATAGAAGTGGTTTAATGATTATGAGATATCATAAAATGGTTTAGGAGAGTAACCTATGAAAACAAAGAAAATATCATATATTGGCATTGGTATATTGTTTTTTATTTTTTTCGCAACACTCGGTACTATTTTTGTGATAAATTGTGGAGCTTTGTATCGATTCGATGTAAAGTATTTGAATATCGAAGCCACCTCTGGTCTAAGTTACGATGTAATAATGGAGAACTACAATGCCCTCATTGCTTACTGCTCCCCATTTTTTTTCGGAAAGTTAGAATTTCCCACTCTGGCTGCCTCCTCTAGTGGACTAAGCCATTTTGCAGAGGTAAAAATTATTTTTAACGGCTGTTACATTCTTATGGCCCTATCCTTTGGTCTACTCTGTTTCCTAGTTCTTCGAAAAAGAAAACAACATGATTATCAATATTTAAAGACTGCAGCCTTTACCTCTATCGCCATTCCCGCTATTATAGGTTTAGCTATGAGCATTAGTTTTAACAAAGTCTTTGTTATCTTTCATAAATTGTTTTTCCGTAATGATGACTGGCTCTTTGACCCTACTACAGATCCTGTCATAACAATCCTCCCTGAGGGGTACTTTATGCACTGTGCCATTGCAATTGTATTAGTTGTACTACTAGGAAGCTTAGGCTTGTACCTGGCTTACTGTATTCATAAAAAGAAAGGGGTATCTAAATGAAAAAGCAAGATTACTTAAAATGGGATGAATATTTTATGGGAGTTGCACTTCTGTCTGCTGAACGGAGTAAAGATCCAAACACCTGTGTAGGAGCTTGTATAGTCAATGATGATAATCGTATTTTGTCCATGGGCTATAATGGTATGCCACAGGGATGTTCTGACGATGAATACCCTTGGGAAAGAGATGGTGAATTTCTAGACACCAAATATCCTTATGTGTGTCATGCAGAACTTAATGCCATTTTAAACTATACTGGCGTTAATATGAAAGGAGCTAAGCTCTACACTTCTTTATTCCCTTGCAACGAATGTACAAAAGCTCTAATACAGGTTGGAATCAAGGAGGTTATCTATCTATGTGACAAATATGCCAATACCGGATCCACCATAGCAAGTAAACGTATGATGAAAAATGCAGGTATTACTTACCGACTTTACGAACCAGCAAATAAGACTATAACCTTAAAACTCTAAAGGAGGTTTAAGGTACATACTAAAGGAGTATTATGTCATACTACAATTCCTATTATCCACCTAGAAGAAAAAGGGCTCTTCAACGTAAAAAGAAACATCTAATTCGATTTCTATGTCTCATTGGTACCATAATGGCCGTAGTGACAGGCTTTCTTCTGTTAAACACTTCCAATACTAAAGAAAATGATATTTCAAGCGCAATAGAAGGGGATGGAGCTGCCCGTCCGGCCACGGTTATGGCTTCAAGTTATAAAAAGCCTCCCATTCAGGCAGATTTACTGAATCCCAACCCTTATTCCAGACCACAGACTCCTCTTAGCAAAGTAAATGGCGTTGTCATTCATTATGTGGGCAATCCTGGTACCTCAGCCAAGGCTAACAGGAATTATTTTAATAAACTTGCAGACAGCGGAAGCACCTATGCAAGTAGTCATTTTATTATTGATTTGGATGGTAAGATTATTCAATGTATCCCTACAAATGAGATTTCCTATGCAAGTAATAATCGAAATAAAGATACATTATCCATTGAAGTCTGTCATCCTGATGAAACAGGTAAGTTTACTAAGGAAAGCTATGACGCTCTTATCTCTTTAACCAGATGGCTTTGCTCCCAGTATGACTTAGACATCAATGATGTTATTCGGCATTATGATGTAACTGGCAAACTTTGCCCATTGTATTATGTAGAGCATGAGGATGCTTGGCTGGCATTTAAAAAAGAACTATTTGAAAAATAGAATCATAAGATAGAATTAACCAGTTGTGTATCTTTGTTACGCTTCACACTGTGAGATATGGATATTGAGAAAAGGACATTTTCTAAAATTTCTTTTAGAAAATGTCCTTAAAATATAACTATAGTTAATTGGTTTCTTTCTATTTGTCGTCTAGGCTATAGTTTGGAGCTTCTTTGGTAATATGAATGTCATGAGGATGACTTTCCTTTAAGGAAGCTGCTGAAATCTTCACGAACTTGCCATTTAGCTTTAATTCCTCAATAGTAGCAGTTCCACAGTAGCCCATACCGGAACGTAAACCACCCATTAATTGGAATACAGTATCCTCAACAGTTCCCTTATATGCCACACGTCCTTCAACGCCTTCTGGTACTAATTTCTTAGCGTCTTCCTGGAAGTAACGGTCCTTGCTACCATTTTCCATAGCAGCAATGGATCCCATACCACGGTATACTTTATATTTTCTACCTTGGAATAACTCAAATGTTCCAGGTGACTCATCACATCCAGCAAATATACTACCCATCATACATACGTTAGCACCGGCTGCAATAGCTTTTGTCATATCTCCTGAGTATTTAATACCACCGTCTGCAATAATAGGAACTCCATACTCCTTAGCCACTCCATACGCATCCATAATAGCGGTTATCTGAGGAACACCAATACCTGCCACTACACGGGTGGTACAGATAGAACCTGGTCCAATACCAACCTTAACAGCATCTGCTCCTGCTTCGATAAGAGCACGAGTTCCATCTCCAGTAGCCACATTTCCTGCAATTACCTGAAGATCAGGATATTTGGTTTTAACCATTTTTACTGTTTCCATAACATTTTTGGAATGACCATGTGCGGAATCGATCACGATACAGTCAACCTTGGCATTTACCAGTGCATCCACGCGTTCCATAATATTATGGGTAATTCCTACAGCTGCAGCACAACGCAAGCGGCCTTGGGCGTCCTTTGCGGAAAGTGGATATTTAATTTGCTTTTCAATATCCTTAATGGTAATTAAACCTTTTAAATTACCATATTTGTCAATAATAGGGAGTTTTTCTTTACGAGCAGTAGCAAGAATCTTTTTAGCCTCACTTAAAGTAATGCCTTCCTGCGCTGTAATAAGATTTTCAGAAGTCATAGACTCCTTAATTTTTTTTGAGAAATCAGTTTCAAATTTAAGATCACGGTTTGTGATAATACCTACCAACTTTTTGCCTTCTGTAATAGGTACACCGCTAATTCTGAATTTAGCCATTAAATCATTTGCATCTGCTAAAGTATGTTCTGGTGATAAATAAAATGGATCTGTGATTACCCCATTTTCTGAACGTTTTACCTTGTCAACTTCCTCTGCCTGTGCTTCAATAGACATATTTTTGTGTATAACGCCTATTCCGCCCTGTCTTGCCATTGCAATTGCCATTCTATGCTCAGTTACAGTATCCATTCCTGCACTCATCATAGGAATATTAAGTTGAATGGATTTGGTTAAGTTAGTGGTTAGTTGTACCTGGTTTGGAATAATTTCAGCGTACGCCGGAACTAATAGTACATCGTCAAATGTAATACCATCGCCAATGATTGTTCCCATTTTAGTTACCCTCTCTTTCTTTGTCTTATTATTATTATGTTCTATAGGGCATAAAATCCTATAGAACATATCTCCAATTATGGTAAATTCTTAATAATTAGAATTGCTAATGAATCTTTTACTATTAATAAAAAAGATTTTTACAAGTATAACTAAAAATACTTAGGTTGTCAACATAATAATTGTCATAGTGCATTAATCTGTAGCCTGTTCTATACTGCCCAAGTCTTGGATATTTTCCTGTCATCTCTGAACTTTTCCAATTCATACGCATATGATATAGAAAGCACTTATGGCTCAAAGCCACATAAAAAATAGGAGGTAACATGCCTTGTAATTCTCGCCTCGGAGGCCCATGTGTAAATAATTTTTATCGTGTAAGAAATGCTACTGTTCAAGAGATTCGTAATGTACGTAATGTCACTTATGTAACGGTTTCCTATATACCCCCTGTTCCCAGAGGGACTATGCAGACTTTGGTTCTAGTAGTGACTAATCAGACATTGGTTCGCAACACTTATGGAAGAGCACTTTCCAGACGTCGCATCCAGTTGGGTATGACCTTGGATGCTGAAATAAGCCCTGCTATGACTGCCAGTCTCCCCCCTCAAGCAAGAGCAATAAGGATTACCCTTATTCCACCCGCTAGTTCATACCATATTATTTTAGGAGCGATTTTACAGATTAACCGTAATGCAAATCAGATTCTGGTTGGTCCTGTAAATGAACCATCTAATCAGATTCGGCTAAATATTACTCCGGATACAGTGATATTAAATCGAAGAGGACAACAAATCCCCTTTGGAGCTCTACGCCTAGGGCAGCTTATACGAGCAGACTATTCCACTCGTCAAACCTTTAGTATACCGCCATTGTCTAATGCCTACCGAATTCGGGTGTTATAGTTAGCAAGGGGTGCTTAGGATTATGGACAAAGAGCAGAAAACCCAGCAGAAAACACATTTAGTGTCTCCTGCTGGGTTTTATATATTCATTACTGTTTTATTTAATTACATCATTCCCATACCTGGGTTACCTGCTGGCATTGCTGGCTCATCTTTTTTGATAGTAGCTACAACGCTTTCAGTCGTAAGAAGAGTAGAAGCAACACTTGTTGCATTCTGCAATGCACTTCTTGTAACCTTAGCAGGGTCAAGAATTCCACTAGCTACCATATCAACATATTCTTCTTTTAAAGCATCGAAACCATAGCCTGGGTCGGATTCTCTCACTTTGTTAATGATTACAGATCCTTCTAAACCAGCATTGGCAGCGATGATCTTAAGTGGAGATTCCAATGCTTTTAAGATGATATTAGCACCTGTCTTTTCATCTCCGTCTAATTCAGCTGCAAGCTTAGCTACTTCTTTAGCAGCGTGGATATATGCAGATCCACCTCCTGCGATAATACCTTCTTCTACAGCAGCTCTGGTTGCAGCAAGAGCATCTTCCATACGAAGCTTATTTTCCTGCATTTCAGTTTCAGTTGCAGCACCAACACGAATTACAGCTACACCACCTGCTAGCTTAGCAAGTCTTTCCTGTAATTTCTCACGATCAAAATCAGAAGTTGTTTCTTCAATCTGAGTTCTAATCTGATTAATTCTATTCTGAATATCTTTCTTATCTCCACAACCATCTACGATAATTGTATTCTCTTTCTGAACCTTAACAGATTTAGCACGGCCTAATTGATCTAAGGTCATTTCCTTTAAATCTAAACCTAATTCCTCAGAAACAACTGTACCACCAGTTAAGATAGCAATATCCTGAAGCATTGCTTTTCTTCTGTCTCCATAGCCAGGAGCCTTAACAGCTACAACATTGAAGGTACCTCTTAACTTGTTAATCACCAAAGTAGTAAGAGCTTCGCCTTCTACATCCTCAGCAATAATTAACAAACGTGAACCAGATTGTACAATCTGCTCTAAGATTGGAAGTATTTCCTGAATATTACTAATTTTCTTATCCGTGATTAAGATATATGGATCATCTAAGTTAGCTTCCATCTTATCCATATCAGTGCACATATAAGCTGAAACATAACCACGATCAAACTGCATTCCTTCTACAAGGTCTAATTCAGTCTTCATAGTCTTAGATTCTTCGATTGTGATAACACCATCGTTAGAAACCTTCTCCATAGCATCGGATACCATTACACCAACAGAATCATCACCAGCACTAATAGCAGCAACCTTAGCGATCTGATCTTTACCAGTTAATTTTGAGCTCATCTTCGCGATATTTTCAACTGCACATTCAGTTGCTTTCTTCATACCTTTTCTTAAGATAATTGGATTAGCACCTGCTGCCAAGTTCTTCATACCTTCATTAATCATAGCCTGAGCTAATACAGTTGCTGTAGTAGTTCCATCACCTGCTACATCATTTGTCTTAGTTGCAACTTCACGAACAAGTTGTGCGCCCATGTTTTCAAATGCATCTTCTAATTCAATTTCTTTTGCAATAGTAACACCATCGTTAGTAATCAGTGGAGCACCAAAGGATTTGTCTAGTACTACGTTTCTTCCCTTTGGTCCAAGGGTAACTTTAACGGTATCTGCCAATTTATTAACGCCGGCTTCTAGCGATTTTCTAGCGTCAGCACCAAATTTAATTTCTTTTGCCATAATATCATTCCTCCATCAATCTATTTTCTATGTTATGAACGCAACTTATTCAACAACAGCAACAATGTCGCTTTGTTTTACAATAATAAACTCTTCATCCTCTATTTTTACTTCTGTACCAGCATATTTAGAATAGATAACAGTCTGACCTACTTTTACCTGCATTTCTACTTCCTTACCATCTACTATTCCACCAGGGCCAACTGCAACAACTTCAGCCTGCTGTGGTTTCTCTTTTGCTTGACCAGGTAATACAATACCTGATTTCGTAGTCTCTTCTGCTACTAACTGTTTTAAAACAACTCTGTCTCCTAAAGGTACTAATTTCATATATATTCCTCCTTAACAACTATTTTGCTTTTTATTAGCACTCTCGTCAATTGAGTGCTAACTGATAATCTATATATTAGTAAATCTACCTGTATATTGCAAACCACATTAATTCGAAAAACATAATAAATCAGGTTGATTTTTAATATATTCTCATTATTTCTTCTGTTTCCTCATTATATCTCTTGATTTCTTTATTCACAGAATATTCTGTATCTTTTTTCCTAAAATATACGTTAATAAGGACAAATTCATTACAATCTGTTACAATACATAGAGGACTTACTCTATGTATTGTATGAAACATCGTCTTTTCCTACTACATAGATTTTAACGAAAGGAAACTATTATGAAAGAAAAACTATATACCATTCCTGTAAATGAAGCTTTTCATATTGATTGTGAATGTCCTGTATGTACCATCTACCACACATTAGAGAAAGAAGCCATAGAATACACCATGGGACCAAGCTACATGGAAGACGACATACGTGAAATGACAAATAAATTCGGTTTTTGCCAGAAGCATATTAAGCAACTCTATGGCAATCAAAACCGTCTCGGTCTTGCCCTCATACTTTCCACTCATATGGAAAAGGTGCTAAAGGATTTATCCTCACTAACCAAGACTATCCCTAAGGCCCCCGGCTTGATAAAAAAGAAAGAAATCCATCCAGTAATCTCCTACATTAAGAAAATCGATGATAGTTGTTTTATCTGTGACCATATAGACAGGACTTTTAATCGATATCTATCCACTATCTTATATCTGTATCGAACTGAACAGGATTTTCGTGTTTTATTTAAGAATTCGAAAGGGATTTGTCAACCTCACTATGGGAGGTTGTTTGAAATGGCAGGAAAGGACTTGTCCGGTTCCACCTATCAAAACTTTATAAAAGATCTAAATGAAGTTTTCCTAGAAAATATACATAGAGTGTTAGATGATTTAACCTGGCTTATTGATAAATTTGATTATCGAAACACCAATGAACCATGGAAAAATTCTAAAGATGCCCTACCACGTGCCATTCAAAAGCTAAATGGGGTTGATATTCAAGTATGATCTTGTCAATCCTAGATTGACAGAAATGGGTATAGGACTTACATAAATCCTATACCCATTCCTCCTATTTATTGGTCTTTATAGCTTCTTTAATCGCCCTACATTTATCCTTTATCCGTTCGTTGGCTTCACGTGATACGAGTATTTTAGAAACCAATCTAAGAGAATCATCATTCTTACCACATCTTCTCGCTAATTCCGCCAACAAATACATAACAGTGTATTCATCCATACCACACATTGGGAAATTTTCCTTCATTAAAGCATTGCTAAAACCTTCATAGGCATTCTGTATATATTCATGCTCAAGCTTAATTAGCTCCTGCTTTTCCTTCTGAAAATTGGCTGTATCCTTACTTAATGTCTCACGTTTTCCACGACATAACCATGCCAACTTCAAACAGATATACCCTTTCTCACTGTTCTTTGCATTTGTAACAATGGCATTTAACAATGCAAGCTTATGACGTAAAACGGCATCATCATAAGTATATATATCTCCAGTTTCCTTTGTGTGCTTGTAGTTACAGGATATTTTTTCTTTTATTGTTCTAGCCTGCATAGATGTCATATAATTAAAAAATCTGTTTAATGCTGCATATCCACAAGTTGGACAGACAATAGCATCATACTTTAATGAGTCAACTAACTGGTATTTGGGACGAAGATCCGAATCTGCTGAAAGCAGCTTTACCTTTCCTACCTTCACGGTTTTACTCTTAAAGTCCTCTCCACATACAGGGCAGATATAAGACTTTTCAAATAAAAAATCTACCTCTTCCACCGTTTGTTTCTGTGACCTATTCTCAATCCTTAATTCTTCTTTTTCTTTCTCAAATACATCCAGTTTATTAACATTATTAAGCCCGAACTCTTCTAGGCCCGATAATAAATCCCCCATACACTACCTCCTAATGATTAGATGGCTTATAAGAACTCTTCTGAGATACTATTCGGTTAAATACCAAATGCTCTTTAGAGGAATCTTTAAAATCCACACAAAAATATCCATGTCTCAAGAACTGGAAGCTATCATATGCATTCGCCTCCCCAAGTAGAGGTTCCACAACGCAATTAGTTAGAACAGTAAGAGAAGTAGGATTTACGTTTACGGAACCATCCTCATTGTATACACCTTTCTCTTCATCAACCAAATTCTCGTATAATCGAACTTCAGCAGGAACAGCATGCTTAGCGGATACCCAGTGAATGGTACCCTTGACCTTACGTTCAGTAAATCCACTGCCACTCTTGGTAGCTGGATCATACGTGCAATGAACCTCCACTACTTTTCCATTTTCATCAGTAACATAATCCGTACAGGTAACAAAATAAGCATGCATAAGACGTACCTCATTACCTGGGTATAAACGAAAATACTTCTTTGGTGGTTCTATCATAAAGTCTTCTCTTTCGATATATAATTCTCTACAAAATGGAACTTGTCTTACACCCAGTTCTTCATTTTCCTGATTATTTATAACGTCCAAATATTCAACCTGATCTTCAGGGTAATTTGTAATTATAAGCTTAATAGGATCAAGAACAGCCATCATTCTGAACTTTTTTAGTTTTAAATCTTCTCTAATACAGTATTCCAACATAGCATAATCGGAAGAACTTTGTGCTTTTGAAACACCACTAAGCTCCATGAACATACGAATCGCCTCTGGCGTATATCCACGTCTTCTAAGTGCTGCGATAGTAACTAATCTTGGATCATCCCAACCATCTACAATTCCCTCTTCAACAAGACGCTTAATATATCTTTTACCAGTCACCACATTCGTAAGATACATTTTAGCAAACTCAATCTGCTTTGGAGGATTCTCATACTTTAATTCTCTTACAACCCAATCATAAAGGGGTCTATGGTCTTCAAACTCTAAGGTGCAAATAGAGTGACTCACGCCCTCAATGGCATCCTCGATAGGATGAGCAAAATCATACATCGGATAAATACACCACTTATCACCTGTATTGTGATGTCTCATTCTTGCTATCCGATATAAAATAGGATCCCTCATATTGATATTCCCACTGGCCATATCAATCTTAGCACGCAACACCTTTTCTCCATCATTAAACTCACCATTTTTCATTCGTACAAATAAATCAAGATTCTCCTCTATTGAACGATTACGAAATGGACTATCTTTTCCTGGTTCAGTTAAGGTACCACGATACTGACGTATCTCCTCAGCATTTAAGTCACATACATAGGCCTTACCTTTTTTTATCAGCTTAAGGGCAGCATCATACATCTGTTCAAAATAATCAGAAGCAAAAAACAGACGATCTTCAAAATCAGCTCCTAGCCACAATACATCTTCCTTTATAGATTGAACAAATTCAGTTTTTTCTTTTGTAGGATTTGTATCATCAAAACGTAGATTAAATCTACCATTATATTTTTTTGCCAAACCACTATTTAAAATGATTGACTTAGCGTGTCCAATATGAAGATACCCATTAGGTTCAGGTGGAAACCTGGTCACTACTGTTTCACAATACCCTTCCTTAATATCATTTTCAATTATCTGCTCAATAAAATTCTTTGAGCCATTCATTTCATCCATTTGATTCGTTCCTTTCAAAATTTTTCCCATTTCATTACAATAGATTTATAACTACCATATTACCACAATTATTCACAATTATAAAGGACTTATTCTAACGAATAAGTCCTCTTATTTTTCACTTATAATATTAACCTATTAGGAACATAGCTTTAGTAAAAACCATGACCACCAATATACACTGCTTTTACACCTTTTCTTTTAACTGCACTCTTAGCAGTGAAAGATAAATACTTTTTACTCAATACCTTTGTACCGGTTAGTGCAGCTAAAGCTGCCTTTTTGCAAGATGCCATCATCTTCTTCTCTGTTTTGCTCATCTTAATCTCACCAGAGTATTTTTTCAATGCTACCTGATAATTCGTATATCCTTTATATTTTCTACTTTTAGTTCTTGTAGGAGAAAATTGATATTTCTGATAAATAACAGCTTTGACAGAGTTCGGATATCTCTTATTGTTTACTCTGTTAAGGACTACGTTGGCAACTGCAATCTTTCCTTTTTGTGGCTGATTGCCTGCTTCACAATATATTATAGCAGATATGTATTTTAACTCTGCTTTCGTATACTTTGCTTTAGATGCTGCAGATACATCAACTCTACTACTTGTAATTGCGATTACAAATACCAGTAAACATAATGCACTCTTTCTGATTAATGTTTTCATTATTGTCTCCTTACTTTAAATTGTTTCATTCTATTTCCGTTTTCGTTTCATTTGTTTTACAAAACTGTTTTAGAAACAAAACAATTCATTAATTTAAGTAACAACTTGTTAACAATTATGAAACAATTATATCATAAGAAATTAAAAAATCAACCCTTTTCCGATTTTTTTTTAAGCACTTTTATCTGCTTGTTCGTGTCATGTTTCATTTTATATGTTATTTTAACATATATTTGTCATTATACTAATATAATTTCATTAATTTTGTACAGTTCTAAATTGTTAAGAATATATTATTACAGTGATTAAGTGAAAGATTGTTTTAATAATCCTAGTTATTTTTACCACATCTGTTATTTGTCTATAATATCTAATACCCTTTTAAACGATAAAGGGCCTCCAAATAGATCCAGTGCACTTCCTACTGTCACATCAACTTGATTATTACCAAGTTTTTTTAACGTCTCCAAATCAGCATAAGAACCTACTCCACCTGCATAGGTGACAGGTAAATTGGACCAACTACCAAGTAAACTAACAAGAGGCTCTTCAATCCCACTTGCCTTTCCTTCCACATCCACGGCATGAATTAAATACTCATCACAAAACTCAGACAGTCTGTCCAATAATTCTATTGTTAGCTTTTCATTAGTAAACTTCTGCCATCGATCCGTTACTATGTAATACTCATTTTCCCTTTTACGACAGCTTAAGTCTAAGACCAATCGCTTCTTTCCAACAACTTTGCTCATTTCTCTTAATCGATTATAATCCACTTGACCTTCTCTAAAAACATAGCTAGTAACTATCACATGACTAGCTCCGGCATCTAAAAACCTACTAGCATTCTTTAAGTTAATTCCTCCGCCAACTTGAAGCCCTCCAGGATATGAACGCAAGGCCTCTATGGTCTGTCTAACATTTTCTTTATAATATGGAGAATGTGAAGGATTTAATAGTATAATATGTCCACCTTTTATATGAAGCTTGCGATACAGGTTTGCATAAAACACTGCTCCCTGATTAGACACAAAATTTTCTTGCGTAGTCAAGGAATTATCCTGTAGACTTCCTCCAACTATCTGTTTTACTTTTCCATTATGTATATCTATGCAGGGGCGAAACTTCATATCATCCATCCTTTCAATGTGTATGTTAGGTGTTTTCTAATATTCTAAACAATATTGAACAAAAAAACAAGGAGCATGCCAGAATGTCTCCTTGTCTTACTATATCTATCACTTTAGTCCAAATGTAGCACATTCCGTGCCCTTTGAACTATGAGAGCCACATCCACATACGTCAATGCCCTCAGCGTGACAGCGGTAATCGATATTATAGGTACAATTCTGTGCCTCACATTCAATATCTGTCCTCTCTGAAGGATTTTCACAACTTACGTAACTACTAAAAGTGTCCCGCCGATCTACAAAAGACCTGCAACTAGTAGAATGACTTTCTACCGCATTGTTACCAGAAACGTGTATTTTATTCAGATCACAGAGATGAGAAGTATTATAGGAACAATTTTCAACGCTACAAATAAGATTAGGCATAAAATATCTCCTTTATTGTTTTTGCACAATAAGTATATACCATATCTTAAATTTCCATACAAAAGGGAGACATTAAAAAGTAATCTTTTCCTTTCACTATAATAATGGAAAACTTTTACATGTTATCCACTCTATGCACATTTTTTTGTGGAAGAATTTTACATATATTGACCAACCTATATTTATATTATAAAAATATACATATATTTACATATTATATCATCAAATTAATTATAGTTATCCACTTTTTGTAATTTATCACTGATTCTATATTACTCCATCTTGGTTTCCAATGTATCTAAAAATAGTCTTCTTATTTCATAATCGATCTGATCACCAAATTTATGTGCTTTTTCTATACTAATAAATCCTCCTGCCATACTGGCATGTCCACCACCATTACCAATATCATTTAAAGCCTTAGCTACTAAAGCCCCAGCATTTACTTTTGCAATCTCACTTCTTACACTAAATTTGATGCCATCCTGTCGTAATGCATATACTACTGCAATATCCACCACATTTAATGATAAAATAAAATCAGAAATTGTTGCAACCAATCCATCCGGACAGTTAAACGGAATATATGCAAAACCTACACGATTATATATTTTTATAGATTCAATAGCAGCTCCATACGCCTGCAAATCTTCAAACTCCATACTTTTTTTCAACATTGTTTGAAACTTTTCTTTATCAGCATTCTTATATAAATATGCAAACATATCTATATCAAAATCTGTGACACCACGGGTTAAATCTAAAGTATCAATCTTTATACCTAATAATAAAGCAGTTGCAAGGTTAGCATTCAATGGTACATTTTCTTGAAAAAAATAGCTAGCGATAATACTGGAGCATGCCCCTACAATACGTATGTCACGGTATAAATACTCACATCCTATAAAGGTTGGATGATGATCAATACAAGCCACCTCATTACCAATAGCATCAGTAAAATTAGCATTATATTTCTGAGTGTCAACCATAACTATGTAATCTTCCTCATTCATGTCTAGAATTTCATGTATAGAATGTATCTCTATTCGGAAGGTTTTCAACATCCGTTTCGTGCTTAATTTATCAATCTTTCCATCATAACAGATTGTAGTTTCTATTCCATAATACTTTAAGAATTCCTGTAAACCCAAAGCTGATGCTAGAGCATCAGCATCAGGAAAATTATGTGTCTGAATAAAAGTTCTGTGTCCTGAAAGTAAATTTATCAATTCCTTGGGCATCCTAATTTTCTCCCTTATCCATAAAATAGTACAATTCATTATCCATTATATGACATTATAGCTTTTCTGTATAGTCAAATATTAAAGATAATAGTAATATTATGTTACTTAGTGTTACAATACTTAGAGTGCTGTAACTTTAACTATAGAAAAAGGCTATCGCCAAAGCGACAGCCTCCTATCTTTTCTGATTAATCGGTCCTATTCCTTCCTCTCTGGAATTATGAGTCTGATTTTGATTCTCCACCTTATGCTTGGCAGTCACCGAATTAAATTCTTCCTGTTCTTTCTTTTGCGCCTTCTTCTCTTCTCTCAACATAAGTTATTCACCTCATTGCTAGTATAAACATTTTTTTAAAAAATATTTGTTGAAAAGCGCTTATTCAACAATAATAAATCTGGCAGACTTATTTATGATCACTCTATACTTCTTTTGATAACTACCTACTTTTATTGTAATCGTAACCTTACCAGTCTTTATAGCAGATAGCTTTCCAGTCTTTATATCTATTTTAGCTACCTTTGAATTGGAGCTTAGATACACTGGCTTCTTCTTTGATCCCTTTAAATAAGCCCTAAATTGTAGTTGATTCCACTTCTCTCCATATGAGTGTCCTGAAACTAGGGTTGGTTTTTTAACCACAATTTTTATATTATATTTCTTTGAGATGCTACCTAGACGAATAGTCACAATTATATTGACAGTACCTGATTTTTTAAACTCCAGCTTTCCAGTTTTTGATACCTTAACAATCCTAGAATTACTACTTTTATATGTTAGCACCAATTGCTCTTTATATGAAGAAAAGTTGATTGAAGATTTATCACCAATATATCCTGAATATTTCTGTTTCGTTGGTTTAATTTTGGCTATATCATTTGTTGTTAACCAAGTACATTTTACTTTACAGCTCTTTCCCCCATATCGAAATACTACATACCTCTGTCCTGATGTCTTCTTATAACCATCTATAGTCCATCCACTATATAATGTCTTTTTGGTATTATTGGAATACTCTATTACTAGTTTGGCCCCACTTGTATTAATACTTTGCTTCTCCTTATAATAGTTCATCATCCCAGTAATATAAATCTTCTTTATAAAGATAGTATTCTTCACTATCTCCTTATCTTTGATCCACCTAGCATATAAGATATGATTTGCTGCTGTTTTTACAATTGTACTCTCATCACATTTTTTCCCACCCTGACGCTCAGTATACCATCCATCTAGATGATACCCCACTTTGGTTACACTTGGGATAGTATGATAACTTGTTCCATATGTGACATTGGAAAATGTAAAGCTTGCTGTTCCACCCAAGGAGTCCCACGTAACCATATAAACATTTGGTTTCCACCTAGCATATAGGGTATGGTTAGATGATTTAGTAACAATGGTATTCTCATCACATAAGTTTCCATCTTTTTCTAAGGTGTACCATCCTATAAATTCATAACCTGTTTGATATGGTTTTGGTAAGGTTCCATATTTATCATTGTATATTACTTCTTTTTTCTTTAAATTAACCTCTCCACCAGTCGCATCAAAAGATACCTGACAACTTAAAGGCTTCCACCCTGCATATAAGGTATGATTTGCTGCTGTTTTAACAATTGTATCAGAAGTAACAAATTTAGTGCATGCTTTATCAAGATACCAACCCGTAAATCTATAATTATCCATAGTGATAACTGGCTGACTTCCATACTTTGTATTATATATTACTCTATCCTTACGTATAACTATATTTTGAGATTGATATGAAACTTCATATCTATTAGCTGAATACTGAGAATAGACATTCAAAGCAACATTATTGAGGTAGGTGGCACCAGTCATATTAGTGCCTTCTGTAGGTTTTGTAAACCACCCCTTAAAGGTGTAGCCAGTCAATACTGGTCCTTTATCCAGTAAGACTAGTGCACTTCCATAAAGCTTATTCTGAGTTGCATATAATTTCTTTTTGGCTGAATCAGTGTAATAATTGATTGGATAGTATGCCCCAACCACAAGATTATCGCCAACAATACAGATTGGTCTAGCTATTGTCATTTCTTGCTTCTGGGACCATATAAAATATGACTTATATTTTTTACCGTTAGAAACAAGCTTTTTACCAACCTGTGGATAAGAGGTAAGGGCTATAGTATGTGGTTTACTCCAATTCCCAGTTTGAACCAACCCACTGGTATCAATATAGACATCATTATTCTTACTAATCTGCCCTTCTCCTTTAAGAATTAATGTCCCTCTTATAAGGATACCATTTCCCTTCATTAAGCAGGTATTACTATCAATTAAACCACCTGAAATTTCAAATGTACTATCCTTATTTTGTGCGATTGACCCACCATTATCAGAAGCTTTATTGCTATAAATTCTTCCTGCACTCATATAGCACTTAGTGCCTTCTCTAAGTTGTATAGCTCCTCCACTTGTATTGCATTGGCAATTATAAATGTTGGCTCCCTGTATGTACATTGTACCTTCGCAACAGATAGCTCCACCTGAATTATTCGAATAATTCTTATAAAGATTAACTTGTTCACCTAGTTTCAAAACCGACCCCTTTCCCACATGAATTAAAGGCTTAGTCGGAATCTTAATTTTATCTGAATTACCAGACAAATATAGATTGGATATTATATTCAAATATGCTCCTTCATTAATGACGATAAGGTAATTACTGGTATAAGAAGTCCCTCTATATAAACATTTACCGTTACCAACTATACTCTTATTTCCTGTCACGGTTAACTTACCCGTTATCTCAATATTGGAAGCAATTGTAATGATATAATCTTTCGTTTCTCCTAGATATTTACGTAAATCATCAAATGTACTTACTTTAACATTACTGGCTGCCTGACATGTAATGCTCCTCCCATTCACCAAAAAAACAAACATGACTAACACTACAATCTTTATTAATCTTTTTTTCATAATCCCTCCATAATATGACTCAATTACTGATCTGCTATAACTACCTTACATTCTGCACTCTTCCCACTTTTTGTTTCCACCGTGATAAATACAACTCCCTGTTTGATGGCTTTAATTGTTCCGTTCGTTACCGTAGCTATTTGGTTATTTGTGCTGTGCCAGTACAATGATGATTTATTTGGATTTTCTGGTTTACACTTTGGAAGTAAGGTAGCTCTTTTTCCTGTAACCATACGAATTGATAAAGGTAGGGAGATGGATTGAATTTCAATTGAATCACTTTCTTCTTTCTCTACTATAGGTGCTTTCGTAATATTCCTACTAGCTTTCTTGGTCCCCCTACCAGCCTTCTTAGTCTCCTTACCTGATACTTCATCCCCATCTAGTACTTTTCCTTGTGCATCATCCTTCTCTATCACTTCTGGCTTATTAAATTCTTCTGGTTCCTTCAATTGTTCTGCTTCCTTTGGTTCTACTAATACTTCTGATTTTGATAATTCTCCCTCTAAATCAGGAAGAATTGATGCAGGAGGCTTACTAACTGCTGGTTGCTCAGTATGCAGGTAGTCACTCATTGCTTCCATCATATCAGTACTAGCCGGTGCTATAAGCTTCTCCTTTTTCTTGCTCTCCTCTAAGGAAACAATTTCCTCAGTATAATTCAAACTTTTTCCTTGTTTTGCAACTAGCAATTGATAAACAACCATTAACGCAATAAAGAATACAAGGATACAGGCTCCACCTACTACAAACCACTTGTTTATTAAATGCTTTTTTGATAATTGTTTATTTTGAGAAATTGTACTTGAATTGTCACCGCTTAGACTTGGCTCACATGAAATATACTCTCCTCTCATAAACTCGGTAGGTCTTTTCCCCATAGTTGGCCCATTACAGAAAAACGGTTCCGTATCTCCAAATTCTGTTCTTTCTGATGTTGCATTTACTATTCCCTGTTTTACTTGTACGGAAGATAAATCAGGTGTTGATTTACCAAAAATAATATTAGTAAACCCTGCATACATTAACTCCGTAATCATTGGTGTCTCAGTTGTCATATTTACAGCCAACAGAATCAGCTTTCCTTCTATACTTCCCAACAATTCTTTAAGAGCAATAATCAATTCCTTCTGTCTATCCCCATAACTACCTATATTCACAATGTAATAGGAATATTGTGCTTTTGCACTAGCTAGAATTTCCTTTGGATTCTCTGGAGCTGGGATAATACAGATAGGTTGCTGCAACGTATCTGATAGCTCCTGCAGACAATGATATTCCTCTTGATTCCCAATATATAAAAGCATAAATATATCTCCTATCGCACGACGTATCCTTACATTATCACTATTGGAAATGCTTTACAATTTACATTTATAAATGTCCTCTTTTACTGTAATAACTTAGTTATATATCCATATACTCAAAAGTTAGAATTACCTCCCATGTTATTAACCTTACAACAAAAAAGACTGCCGTACTAAACCTTTGATTTTCTCTACAATATAGAGAAAATTCGCCATGTTAGTACGACAGTCAAAATCATATCATTTATTTAATTATTCATTAGTACAGCCTATATCCTTTTTACGCACAATAGCTTTTCTGATTAAATCTATCGGAATGATGGTAAACGCCAAACCAATTACCAATAACCACTCTTTCAATACTAATCCATAGCAGTTAAGAACTTGACCACCCACATATGTCATAATAATCTGCGTGACAACAATAAGTACAATAACTTTCCAGAAACCATGGTTTTCTTTAATATGATCAAACAGATTGGTTTCTGCTGTTCTTGCATTAAATGCATTAAATGCAGCTATCATAACAAAAAACGTGAAAAAGCCAGTAAATAGATACTTGTCGTGGTGACCAACCTCATCTACACGGAATACATCAGCAATGAGCGGAAGCTTTAAGAACAACATACTTAAGATAAAGGTCCATATACTTCCTACTAAAATACCACTCCACATGCAAGGACTGACAATACTCTCTTCCCTTCTCTTTGGCTTTTCCTTCATATATCTCGTTAAGGCTGGTTCCCCTCCAAAGGCTAGAGCTGCCAGAGTATCCATAATCAAATTGATCCATAAAATCTGAATAATTGTCAGAGGGTTCTTCATCCCTATTAATGGAGATACAAAGGAAATTAGAACAGCGCTCACATTAATGGTTAACTGGAATACAATAAATTTACGAATGTTATTAAATATTGTTCTACCATACAGAATTGCTTTATCAATAGAACTAAAGTTATCATCTAGAATAACTATATCGCTCGCTTCTTTAGCAACTTCTGTTCCTCCACCCATAGCAAATCCAACATCAGCTTTCTTTAAGGCAGGCGAATCATTTACACCATCCCCAGTCATACCAACAACCAGATTCATATCTTGGGCCAATCTAACTAAACGGCTCTTGTCACTAGGAAGAGCACGTGCTACAACACGAACTTTTTTCAATTGATCTTTGATTTCATTATCAGACATATTAGCAAGTTCATCAGAGGTCAATACCAAATCAGTGTTATTTTGTATGATACCAGCTTCTTTTGCTATTGCCATAGCCGTATCCATACGGTCTCCGGTAATCATTACCACCTGCACTCCTGCATTCTGTACCTCTGCTATAGCCGCAATAGACTCCTGCCTGACTTCATCTCTGATGCCAATAATACCTACCAGTGTCCAATCTCCTTCTGGAAGGGATTCACCTTCAATTTGATTATCAGATGTGGCAATTGCCAATACACGAATCGCACGGCCAGCCAACTCATTAATCTTGTCCTCCAACTTTGCCTTATCCGTCAATACAACCTTGTTGCCCTGTTGATCATAATAAGTCCGGCATCTTTCCAGAATCTTCTCTGGAGCCCCTTTAATCAATGTAATATTTCTATCGCCAGTCACGGAAGTTGCTGAATATTTATTCTGGCTGTTGAATGGAATGTTACTTACTGTAGCCACTTGAACATCCATGTTGTTTCTGGTCTTTGCGACATAATTTAATATAGCGCGCTCAGTAGCATTTCCACCAATCACTTTAAAATTACCTTCATCACCAGAAATTACGGCATCAGTATTAAAATGTATAGAAAATGACAAAACTTTTCCTAATTCGTCTACAACATCATTGTAATTGTGATATTCATTGACTTGCCCATCCACAAAAATAACTGCCTCTAACTTACCTTTTGTAATAGTTCCCGTCTTATCACTAAATAGAATATTTAGACTACCAGCAGTTTCAATACCTGCAATCTTACGAACTAAGACATTGTCCTTTAGCATCTTGCCCATATTTAAAGCAGATACCAAGGCAATCATCAATGGAAGTCCCTCTGGAACTGCCATAACTATAATGATAACCGCCAACATAATAGCTTGAACAAAATCATTGATTACAATTCCCCAATCATTAAAGTAGGTACTAACATGGGCAATCGAAATCGTACTACCATCGTAGAACATATTCTGTAGCATAAATGCTATAGCAATGGCTATACCACCTATATAACCAAATTTACTAATGCCAAGAGCTAATTTCTTAAGTTTGACTTTCAGAGGGGTATCTCTATCCTCTTCTACCTGAAGCTCTTTAGCAATTTCTCCATACACAGAATGGTCACCAACAGTAGTAACTCGCATAACTGCATTGTTAGAGCATACTACTGAACCTCTGAATACTTTATAAGGATTGAGAAAATTAATGTTTTCATCTGTGTCTACATAATTCTCAGGGATAGCCTCCTTTGAAGCCTCCTTACTCTCTCCATTTAATACAGATTGATCCACCTTAAGTATTCCATCAATAATAATACCGTCAGCTGGAATCTTGTCCCCTGACTGTAATAGAATACAATCATCTACCACAATATCATTGATTGGTATCTGAACAATCTCTCCATTACGGTATACCTTACAGAAAATTCGTGAAGCCTCTTCTTGAAGCTTCTGAAATGCATTTTCATTGCGGTATTCAGAAAAAGTGGATACAAAAGTAGCCAATAATACAGCTACAGCAATTCCTACTGCTTCATACCAATGGGATTCCCCTAAAACCACAAAGACTACATTTATTAACAGTGCAACACATAAGATAATAATCATTGGATCCTTAAAGTTTCCAACTAGCTTTTCAAAAAAACTCTCTCCCTTTTGCTCTGAAATGGAATTGTCACCGAACTTCTCCTTAGATTCCTGAACTTGGGCATCATTTAAACCATATGCTTTCATATGTACTCCTTCCCTTCATAATTGTAAATGCTTTACCGACACTCCTATTGGATCTTCTCTTCTGTATACTATGTAATCATCTGACCTATATTTGGCTTTTCTTCATTGTTAAAATAATCACCATCTAAAAGATTTTACATAGACAAGCAAAATTATAGCATTCATTTACCATTACTACAATAAAATGACCATCTTTCTAATATAAATCTAATGATAGGTGACGACCAACTCCTCTTCAAAAAACTAATAAGAGCATTGACAAAAGGGCACTAATCACTCCAAATCCTGTAAGCCCAATCTGCATCAAAAGAAGCTGTTTGTGTAATACCTCATCCACAGGGCCAATCTGAGTAAGAATTTGGTTTGTTAAATCACTAATATTATTCTTATATATCTCCAAACTCACATCCGTAATTTTTTGTCGATTCTCCAGTAATAATTCCCCTAGATCGTACATTCTTTTTTGAGATAGAGTGATAAGCCGTTCTTTTATTTTTTCTTCGACCATAGGTTGACATTTTTCATCCAGGTAGTTATCTATAGCCTTCTTCATAGGTTCCTCTACTGTTTCCCATATATTCCCATTCATGAGGCCAGTTATGAAACCCAGCTTAATCTTCTCTACTAAAACTCGTTTAATCTCCTCTAATATGATACTTGAAATCTGGCTTTCCTTAAGTTCAAGGGTAATAATCCCCGCCAGCTTTCTACTGCTATTGTCAATAGCAACAATTCTTTCCTCCTTACCAATATAAGAATCTACCACCTCCTGTATTGTTCTGGTATCCTGTGTCAGTTCCACTATCTTTCGACCAATACCATCATCGATTGCCTGAACTATTTTATCGGAAAGTAGTAAATTATCTAACAGCTTAGTTTGAGAAAGTTTAGATATATAGCGCTTTACCAGAAAGCTAAGACCAAAACCTAATGCTCCACATAAAATAGGTGCTAGCCAGTATAAATACATAGTGTATCCTCCTTATAATATGTAACAGTATAACATATATTATTCTCTCAAAAAATTATTTAACTAGATATTAACCCATTCTAGCAGATGGTGTAAAGATAATTGTAAAACTTGGAGCTTTGTTTGCACAACTCTAGTATTTCCTCCATTACCATAACCCCTGTCATTGTACCCAAGAAAAGTATAACTAATAGAGGGCTTTATGTACTTAATCAATTGTAATGCTTTTCTTATCTATTACATAGCCATTTCCACCAACAGAAGCCCTTGTGATAACATCATTCTTATTTTCAATCTTGACATATATTCTTGATGTACTCCCTAAATTATAACCCTGTTCAAAAATATAATTACTTTGCTTTAGGCCGTATCTAAATAGATAACATGCTAACGCACAATTTGAGGTTCCTGTTGCTGCCTCTTCCTCTATTCCATATAGCGGCGCGAAATTTCTGCATATTGCAGTTACTTCTGTAGTATTTATAATTGAAAACGCATGAATACCTATACAGTTCATTTCTTTACTTAATTCAGTAATGCATGAAAAATTGGGTACCATATTTTCCAATGTCGTTGGACTATCAATTGGCAGCAGAATATCTTTTAATCCTGTTGAGACAACTTGAATAGGAAATCTTTCATCAATAGCCATAGGATTAAAACAATTATCTATATCTATTTTATTGAGTAATTCATAAAATCTTGGTGTATTTTGCTCCATAAAGACTAAGTTGTCCTGGTCTATTGTAATATTCATAACGCCAGCTTTTGTCTCGATTGTATAATTTGATTTTTTCAACAACTTTAATTGTTTCAGCACAACAAATGTTCCTATTGTTGCATGCCCACATAAAGGCACTTCTCCCATTGGAGTAAAGTATTCCAATTTGAAATCAGCTTTTGTGGATTTTGAAATAAATGCGGTTTCCGAGTATTTCATTTTACGAGCCACTTGTATTTTTTCATTTTCGCTCAATGATACACCTGGCAATACAACTCCAGCTTTGTTCCCACCAGTACCATTTTTACTAAAAGTACTTACAGAATAAACATCCAGTTTTATATAAGACTTTCCCATTTGTCGTTCTTCTCCTTATTGTTCTATTACACGCTTTAGATATACAAAACTCATTTTTAATTATTCACATCACTACAGTGACACTATTGATTCAATTAAAGCAAATATACTATGCTTGTAATTTATTGTCAACTCTTCTTTCCCACTATATCGTTCACTTTTTGAATTATCTGGTCCCTCCATGAGTATGCTGTCTGACATTAATGGTTTGTTTATTATCAATACGAACAGTTATTTCATCATTGATTTCTGCAAACCATACATCTTCCTTAACTCTATCCATTCTTGAAGATTCATCGTAATAGCTTAGCATACTGTTGAATAACACACCATTGAGAGAACATCCTAAATTCTACAGTTTCGGAGCTTAAATTCCATTTTCGATCCTTCCAGTTACCCATTTTAATAATTATCGAATTATTTTGGCGAATACCATCAATAGCAGTCATTTTGAGGTTTATAATGTTTGATAAAAAGCGGAAGTTATTACCCTTATAAGAGTTAATATAGAAATCAGAACAATGATATTCTGGTTAATTACCAATTTATTACCATCTTGGTATACAGTATATCCGCAATAATCTTCGAAGCCGTGTAAAAAGATAAATATCACTTCAACCGACAGACAAGCTGGTTGAATCCTCGAATATTCCTGAGTCTGTGTAGTGCGTAAAGAAATATAGACATTGGGAAAAGAAATCCTTAATTCTTTTCCATACGGCTTAACTAACGGCCCAACAGAAGATTTCCATAATAAAATCAAGGTATATTAAAAACTCCACTTTGTTCTAAGAACATAAAAATAGCTCTTATATCAGTGTTGGTATAGGTACAACGCACCTCACCTCTCAACACATGACACAGAGCCAACAAAACCCCTGTAAAACTTCGCAAATGCTAATTTCACAAGGGTTTGTTCCTATCAAGCTGCTGGCGGGAATTGAACCCGCGACCTCTTCCTTACCAAGGAAACGCTCTACCCCTGAGCCACAGCAGCACAAACTATGAAGGTTCCATTCTCTACATTTCTTTAACTAACGCATTCAATTTTGCACGAATGCGTTGCAATGCATTGTCAATTGATTTTGGTTCCTTATTTAAAATAGCGGCAATCTCGGTATACTTCATTCCGACAACATATAGCTTAACTACTTCTTTTTCGAGGTTGCTCAATCGCCTCTCGAGTTCATATTCTAACATACTGGTACGTTCCTTGTCAATAACCAATTCCTCTGGATTTGTATTATTATCTTGGTATATTTTGTCTATTATGGAAAGCGTATCCTCTCTTTCATTATAGCTATTATAAATTGGTGAGTTTAACGATATGTAGGTATTTAGGGGAATATTCTTCTTCCTGTTAGAAGCTTTAATTGCATCATATATTTGTCTTGAAATACATAGATCTGCAAAATATCCAAAGCTAGCATCCTTGGTGCTATCATAATCTCTGATTGCCTTGTATAAGCCAATCATGCCCTCCTGGATTAAGTCATCCCGATCTCCTCCTATTATATACAAAGCACGAGCCTTCTGGCGGACAGCATTCTTGTATTTTTCTAGAAGGTAATCTACAGCATCTGAGTCCTGTCTACGAATTCTTCCAATTATTTCTTCATCAGTAAGCGTTTTGTATTTTTCAAATGCCATAGAGTCACCCCCTGTTCTCTTAATATTTCATTCTCTGTCTGACAATTTCATAGGAAAGTACACCCATGGCTACAGATGCATTTAGAGAGTCGATATTTCCTTTCATAGGAATACGAACTACATAATCGCATTTTTCTTTTACCAGACGGCTCACACCTTCTCCTTCACTACCGATAACAAGTCCCAGGGAACCTGTCAGATTAACATTATACATTAACTCTCCGTCCATGTCAGCACAAGCAAACCACATTCCCTTTTGCTTCAATTCTTCTATGGTGGTACTAAGATTTGTTACTTTAGCTACCGGGACATAATTAATTGCTCCGGCACTTACTTTGGCTACTGTTGCTGTAAGACCTACCGCCCGACGCTTTGGAATAATAATTCCATGAGCCCCTGCCTGATTAGCAGTACGAATCATCGCTCCCAGATTGTGTGGATCCTCTATGTTATCTAGTAGTATAAGAAATGGAGGCTCCCCCTTTTCCTCAGCCAATTGGAACATGTCTGCAATAGTTACATATTCATAAGCGGCAGCGTAAGCAATAACACCCTGATGCTTCCCTGCTTCAGACAATTGATCTAGCCGTTCCTTCTTTACATAGGTGATAATAGTATCTGTCTTTTTAGCTTCTCTTAAAATGGATTGCACCGGACCATCCTGACAACCATCCAGAATAAACAAACGGTCAATTGGTTTCTTTGCACGAAATGCCTCCAATACAGCATTTCTTCCTTCTATTGTTAATTCCTCGTATCTCATTTTCGCTCCTATTTTTCCAGCCTATCAAGGCCATATTGTACCAGTTCCACAATTCGATTCATTCGATTACATAAATAAAGATAACCCAATAAAGCTTCAAAGCCAGTGGCAATCCGATATTCTGTTATGGTAGCATTTTTTGCAGAAGTATTGGATTTTGCATTGCGACCACGTTTATAGATGCCTGCTTCCTCCTCGGTTAAGATTCCTTCAATGGCATGATACATCTTCATCTGAGAAGGAGCCTTCACGAAACTACTACACTCCTTGTGAAGCTTATTTACCGGTGCATTACCATGAGATAATACAATCGTCCGAATAATTATATCATAGATACCATCCCCGATATAGGCCAGTGCCAATGGGGAATACTGCTTAGGATCATAATCTTCTAAGTCAAAAGACAGTCGTAAATATTCATGCATCTTTAACTCATCTATTTTCATATTATATGCTCTTTCTTTTATCCGTTATTTTATGCTCTTTTCCAACGAACCCCTTCCCTGGTATCCTCTAAAACAATTCCTTTGTCCAACAATTCATTACGTATTTCATCTGCACGGGCAAAATTTCGAGCTTTTCTGGCATCTTGGCGTTCCTGAATAAGACTTTCAATTTCCTCATCCAACAATTCTTTCTTTGTTACAGCTTCAATACCAAGTATATCACATAGCACAAGAATTTTGTCTAATAAGACTTGAATAACTTCTTTGCTACTTCTTTCATTTGTATTGGAGTTAGCCAGTTTTACAATTTCAAATATTGCCGAAATTGCATCTGCTGTATTAAAATCGTCCTCCATTGCACTGTTGAACTTTTCGTTTAAATCATTTGCTTCTGCAATGATTGACTGTTCCTCTAGAGTTGCCTCTGCTTCCTTAGCATTTTCCATCAAAAATTCCAGGTTAGACACACAAGTCTTAATTCTATCTAATCCACTTTTTGCTGCATCCATTAGGTCACGGCTAAAGTTTAGTGGGCTTCTATAATGAGAACTAAGCATGAAGAAACGAAGTACCTGTAAGTCGAACTTTTCTCCGATCTCTCGTACAGTAAAGAAATTACCTGCAGATTTGGACATTTTCTTGTTGTCGATATTCAGAAAGCCATTATGCATCCAATACTTTGAAAAATCTTTACCGTTAGCAGCTTCACTTTGGGCAATCTCATTTTCATGGTGAGGGAAGACTAAATCCTCTCCACCAGCATGAATGTCAATAGAGTCTCCCAAGTATTTCTTACTCATTACGGAACATTCAATATGCCAGCCTGGTCTTCCGTCACTCCATGGAGATGGCCAGCTAGGTTCTCCTTCCTTCTTTGGTTTCCAAAGAACAAAGTCCATTGGGTCTTCTTTTTCGTCAGATACTGCTATGCGGATTCCAGCTTCTAAGTCATCGATGTTTTTCTTGGATAGTTTACCATATTCATCAAACATTCTGGTTCTGAAGTAAACTGTACCATTTTTCTCGTAGGCATAACCTTTGTCAATTAATGTCCTAATCATCTCTATCATACCGTCGATTTCTTCTGTCGCCTTTGGATGCTTAGTGGCAGGTTTAATATTTAAGTCCTTCATATCTTTTAGGCACTCTTTAATATAACGCTCAGAAATCTCACTGGCAGTGACACCTTCTTCATTGGCTTTCTTAATAATCTTATCATCTACATCCGTAAAATTAGAGACATAGTTTACCTCATATCCCTTATATTCAAAATATCTCCTTACTGTATCAAAAATAATCATTGGTCTAGCATTTCCAATATGAATATAGTTATATACTGTAGGCCCGCACACATACATACGTACCTTCCCTGGTTCAATTGGGGCAAATTCCTCTTTTGACTTAGATAGAGTATTATATAGTTTCATTTTATTTCCTCCATTCTAGTTATTTCTTATGTTTACTATTATTTGCTGTGTTCTATACGATCCACACAGTTACACAATTTATCTATAATTTCCCGTAAGTTTGCATTCTCTTCTTGTAAATTCTGTATATCATTTCTAACAGGATCTGGCAAATGCACCTGATCCAAATCGTCAGTAGGAATTTTCACATTATCTCGTTTTACTACACGTCCGGGAACGCCTACCACTGTAGAGTTGGGTGGCACCTCTGAAAGCACCACACTACCCGCTCCAATTTTAGAGTTACTACCTACCGTAAAGGAACCTAACACTTTGGCACCTGCACTAATCATAACATTATCTCCAATGGTAGGATGTCTCTTTCCATGCTCTTTACCTGTTCCACCAAGAGTTACTCCCTGATACAGAGTTACATTATCTCCAAGAACCGCCGTTTCTCCGATAACTACACCATTACCATGATCAATAAACAGGCCCTTTCCAATGGTAGCGCCAGGATGAATCTCTATACCGGTCTTACGAACAGTACGTTGAGACAGCCACCTCGCTAAAAAATAGTGTTTGTGTAAATATAATTTATGTGCTATACGGTAACGTATCATTGCCTTAAAACTAGGATATAAGAATACCTCAGCCGAGGTTTTAATTGCAGGATCACGCTCTTTAATAATGGCAGCTTCTTCTTTTACAAATCGTATGAATCCCATACCATCCTCTCCTTTCTATAGATAAACTTCTTCTAAATGACGCTATCCTTGGCTTCTTTATCTGAAGAAATTCCTGCTTGTATAGGTTCGTTGGTTAAATTATCTATACAATCAAAAAGCCTCGTCTCTATATAGAGACGAGGTACTCGTGGTTCCACTCTATTTCACAGCAAAATGGTTCTTGCTGTAACTCTATACACGTAACGGGTGCTACCGTATCTGCCTAACTTCAAGGAAGCTCAGCCGATCAGCTCATAGATGCATTTCATCTCTACTCCACTAAGGAATGCTTTCAGCCAGTGGCACTCCCTCTCTGTTAGCTTATATACAAATTACTCTTCTATTCATTGCTATTTTCAATATTCATTACTATTATGTCTGTAATTAAATTCATTTTATGCATCCTTTCTAGTTTTGTCAACTAGAATTTTATAGATCTTCTGTTCAACCAGATCTTCTGTTTCCTCTAAAATATTATCCAAATTCTCATTTCTCTGGACCTGATAGATATAAGAAATTGCAAAGCCAAGTATCACCATAACAGCAAAACTGATAAACATAAGCTTCCAACCCAAATCATCCCACTGGTTACTACTATTCTTTTCTAGACTCATTACTTTGTTCTTCTCTACTTCTCGTTGCACCACTGCCTGGTTTTCTTCCTCAACCAAATGTTTGATATCTGGGGATATACTTGGCAATGCTGAATTCGCCGATTTCTCATCTAGATCAAAAGTAATTTCTCGAATTCCTTCCTTCTCTTTTATGATAGAATAGTCAAATACCTGTCCACTTCGAAAATGAAACCGGAGTACAATTTCTTTTTTCTCCGGCAGAAAGGCAAGGAATTCTTCAGTCAGATTCAAACTATGATTCTCATAATCTGGTAGAAAGCTATATCCATATTCCTGATAAGTGGTCCAATCCAGAGGTCCTACTGGTTTTTTATTTTTCGTGAAGGCTTCCATGGAAATTACAGCATCCCCCTGCTCTTGCATTGGTATCTTCCAGCTTGCTTCTCTGGTTCCATCCTTTTTTAAAGATGGCTTACCTACCTTTATTATACTTATATTCCATGATGGTCCCGATGAAAATGTAATACCTATCGTTCCAAGTACTCCATTGGAAGTCAGTTGTAGAGACTCTAAAAATGCTTTTTTTATTGTAATCTTATTGTCAGTAATGGTATAATCCTGAGTTTTTCTCAGACTTTTCTTATTGTAAACGGGTGTCCCCAATTTCTCGGAATTCAAAGTAAAGGCTATTGTTATATCCTTAATTGGCTTATCTTCTACTATATAAATAGCATCTGAAGAACCATAGGAATAATTATTACGTTTATAATTCTTTAGTATGTATGCCAGATGCAAATCATCCCATTGGTTCGTCATTCGATTATATATTACCCCAGTATCCCATAGAAAGAACGAGAGTCTTGCTTTATAAGCCTTATTTAAAAATTGATAGAAATACTTAAGCCTCTCACCTCTTATGATTGCATTGTTATAGGCTGGATACCCATACAATCCATATTCTACACAGACAACAGGAATCTTATTCTTTTTAAAATAAGTATCAATATAATCAAAAAAAGATTGCATATGTTGCCTAGAACTCTGATTAAACGATGTGGAACCAGCTGCATTTACACTGAAGCTCCAAAGCCCATAGTACTGTACAGAAACAATAATCCGGTTATCCTTTAACTTCTTCAGATCTGACACCATAGACTTACAATTTTCCTCATTAACTTGGCCATTTAATAAAGGAAGAAGTAGATATCTCTCCCTATTCTTTCCACCTACACTACGAACAACACTGATAAAGCTTTTATTATAGTTATAAAGAACTTCAAATTGCTCCCTTATTGATATATCAGAAAAAATCGGAGCATTGACTGCTTCAAAACAAAGCTGTTCATTATATTCACTAAAATATTCTGCAATCTGCTTCCATAAAAATCTATATACCTTCAATGTCTCATCCAAATTCTTGGTATCATTAATCCATTTCCAAGAATCGTCATACATCGTCAAAACCACATTCATTTTTTTAGAAATTGCAGCATCTACAAATCTCTTAATCTTAGCGAGATAGTCTTTATCAATTACATTGCTGTCTTCCTCCCAGTGACCTTGCCATGTAACTGGGATTCTAATTGAGGAAAAACCCTGATCTCTCATGTTATCTACAACGGCTATGGTAGATTTTTCATCCAAGATCATATCTTCCAATCCAGTTTCAAAAGTATTCCCAAGATTAATACCAGAACCCAATCGTTCTACATAATCAAAACCAGTTGACGTTGCTTCTACATTATCCTTTGGCAAACATAGTATAGTAAGTGCTATCATTAAGGCGGTAATAATATAGTTTATTCTATTCTTCATCTTGTACCTCATAATATTGCAAAACAGATTAATATCCAAATTTTACCATATTATCACTTGACTTACAAGACCCTACTTCTATCTTCCATGACAACCGCCACAACCACCACATCCTCCAGCCATGTCTATTTCATCATAGGCATAATTATAGACGGTGTTTAACAGACAGATAGCTTGAGCACTGATTCCTTCGCCTGAACCGGTAAAGCCCATCCCTTCTTCTGTAGTAGCTTTTATATTAATTCTGTGAGTTTCAATCTGAAGTGTCTTGGCAATATTCTCAATCATCTTAGAGATATGAGTTGCCATCTTTGGATTCTGTGCAATAATGGTAGCATCAATATTCTCTATAATATAGAGCTGCTCATTTAAAAGCTCCCTTACCTGTTGTAAAAGCTCTAAGCTGTCAGCCCCTTTATACTTAGGATCTGTATCAGGAAAATGTTTTCCAATATCCCCTAAACTAGCTGCCCCTAAAAGAGCATCCATAATGGCATGTACTAAAACATCCGCGTCTGAATGTCCTAATAGCCCTTTCTCATAAGGTATTGTTACCCCACCCAGTATCAAAGGCCGATCCTCTACTAATTTATGAACATCATATCCCATTCCTATTCTCATTTTCTTCACCTCATATATCTCTTTGATTAGCATACCCAATTTTGCTCTATCATACCACAAAAAACAAGCTATTTACAAGAACAAAGCGTTATTCTTGCAAATCTCTAATCTTAGGTTAGGTCGCACTGACGACATCTTCCCTTCCAACACAGTAGGAAAGTCCAGAGAACTTTCCTAGTAAATAAAAAAAGCCATTATAGTAATCTACAATGGCTTAAATCATAGCGGAAGGGGGATTTGAACCCTCGACACCACGGGTATGAACCGTGTGCTCTAGCCAACTGAGCTATTCCGCCGGATGGGACCAACAGGGCTCGAACCTGTGACCCCCTGCTTGTAAGGCAGGTGCTCTCCCAGCTGAGCTATGATCCCAAGGACACGTTGTAAAACGTGAATACGAAAAATATTATATAAAGAATAAGATATTTTGTCAAGAGGTTTTTGATATATCTTAAACATATTTTTAATTTGTTTGAACTTTTACGACAATACGAATAATTCATAAAAGTATTGAAACAATTTCAATTATTACATATAATAATAGAAAATGACACTTACCTAGATTGGAGGAACCGCATGTATTATTTTATTGTTAATCCTAAGTCTAAGACTGGAAAGGGATTAAAAATATGGCGTAATATACAAGCAAAATTAGATGAACTTAATATTTCCTATAAATACTACTTTACCCATTATGAATATCATTCTACTAAGATTGCAGAGGGAATTTGTAAACGTTATAAAGGCTTAAAGAAAATTGTTGTATTAGGGGGAGATGGAACAGTTAATGAAGTAATAAACGGGATTCACTCCTACAAAGATGTTATGCTAGGATATCTTCCAACGGGTTCAAGTAATGATTTGGCTCGAAGCCTTCACATTCCAGGAGATCCATTGAAAGCCTTGGAACTCCTGCTAAATGGTCATCATTTTGTCTACTATGATCATGGACAAGTAACACTATCTAACAACAAGAAGCCACGAAAGTTTGCTGTAAGTTCTGGTATTGGTTTTGATGCTGTAGTGTGTTACGAAGCACTTAATTCCAACTTAAAGAAAGTCCTAAATAAGATTAAGCTTGGCAAACTTACTTATGGTATTCTGGCTCTAAAAGGAATTATGAACTATAAGCCCTGCGATGGAGAGTTGATTATAGATGGTGTAAAGCATATTAAGTTAAAGAATATTTTCTTTGCCGCCAGCATGATACAGCCCTATGAAGGTGGAGGTTGTAAAATGGCTCCACACGCAAACGCTTCTGATGGTAAGCTTAGCGTCTGTGTCTTTAATGACATTGCAAAATACAAAATATTATTTGTTCTTCCCTTATTGTTTATCGGCAAACATACCATTTTCAAAAAATACCTTACTCTTTTTGATTGTGATACGTTAGAAATATATTTGGAAAAGAAACAAGTAATACATACTGACGGTGAATACGCTGGGCAAAGCGACCATATATTTTTACGTTGTAATAAAGAACAGGTACGCATGCTTCTATAGCATGTATACCTGTTTTCTGTTTATTCCTTTCTTGTCTTAATTATTACATATTCCCTTATATTTGGTAATTATTACTGTACAAATTTATAAAAATATTGTAAAGTGTTTTTATATGACACAGTTTTCTACTTGAATAATTTATATTATTAACTATCAGTAACTAAAAACTATTATTCAAAGGTATTAGGAAGGATTACTAATGTTTGGAAACTCCTACTCTTATTTATTTAAAGGTATCATCATGGCCATCTTAACATTTATTGTTGAGTATATTGTCTGTACCTATATTACTAACACAATATTTCTAACTCTACTAGTTATTATTACTCTAGTAATAACCAACCATATCATGTTAGAAATATCTTTGCGGTATAAAGTATGTTTCATGCTGAGCATTATTCTACTTATTTTGTGGAGTTGCCTATTGTACTTGCTTAAGACAAATGGTGACATAGGTATGCTTCATTATTCTTGGGAACTTTGGATAATCACTGCATTGAATTGGCTAATACCATATATCTACTGTTTCATTAGACAATACTTAGACCGAGGACCACGGTTCCCCGACTATAACAAATTTTTTGTTGCGATGACCATTATTTTTCTTATCCCATTTACAATTATTTTTATTTACCTAAATTACGTAAACCCAAGATTTTTCTTAGTCTATCATCCTAAGGAATACTCCTATATTCCTTTTTATACAACAGCAACCTATATCGAAAATATTTTAAACCATACGATAAAGCTTTCCAGTTTTTCAATTTACCTATGTCTTTATACCCTGTTATTTTTACCTTTAGGTTATCATTTACGCTTATTGGCCAAATCCTTTTCATTGAGTACCCGTTTTTTACTCTTTGTAGTTATTTGTGCTGGTGCGGAAATCATTAAGATACCTATATTAGATACTTTTAATATTGATAACATTTTTTATTCCTTCATTGGAATATTATTAGGTGCTGGTTTGTTTTCTTTTGTAGATTACAAGCATTATCAAAAGAAGGATAGAGAATATCTGTATAAATCATCCTTCAATTTTACATATCGGTATTAATGTCAGAAGAATGTAATGAAAGATAGTAAAAAAGAGAGAAAAGACAGTGAATCTAGGTTTTCTCTCTTTTTATGATATTTCTAGAATTTTCGATATTTATTTATATCATTAATTAAGATTTGTATTCCTCGAATTAATGTATCGAATAAACCTGCCCGGTACAGATTTACCACAATCATACCGATCGGTACCCCAACAATCACTCCCAAAAGACCACCAAATCGGTATCCAATAAAAAGAAAGAATAGTGTCATAAGTGGAGTTAAGCCAATACTATCTCCTACCATCTTAGGTTGTAAGAGTTGTTTAACTGTCTGACAAATGATATATAGCGCAAAGAGAATCAACGTCTCCTGATACCTTTTATTGAGCAGATCAATAAGTATCCACGGCCCTAAGACTGTTCCTGTACCAAAAACTGGAAGCAAGTCCAAAAATGCTATCAGCAACGCTAATAGTAAAGCATAATCCGCAGATATAATCTTCAAACCAATAAACAGTATAATCGTAATAATGACCATAATCTTAAACTGGGCTTTAAAATAGCCCCCTACTGCTTTTTTAAAATTAGAGGTAACTAGATTATAGTAATTTAATGACGACTCAGGAATCCACTTCTTAAAGCCTTCCACCATATGGTCCTTTTCAGCAATAAAGAAATAAGACGAAATAATAGTAATTATAAACATGAAGAATCCATTACCTACAGCCTTTACCATATCAGAGGCATCTCCTATGGTAGGTCCTTTCATATTGGATAAGAACGCCTTGATATACTCATCCAAATGAAGGAAAAGATTCTCGATTCCTTGGGTAATCTTTGTAGGAAATAATTTATACTTTTCTCCAAAATCATTGGCAATACCTGTTAATGACTTTTCAAAATCAGAGTATATATTATCTAGGTTTCCAATCATACTGGAAGCCTGCCTAATCACTTGATTACCAATGATATAAAGTAGCAGAATCACAGCTCCCAGAACAACAATAATGATAAAAGCTGAACTGAATTTACGGACAATCTTTAGCTTACGCTCCAAAAACTTTACTAAGGGATTACAAATCATCGCAATAATCCAGCCTATGACAAACGGAATAAAGAACCCTAACAATCTTGGAACTCCAAGTATCAGAAACAATAATACTAAAAGAGCAAGCATCAGATTAATCACTATTTTGAGATATAACTGCCATTTTTTCACATTTTCCGACTTAAGCTCTTGGGTTGGGTTATTCGGAATCTTGTACTCAATAGTCTTTTTGTCTGTGACTATTTTCTTTATGTTTGCACTTATCTTGTTTGTATGTTTATGCAAATTAATACCGAGATCACTTGTCGTTGGCTGCTCAGTAGTATTTTGTTGTATCGTTTCTTTTTTAGGCTTCTTACTCATACATTTCTCCACATAAGATTAGAACTCAGAAAACTCAACTTTTCTTACCATTCTTTTATATAAGTAATATACCATAAATCATCGTAGAAAAACAAGATAATTAGTGTTTTATAAATGGTCTTGCTACTAATGTAGCAAAAAAGACGACTGCTGCAACAATAACAATAGTGGGACCTGTAGCTGTATTATTATAGTAAGACAAAATCAATCCTAATATACCGGAGAAAACAGAAATCAGTATAGAGAATAAGTGATACTCTCTCATGTCATCTGCCAAATTACGACTAGCAGCAGCTGGTAAAATAAGTAGGGCATTGATGATTAATATACCAACCCACTTTATTGATAACATAACAATAACTGCAATTAGCACAACAAATAGATTATCAATTAAGACAACCCGAACTCCTCTGCTTTTGGCTAAGGATCTATTTACACTTAAAGTGTGAAGCTTGTTAAAGGTAAAAAACCAAAAGACTATAGCAACCACAAAAATAATCAAAAGAAATATTATTTCCTTTGCAGTAATACTTAGTATATCTCCTACCAAAAGACTGGAGTATTTGGAAAAATTACCGCCTTTTGAAAGAATCACAAGACCAACTGCAGTACTAAAGGATGCAAATACCGAAATAATTGTATCTGTAGAAATAGTATTCATGCGCTTAATCTTATTTAACAAAAGTGCAAAAACAACCGCAAAAGTAATCATGGAAAGACTTGTATCAACAATTCCAAAAATAACCCCTATAGCAATTCCGGTGAATGCAGAGTGCCCTAAAGCTTCAGAAAAAAAGGCCATGCGATTATTTACAATCATTGTTCCCAACAGGCCGAACAATGGGGTGATAATCAAGATCGCCACAAAGGCATTCTTCATAAATTCATACTGAACCCATTGAAATGGAAGTAGCGTTTCTAAAATTTTATAAATTACGTTCATGATTCCTCCTCCATATACTTGGCATTACCAAATACTTTCTTGAATTCGTCACTATTAAATACCTCTGCTACTGTCCCTTCTTTAAGAATACCTCTATCTAGCAGTACTACAAAATCTGCATATTTTGCCACATATTCAAGATCATGGCTGATTAGTATTACTGCTAGATCATAATGCTCCTTTAGGTTTACAATATTTTTATAAAACAGATCCATACCATTCTGGTCAATACCAGAAACTGGTTCATCTAGAAGTAGAAGATTTGGAATTGGCATAGTGGCAATCGAAAGCAATACCCTCTGAAGCTCTCCTCCAGACAAGTCACACACTGCTTTATCAATCAATCTGTCTGCATCAAAAAACTGCAATTGTTTTTTGATTGCGTCATAATATTTCTTACTTTTAAACAAAAATACCGGCTTGTTACTAATACAACTTGCAAATAAGTCATATACACTAGTTGGGGTATTTTTAGGAATATTTAAAACCTGTGGCACATACCCAATTGTCATTTTCTCATTCTTCTTAGTTCCTTTACTCTCTTCTCCCGCACAGCAGGAATTCTCTCCATGATGAAATTCTATTTTACCTGTATGTGATATCTCTTCAAGAATTGCTTTCATTAACGTAGATTTACCCGCTCCATTACGCCCAATAATAGCTGTCAGCCTGCCACAGTGGATGTGAAGATTGACGTGCTCTAAAACTACTTGATCACCAAAACTAACTCCAATATCCTGAATTTTAATACAATGGGTACCACAAGCCTTCTGCTCCTTACCCGCGGGGGCAATTGGTTCCACTAAACTTTGTGTTGTTATGTGTTTAATCATAATTTCTCCCCTTTTACTGATATAAAGCTTCTTTCAGTACTGATAAATTAGAGCTCAAACTGTTGATATAGGCATCTTTTGTCATTACACCGGAAACCATGGTATCTAATACATAAACCTTTGCTCCTGTTTCTTCCGCTATACGATTGGCTATGTTGGTATCAAATTGTGCTTCAATAAATAGTACTTGAATCTTGTGTCTTGTTATCTCCTCAATTATTTCAGCTATCTCACCGGCACTTAAGGAAGTCTCTCCATCTATATCTATACTATAAGCCACTTCGACTCCTAGACAATTTAAGATATATTCCATTGCGTCATGGAAGATTATAGCTTGACTCTGAGAGCTTGTTCCCAATTCTTCATATTGTCTCCACACCTTCATAATCCTCTGTTTATAGGCCTTTAAATTCTCTTCATATTGTTCCTCATGAGTGCTGTCATTGGCAATCAACTTTCTTGTTATGTTCTCCAGTTGTAAGATATATCTGGTTGGATCCATCCAAATATGTCCATTATAGGCGCCGTGGTCATGTACCTCTGTATCATGATTGGTATCCTCATCGTGACTGTGGTTTATATCCTCTTCCTCATGAGTATGTTCTTCTCCTTCTAACAGTGATATATTCTCGCTAGAGTCAACAATAACCAGATCATTGTAACGGTCTACCACTTCCTCTACATAGCTTTCCATATCTCCACCATTAATGATCAGCATATCTGCATGTTCGAGCTTTTTCATGTCATTTGTGGTTAGTTGATAATCATGCGGACAACCTACCTGTTGGCTCATAAGGTTTTCTACCGTAATTCCCTCTACCCCTTCTGTAAGATTTATAGTAGCTATATATATAGGATAAAAAGATGTTACAATATTTTCAATCTTTTCCCCTGGCATATGATTGGAAGCACCATTGGATGTTATATCCTTATGTTGCTTAGAATCATTCACCACGTAGGTAATCAGAGAGCTGATCGCAGTAATGCCAAACATAATGCCAGCTAGTAAAATAAGTTTTTTTCCTTTATTTCTTGCCATCTTTCTACCCTCTCTTTCCTTATATAAATATGGTGAATCTCCAATCCACCTCTTTACCATGTAATTTGGAATATCTATCACTTTTTAGCATAAAATATTAGCTATAATGCAAAAATCATCTTATTGCAAACCAATTGCAATAAGATGATTATAATGTAGAATTTATCTATTGTCAACAAGTGTTATTCTCTTCCTAAATAATAAGCAATTACAAACCCGACGGCAAAAGTCAGTATGCTGCCAATAACATTTTCAAATCCCAGTTGTGGCATTCTGGCATTCATCAACACGGCAAATGGGGATGCTGTAACCAAACCAAGAATACCACTAAAAGTCAAAGTCTCCCATTTACGAAGGAGTATTTCAATAATCTTAGCAATCACAAAGATTCCAATTACTACGCCAAATCCAAATGGGATTAGCACCGCTGCTTTACTGATTAATGTGTCCCAGTCTCCTGTAGACAGTGCTTTCACAAATTCATTAATATAAGTTAGAATTGGTTCATAATATCCCAGGATCATTAAAATCATAGAGCCGCTGACCCCTGGAATTACCATGGTAGCTGACGCAATCACCCCAATAATAAATACCAATAGTAACTGAATGGGTTCAGTAGATAATTCAACAAAGTTTACATTTTGTCCCTTCATAAATTGAAGTCCTATAATCAGCGCAAAAAAGAAGCAAAAACATAGCCCACAACCTACACCCATTTTCTTTCCTTTGAGGCGACCTACAATCGCCTGTAATCCACCAAGAATCAATCCTATAAAGGCAAAGTTAGTCTGCATATTATAGTTATCTAGTAGGATTCCAATAATCTGTGCAAGCCCTACGAGACCGACTACCATTCCCAACAAATAGGGAAGCAATGTTTTTATACTTTTCTTAAATTGTGAATGTAAATGGGTAACTGCAAAAATAATGTCATCATATATTCCCATGGATACTGCCATAGTACCACCACTAACCCCAGGAATTATATTGGCCACCCCCATAAATATTCCCTTTACTACCTCTATTAATAATTTCATCGCTTACCTCACACATCATTCATTCTCATTCGTTACTATTATTCATTTTAATCAAAACCTAAATGTAATATTCTAATGTTTTCTCTTTTTGGATGCTTTTACTCTTCTTTACAATATCATCCAAAGTTACTCCTTCCAAAACATGTATAATCTGATCCCACATTGTGTTCCAAACAGGTCTTGTTCTACAACTGCAAGGATCCATTCCACATTCTGCTTCTCCCTGTAAACAATCCAATAAAGTCATATTGTTCTCTACTGCGTCTAGAATCTCATATATTGTAATAGATTCCGATGCTTTGGCCAGTTTATATCCACCATTGGCCCCTCTTGTACTAAGTATCAATTTTTTTCTTCTCAGTGCAGCCACAATTTGCTCCAGATATTTTTCTGAAAGCTGCCTTCTAGTTGCAATATTTTTTATACTCTCCACACCATCTTGGGAATGAATTGTAAGATCTGTCATTGCTTCAATCGCATAGATTCCTTTGGTTGATATTTTCATATTTACACCACCCTATCTTCCATCTGGTTTAAATTGATTTTCCTTGTAAAACAACTATTTTATTATATCCTTTATCTTAAAAAATATCTAGTACCTATAATTTACAGACTGGCCCTATTAATTATATTAAAACTGGTTCTTTTAACAAGACCAGATTAAGTGTAATATAAGAACAACATTTACATAACAATCTATTTTATTATTCTGGGGAGGAATTCATATGACATCTCAAAAAAATCTAAAACTTGTAATCGCCGCCATGTTTGCTGCCTTATGCTTTATAAGCACTGTATTTATACCAATACCTTCCATTAAGGGGTATACTAATCTTGGTGACGGAATGGTAGTTTTATCAGGTATTTTACTAGGACCATTTTATGGTGGTATGGCTGCTGGAATCGGTTCTATGTTTGCTGACTTGTTCTTAGGGTATACTTCATACGCTATTGCCACGTTACTTATTAAATCAACTGCAGCAATCGCTGCTTGGTTGGTATATAAAGGGATTAGTAAAGTAACAAAAAAACCCGTAATACGCGTTATCTCTGTATCTCTAGGGGGTATATGTACAGGATTTGTAGTAACTTCGTGTTATTTTTTATATGATATGTCTGTCATAGGCCTTGGAATGAGCGCTGCTGCTGGAATTCCAGGAAATCTAGTGCAGAATTTCTTTGGTATTTTGATTTCTACCATCATGTTTCCTGTGCTTTATCGTATCCCTACAGTTCGAAATTTTTCTCAATCGTTCTACCCATCGGCAAGAAAGGTGAGAATGAAGTGACTTTACATCAAAAAAAACTGTCTCTAAATCAGAGACAGTTTTTTTAGTTCATTTTGAAATTTCTGAGGATCAATAGGCTTGCCCGCATAAGCAATACAGCCAAGCTGGAACGCCTTTTGCACATTACGACCATCTGTTAATGCAGTGCTCATAATAACCTTACTTCTGTTCTTCTTCGGTATCTTTGCGTCCTCCTCCAGCTTTCTTATCTGCTTTAAGGCTTCATACCCATCCATCTCAGGCATCATGATATCTAGACAAATGAGATCATAAGGCTCCCCATCCTCAATAGCTATCAAAACAGCCTCAACGGCCTCCACCCCATCTACTGTAATATCACATTTTCCATATTGTTCTAACATACGGAGCATAAAGCTTCTACTGGCAAAATCATCCTCAGCAATTAATATTTTCACATAGGTTCCCCCTTATCCCTATCTCTACTATTGAGACTGATACTCCTTTATGGCCGCAATCAAACGGTTCATTTCCTCATCGGTACCTATGCTGATTCTTAGGTAATTCATAATCCTTGCTGTATCAAAATGACGTACATAAATATGATGCTCCCGTAGCCACAGAAATAAATTAGTACAATCAAGAGTAGGATGTGTAACAAATAAGAAGTTTGTCTTAGAATCCGCTATCACAAAACCAAGTCTTTCTAATTCTTTCTTCGTCCTATCTCTAGTACCAATAATTTTATTAATATTACCGTAGAAATGATCCTTATCCTTCACTGCTTCAACCCCTGCTATAAGAGAGGTTGTATTCAATGTATAGGAATTTATGGAATACTTCACATCATTAATAGCCTTAATCAAATTCGAATTTCCCATACAGTACCCAATACGGATACCTGCCATGGAGCGAGATTTACTAAAGGTTTGAACCACAAGCAAATTCTCATATTTATTAATTAGCTTGGTTGCAGATTCCCCACCAAAGTCGATGTATGCTTCATCCACAATAACCACCACATCCTGATTATGCTTTATAATATCTTCGATAAATGTAAGGGGTTCACATATGGAGGTTGGGGCATTAGGATTAGCAATGACTACCCCTCCATTATCCCTATAGTAGTCCTCCTTACAAATCCTGAAGCTCTCGTCCAATGGAATCTGTTCATATGGAATTCGATGAACATTGGCCCAAACATCATAAAAGGAATAAGTAATGTCTGGGAATAAAATAGGTTTGCTACTATTAAAAAACGTCATAAATGCTGTACAAAGAACATCATCTGACCCAACACCTACAAATATTTGATTCCTTTCCAGTCCATAAAACTCTGCCAACACACTTACCAAAGAATTACATAGAGGATCTGGATACAATCTAAGTCTGTCTACATCCATATTTTCAATGATTTCTTTCACTCCTGGTGCAGGAGGATACGGATTCTCATTGGTATTCAGTTTGATTATATCTGATATATTAGGTTGTTCTCCCGGAACATAGGGCTCCACCTTACGTATATAAGCTTCCCAAGGTTTCATTTTATCATTCCTCTCTCTTACTCTGGTACATTATGTATAACCGCATACTAGCCTAAATAATCCTTTGCCAGCTTTTCAAATGCACCTAAAGATCTCTTTATCATATCATAATCAACGCAGTATGCAATACGTACATAACCAGGGCAACCAAAGGCAGAACCTGGAACAATGAGAAGGTTATACTTCTTTGCAGCCTGAGCAAAGGCCTTATCATCTGATTCTAAACTCTTAACAAAGAGATAGAAAGCACCCTGTGGCTTTACACAGGAATATCCAAGCTTTAATAAGCCATTATAGAAAAGCTCACGGTTACGATTGTAAACTTCCACATCCACTTCAGCATCTATACACTTTGCAACTACTTTTTGAATCAAAGATGGTGCATTAACAAAGCCTAGAATCCGGTTTGCCACATTAGCTGCACCAAACACATCCTCATAATCATCCACCTCATTTGGAATCACCAAATATCCAATACGCTCTCCAGGAAGTGACAAGGACTTGCTGTAGGAATAACATACAATTGTATTGTTATAATACTTAGTAAGGTAAGGAACCTCAACACCATCATAAGCCAATTCTCTATATGGCTCGTCAGACAAAAGATAAATGGTTGTTCCAAATTCCTTCTCTTTGTCTTCCAATACTTTTGCTATCGCCTTAATGGTAGTTTCTGAGTACACTACACCAGTCGGATTATTAGGCGTATTCACTATAACTGCCTTAGTATTTACTGTTAAAGCAGCACGAAGACCTTCTATATCAGGTTGAAAGCTTGTTGTATCTGGAGCAACCGCAATCAAATTACAATCATAGTTAGAAACATAGTTCTTATACTCACCAAAGTATGGAGCAAAAGTCACTACTTCTTCCCCTGGATTTAATAAAGTCTTTAAAATAACATTAAGGCCACCGGCAGCACCTACAGTCATAATGATATTATTGCTAGAGAAATTGGTCTCAAACTTCCTGTTTAAGGATACCGCTATGGTATTACGTACACTTTCATATCCGGAATTAACCATATATCCATGAATCTCCATGGAATTCTCTGAGTTCAAAATATCAATAATCGCCTGTTTTACCTGCTTCGGAGGTTCTACACTAGGATTACCTATACTAAAATCATAGACATTCTCAGCTCCAAACTGAGCAGCCATCTTTTCTCCTTCTTCAAACATTGCACGTATTATACTACTGTTGGCCACAAGCCCTTTCATCTTATCAGCTATCATCTTTACCCTTCCTTCCTTGTACTTAGTTTCTTTCATTCTCACTACTAACTTAAGGTGAGAGTCTTATCTTCTTTTAAGATAATAATACCAATTTATACCTTTCACCTAGTATACACATTGACCTTCTAGTTTTCAAGTATAAATAGAAACATGGACTAGCTACGATAGAAATAAGCACTAGGGTACAACAATACTCCCTAGTGCTTTTTGATAAAAACATTACCATACAACTTTTACTTAAATTTGATATCTAGATATGATTTAATTATTTCCACACCTTTTTCAAAACTTAAAGAGCTGGTATTGACACAAAGGTCATAATTCTCTGCATTATTCCAATGAGTACCAGTAAAATACTCATAGTAGGCAGCCCTTCTTTTATCTATAGAAATAATCTTCTTCTCTAGCTCTTTACGGTCCTCTCCATACATCTCCTCTAAACGATCAATGCATGCTTTTAACGGTGCATGTACAAATACTCGGATCACATTATCCATGTCCTTTAGTATATAATCTGCACAACGCCCCACAATTACGCAGGATTCATTCTCCGCCAACTGACGAATTACGTTAGCTTGGTAATTAAACAGATTATCATTGGAAATAAAATCTTCGCTATCAGGTGGAACCAATTCTCCCTTATAAGTCTTCTTAACGATTTTGTATAAAAGACTATTTTTTACCTGTTCATCAGCTTTGGCAAACAACTGCTCATTGATGCCACTTTGATCGGATGCCATTCGAAGCAATTCTCTGTCATAATAGCCAATTCCTAACTCCTTGGCAAGCATTTGTCCCATAGTACGTCCGCCACTTCCATAACCTCGGGTAATAGTTATCACATAATTCTTCATACTTACGCCTCCTATTCTCCCAAATAAGCTTTCTTTACTGAAGCATTATTCATCATTTCCTTGGCATCACCAGAAAGAACAATTTTCCCTGTTTCTAAAACATATGCACGATTGGCAATCTCTAATGCTTTCTTTGCGTTCTGCTCTACCAATAAAACAGTAGTTCCACTTGCACTAATTTCTTTGATAATATCAAAAATTTCATTAACGAAAATTGGAGAAAGTCCCATGGATGGTTCATCCATAAGGATTATTCTTGGCTTCGACATCAGTGCTCGTCCAATTGCAAGCATCTGCTGTTCCCCTCCACTCAAAGTTCCTCCTGTCTGGTTTTTTCTCTCTTCCAAACGAGGGAATCTCTTATAAACTATCTGAAGAGAATCCTCAATTTCTTTCTGGTTTGTTCTTGTAAACGCGCCCATACGAAGATTTTCTAATACGGTTAATTCTGCAAAAATACGCCTGCCTTCTGGAACATGTGCCATTCCCATAGATACAATTTTATGGGCCGGTATCCTTGTCAGTTCCTTACCATTGTATTCAATAGAGCCTTTTTTGGCATTTACCAATCCGGTAATAGTATGTAAAGTAGTTGTCTTACCGGCACCATTGGCACCAATTAGGGCAATAACCTCACCTTCATTAACTTCAAAGGATATTCCTTTAATTGCCTGAATTACTCCGTAATAAACTTCCAGATCTTTTACAGTTAATAAACTCATGGCAACCTCCTATTCTCCTAAATATGCAGTAATTACTGCTGGGTCGTTTAATACCTCCTCTGGTTTACCTGCAGTTAGCACTGTACCAAAATTAAGTACAGTAATCTCCTCACAAATTCCAGAAACAAGATTCATATCATGTTCGATAAGTAGGATTGTTACATCAAATTTATCACGAACTAAACGTATGGTATCCATAAGCTCTAATGTTTCATTTGGATTCATACCTGCAGCAGGCTCATCTAATAGTAAAAGTTTTGGCTCAGTAGCAAGTGCTCTTGCAATCTCCAATTTTCTTTGCTTACCATAAGGAAGATTGCTAGCCAATACATCGGCATAACCATCCAGATCAAATACTTGAAGAATCTCCATTGCCATAGTATCCAAAGTGGATTCTTTTTTCAACACTGGAAACTTCAATACACCTGCAAACATATTATAAGGATGTTTATTATAAAAACCTACTTTTACATTGTCTAACACCGTCATTTTGCCAAAAAGTCGAATGTTCTGAAAGGTTCTTGCAATGCCATTATGGCATATGGCATGCGGTTTCATTCCCACTACACTTTTCCCATCCAGAAGAATGGACCCATCTGTTGGCTTATATACACCGGTAAGAAGATTAAAGATTGTGGTCTTTCCAGCCCCATTTGGTCCGATTAGACCATATAACGCACCTTTTTCAATAGATACATTGAATTTATCTACTGCTCGTAACCCACCAAAGGAGATACCTAGATTCTTTACCTCTAATAATGCCATATCTATGCCTCCTCCCTTTTCTTCTTATATTTTAACTTTGAGAAGCTTGGAAGCTTTCCACTGTCCATTAAGCGCTTTTTCAATTTAGAATGGTTAAAGAGCATAATAATGATTAATGCCAGAGAATAAATAAGCATACGGTAATCACCGATTACACGTAACATCTCAGGTAATAATACAATTACAATAACAGAAATAATGGAACCTTTAATACTACCCAATCCACCTAAAACTGCAATCAAAAGAATGTTGATCGACATATTGTAATCAAAATAGCTTGGCTTAATAATATTTAAGTTATGTGCATAAATTACACCCGCTACACCTGCAAAAAATGCGGAAATAACAAAAGTAATGACCTTAATATTATTGACAGGAACCCCGGTTGCCTCAGCAGCAATCTCATTATCACGTACAGAACGAATTGCACGACCAAGCCTTGTCTTGATCAGACAGGACATAAGGACAACGCATACTACGACAATAATGTATATAAACAAATAATGTTCTTTGCTTGTATAATAAGTCGAATTCTTAAGTCCTTGTGGACCACCGGTAATACTATCCATAGAGTTAAAGATGGACTTTATAATTTCACCCAAAGCAAGGGTTACAATCGCAAGATAATCACCGCTTAATCTGATGACAGCAAGTCTAAAGAAGAAGCTTAAGATTGCTGCACAAATTCCACCTGCAAGCATAGCCACCATAATGGATGGTAACCATCCCAGATTTAGATTTAATGTAATTAAGGAGCTGATATAGGCTCCGCAGGACATAAATGCTGCATGTCCTAAAGTAAGTTCTCCTAAGAAACCACTGACAAGGTTAAGGGAAACTGCCAGAATTACATAATAGCCAAGCTGTGGTAATAAATTTATGTACTGACGATTCAAAACCCCCTTTTCTACAAGAAGTAGAAGTAGAACTCCGATTGCTGTCGCAATTACAGTATTTTTTATAATGCTTTTAAATATTTCCCTTTTATTTTTCTTATATATATTAGTATCCACGTTTTCCACCTACACTTTCTCTGCTCTCTTTGAGCCCAGTATTCCTGTAGGCATAAATAACAATACTAAAATCAGAATACCAAATACAATAGCATCTAATAATGTAGTACTGATATAAGCCTTAGTCATTGCTTCTAATAATCCAAGTCCTATACCACCAATCATGGCGCCTGGGACGCTTCCGATACCACCGATAACGGCTGCAACAAAGGCTTTAATACCAGGAAGAGCACCCATAGTAGGCTGAATGGTTCCATACTGACATACATACAGGATTCCGGCAACACCAGCTAGCGCAGAACCAATTGCGAAAGTAATGGAAATAATCCTGTTGGAGTTAATACCCATAAGAGTGGCTGCTCCTTTGTCTTCTGACACAGCACGCATTGCACTACCTAATCTTGTCTTTCTAATAAAAACATTTAACACAATCATTACAACTATTGTAATCATAACTGTGATAATTGTAGTGTAAGAAATTGTAATACCTCCTGCAGTAACGCCTCCTGTCGGTATTAATGAAGAAACTGTTTGTGGATTTGCGCCGAATATCGTCTGACACAAATTCTGCAGGAAATAACTGACACCGATTGCTGTAATTAACACTGCTAATGTCGGGGCATTACGTAAAGGTTTATAAGCCACTTTCTCAATTGCAACACCCAAAATACCACATATCACGATTGCTACAATAATAGTCAACCATATCGGTATTCCGCTAACCCCAGCACACACTGCTACTGTGTATGCTCCAACCATGATAATATCTCCATGAGCAAAGTTAATCATCTTGGCAATTCCATATACCATGGTATAACCTAACGCAATCAATGCATATAAGCTTCCTGAGGTCAACCCATTAATAATATTTTCCAAAAAATTTTGCATAACCACACCTCTTTTGCTTAATTTAAGTGAAACTGCGAATATAGCATATGATTGCTATAATTAGGACACGTTATGACAACATCTTTAAAGATTCAGTTAATATGTACTAATTATAGCAATCATTACGTTCAGGGATTCCGCAATTGAAAAGTGAATGAACGAAAGGAAATCAAGACCTTCCGTTCATTCCTTTATATGAATTACTATAACATTGGTTTCAACTACTTATCTAGCAGTATACTTTCCATCCTTGATTACTACAAATTGAGCGTCCTTATTAGGTTCACCATCTGCTGTGAATGTCATAGTTCCTGTAACACCTTCCACAGTAATCTCTGTCATAGCCTTAATCATTTCACTTGAATCTGTGGATCCAGCTTTTTCTATTGCTGCTTTGAAAGTATATACCGTGTCATAGCCATCTGCTGCAAACTGGTCAGGAGTTGCCTTATATGCTGCTTCATAAGCCTTTACAAACTTCTGAATCTTTTCGTCAGGGTTAGAGGAAAGGAATGGGCTTAAGAAAATAGCACCTTCAATTACGGATTTATCCTGAACCTGATCAATAACGCCATCCCAACCATCTCCACCTAAGAATGGAAGTTTGATTCCTTTAGCCGCTGCCTGAGTAGTAATTAAGCCAGCTTCCTTATAGTAGGAAGGTACGAAGATACACTGAGCATCAGTACCTTTAATCTTAGTCAACTGAGTATTAAAGTCTACATCGTCCTTATTAAAGCCTTCTTCAGCAACTACTTCTCCACCTAATTTCTTAACTTCCTCAACAAAAGCATCCTTCATACCTGAGCTGTATGGATCAGAGTTATTAAAGATAACAGCAACTTTCTTGTAGTTCAAATCACTTACTGCAAGTTTAGCCATTGTTCTACCTTGAAGTGGATCAGTGAAGCAAAGTCTGAAGTTATTATCATTCTTTGTACATTCCTGAGCAGATCCAGATGGAGTAATCTGAAGCATATTATCCTGTTTGGTTAAATCAGTAATTGCGATACATGCATCACTTGTTACTGCACCCATAATAACATCTACCTTGTCAGCTAAAGCGTTGTAAGCATTTGGAGATTTTTCTGCACTGGCTTCATCATCTTCAAATTGTAACTCAACTTTAAGAGTCTTATCTCCAACTTTGATACCACCGGCATCGTTAATCTCTTTTACAGCAACTTCTGCACCCTGTTTAACACTGACACCATAAGAAGCTGCATTGCCAGAAAGTGGTCCAATACCACCAATTACAAATGTACCAGAATCGGAACCTTTATCAGAGGATCCTTCATCTGGGGTAGCACTTCCTTTACCGCTGTTACCTCCATTAGCGGAGCCACAGCTAGCTAATGAGGTAATCATAGCTACAACAAGCACTAAACTAAGAATTTTCTTCTTCATATTCTTTTTCCTCCTTCTATCTAAGCCATCCTTCTAAGACTTAGAGAATTGCAATTTATAGAACTAACTTATTCTGATAACGGTATGATTTATGTATAATATAAAGAATCATAATATCATTATCGAAACAAGTCAGAAACTATCAATAAATAGAATTACTCGTGTACAATAATATCACAGAAGCCCTTTGTTTATCAAGGAATAATTCAATTATTTTAACAAACTAAAGTAATAACTTAGAAAAGCAATGATATGACAATATTTTTATAGCAGAGTAACAAAAAACCCAATCAACATTAGTAATCAACTGGGTTTCTTTTTTCGAATATAAATAAGTCTATCACTTATATCAATCTGAGGGCTTTAACTCTCCACCACATTTATGACAATAATCAAGCCCTTCAATAGTAATTCCTCCGCAGTCTGGGCAGATAATATGGGCCGGTTTTATCTCAATTTCCACGACTTCATAATCCGTCTCAGCTTGACTGTCTTCTACCTGCTTATCTAATTCTTTTGATGTAAGAAACATAGTTGCCTGTTGATGATCTACACTATTACGCCCTTTAAGCTTTACATTCCTTCCAATAAGCCATTTCATCTGTACTCCCCCTGAAACAATAGATTATTTCTTTGTATTATATTATATTCTCTACATCATTTGAATTCAAGAGCTGAGTTGGACAATTAATAATTCAAATTTCCAGTACTTCGGTATTTTACCATCAAATCTCGAAAAATCTCTCCTGTAGTTGGTGGCGTATACGTAATGGCGTTAGCTCCAGCTTCAATAGTTCTTAGTATCGTTTCATCTGTAGGACCACCTGTAGCTATAATAGGAACCTCAGGAAAATTCTTTCTTATATGTCTTACAATCGCAACGGTATTAACTCCACCCGACACATTAAGTATAGAAGCTCCAGCTTCCAGACGCTTTCCGATATCTGTCTCATCTGTAGCCACTGTAATAACGATTGGAATCTCTATCTTATCCCTAAGATAAGCAATCGTCTCATTTGGTGTAGGAGCATTGACTACCACTCCCATTGCGCCTTGAAATTCCGCATCCTCTGCCAGATTAGTTACACGTTTACCCGTAGTAGTGCCTCCTCCCACTCCACAAAAAACAGGTACATCTGAACAATTTATAATGGAATGGGTAATGATTGGTTGTGGAGTAAACGGGTATACTGCTATTACCGCATTTGCATTACAGTTACGAATAGTAGCAACATCTGTTGAGAATACCAAAGACTTGATTAACTTACCAAATATTCTGATGCCACTGACCTGCTCTATTACCTTAGGTACACGAATCATATGTTTACGTAGGTTACCTTCAATTTCAGGTACAAATTGTTCGCTCATATGTCGTTCTCTCTCTTTCTACGGCTTCTTAAAATCTTTATATTTATATCTTATAAATCTCATTATAAATAGATTTTTATAAATAGACAAGTAAATCTAATATAGTAAATATCCCTTTTTTCACACTTTCATTCTAAGACTTTCAAATGCCTGAAATGCGTTTATGGTTCCATAGCCCCAATCTCTATTGGGATAGGTACGATCCGTCCTGGTGGCACCTTTAATCAGAATCGATTTTATCTCACTTGTATTCATAGCCGTTCGATTCTTTTCTACAAGCCCCCACTGCAGGAAGATTGCTCCTATCCCAGCAGTGTGGGCTGCTGCTATTGAAGTCCCTGATCTCACACCGAACTCATTCCGTCCAACAGGTCCGTATATATTAACTCCCGGTGAAGTAATATCAGGTTTAATCCTTCCAGACAAAGTATATCCTCTAGAGGAATCCAGATATAAACTGTTATTAGTATGATTATAAGCTGTAGTTGAGATAACCTTACTAGTAGTTCCAGTCTCCACTAACGTTATATAAGGGGTTGGCAATAAAAACTTTGTGTCCTCCGTAATAAACTGAGATATCTGCATCCATATATTATAAACGGTACCTACCGTATATTCATTGTAAACACGTATTCTCCATATCCCTGGAACCATATCCTGAAACTGAATGATTATCACTTCGTTGCCGCTGGCAATATCTGTAACTCCATAGGTCACATTAATAGTAGTTGGTTCTAGCACAAAGGTAACCTTAACACTAAGATTTGCCCTTGCTGGAATCTTTTCTGCCAGTTCTCCACTTGGTGAAATAATCGCTACCGAGAATAAACTTGGGGCTACTGACCAAAGCTCCATTGTCAATTTTTTATCATTCGGGCCTACATCGATCTCTACATCCTCGAAGGTATTATATGCAATATCCCCTTGGTAGTGTTTATCAGAATCTCCTTCATTTCCTGCTGCTGCGCTAATACACACTCCATTTAAATTAGCCAGAGTATCCAGGTATGTGGACAGAGGACTAACACCATCATGATCTCCCGAATTACTTCCAAGACCAATACATATTGAAATCGGTTTATCGAATTTCACAGACTGATCTATTAGATAGCGGATAGCCATCATAATATCATTTTCCTGAAATGCCACTGCTCCTTCTTTCACTCCAAAGAAATCTCGTAGATAATCCTTCGCTGGCTTTAGTTTCACAACTACCAGCTCTGCCTGGGGTACAATGCCAGTAAAATCATTAGCCAGATCTTCATTTCCTGCAATAACACCAGCAAGAAATGTACCATGTCCATTCTCATCAGTGGTTGGAACTATAGAAGATGGTGTTGAATTCTGTAAAGCATCATCAATTTCTTCCTTGGTATATTCAGTCCCATAAAGGATATTGGCAGGTGTATTTCCGGTTTGTATGGTCTGATCCCAGATAGAACGTATCCGACTGGTATTGTCAGCATTAATAAAAAGAGGATTTTCATAATCAATTCCGGTGTCAATGATCCCAATCAGCACCCCCTGCCCAAGTAAATCCAGGTAAGGCAACCTTCTTATACGGTATATACCACTTTCTTCTATATTGGAGGTATCCATTAGTCCATATAATTTTGGTATAGAGCGATATCCATTTTTAACAATATCAGTTGCACTATTATTGATATTAGGTGCATAAGCTAGCTGAAATCGACCTTCTACCTCCTGTAGGCAGGTAATATTAAACGATTCTTTCAGGCTCTCCACATTCATATAATAATCTACAATAAAATCTCCATACGATTGTGAATATATTGCCTTTTGACATTCCCTTAAGTTTTCTGTATCCATAATAACATCCTATACTTTTATTTATAATAAGTATATGCATAGAAAAACTCCCTTTTGACGCAATTCTTAGATGAATTACATCAAAAGGGAGAAAATATAATTTATTCAATTCCAACCTTGTCACTAGTACATGTCAAATGCTTCCCACTACCACGCATCTCGATTAAAGGAGCACCCTTTTTCTCAATATAATCTTTGGTAATAATAACCCGCCCAATATTATCATCCTTTGGAATCTCATACATAATATCTAGCATAAATTCCTCGATAATAGCTCTTAAGGCTCTCGCACCTGTTTTCTTTTCTAGGGCTCTGTCGGCAATAGCCTCCAATGCTTCCTGTTCAAAGGAAAGATCTACTTCATCTAAGGCTAACAGTTTCTGATATTGTTTCAAAATAGCATTTTTGGGCTCTTGTAATATCTTAACTAACATATCTCTGCTAAGGCTCTGTAAGGTAAAGAGAATTGGCAGACGCCCAAGGAATTCAGGTATCATACCAAATTCCCTTAAATCTTCAATGTTTACCTTAGAAAGAATATTAGGATCCTTATCATATTTATCCTTTAGGTTTGCGTTAAATCCAATGGAAGTTTTCTTGTTTAACCGATTTTTTATTATCGTGTCCAGGTCAGGAAAAGCTCCCCCACAGATAAATAAAATATTACGAGTGTTCATACTGGTTAAAGGAACCATCGCATTCTTACTAGTTGCTCCAACCGGAACCTCTACCTCACTACCTTCCAATAGCTTTAAAAGCCCCTGCTGAACAGATTCTCCACTTACATCCCGGTTAGTAGTACTCTTCTTCTTTGCAATCTTGTCAATCTCATCAATAAAAATAATACCTCGCTCTGCTTTTTCCACATCATTATCAGCTGCTGCCAAAAGTTTGGACAGAACACTTTCCACATCATCACCAATATATCCTGCCTCTGTTAAGGAGGTAGCATCTGTAATGGCTAATGGTACTTTAAGAAGTCGTGCCAGAGTCTTAACCAAATATGTCTTACCACAGCCGGTTGGTCCTATCATCAGCATATTGGACTTTTCGATCTCAATCTCATCCATGGTATCCGTTGCCACTCTTTTATAGTGATTGTATACTGCTACACTGATCACTTTCTTTGCATATTCCTGTCCTATGATGAAATCATCTAATTGAGCTTTTATTATGTGTGGTGCGGGAATATTCCGAATATCTAAAACTGGCTTATCTTCCTTCTCCACCTTCTTCTTTAGTTTCTGGCTTTTAGGAACCTCATTTTTCATATTATTAAACTGCATCATGGAAGGATCCATTCGCATCATGTCCATGTAAGGCATATTACTATTACTCATAGTGTCAAATGTCTTTTGCATGCAGTCCTTGCAAATGCATATATTATTGGGTATATGGATCATCTTGCCTGCTTTACTTTCGGGACGTCTACATATATAGCAAATATCCTCAAACTCTTGGTCTTTGTCCTTTGGTTCGTTATCATCTATCATACAAATTACTCCTCATTCTTCTTGTATCAATCTCTAATTACTTGTTTCTTAATATATGAGTAACATTATAGCGCAACTAGGATTGATACACAAGTGTTAAAGGATTACTGGAATAAGCTCCAAGGCCAGTCATCAGAACCATAAGGATTACTTCCATCATTACCATATGGATTACTTCCACCGTTACCATATGGGTTTGTATTACCTCCCTGGTTGTTGTCTCCTGTATTACCAGAATCTTCGTTAGGCTGAACATTTAATACCTTCTGATCCTGTAAAGTTACGTTAAAGGTCTTTTCTACATACACACCATTTTCAATTCTCTGAACACTTATCTTAACCTCTGTACCAGCACGGTAAGAATTTAAACGTTCCTTAAATCCCTCCATAGTAGCAATCTCATTACCATTCAACTTAGTAATAATATCATAGGATTTAATACCGGCCTTCTCAGCAGGTCCACCCTTAACTACCTCTGCAACAAAAACACCATATGGATAGTTTAAAGAAGAATGCATTTCATCTGTAACTGTAGAACCGGTAATACCAATATATCCTTTTTCTTCTTCCTTAAGAACTTCTCTATCTACTAACTCATTAATAATTGGAATGGCTTTCGAAATTGGAATAGCATAACCCATTCCTTCAACATCCTCGGATGTAAATTTGGCACTGTTAATTCCTATGACCTCACCACTAAGGTTTAACAAAGCCCCTCCACTGTTACCAGGATTAATCGCTGCATCTGTTTGTAATAACATCATTTTATTTTGGTCAATGATAACCTCTCGTTCCTTGGCGCTGATATAACCAACTGTAACAGACTGTCCGTAGCCAAGGGCATTGCCAATTGCTACTACCATCTCACCAACTTTAACATTTTTGGAATCTCCTAAAGTAGCAACTTTTATACTCTTTAATGTTGCATCCGAAACATCTGATAGTTTTACCTCTACAACTGCCAAATCCGAAGTGGAATCTGTACCTTTTATCTTTGCTGCTACTGATTTACCGTCAATAAAGACAACATCAATATTGCTTGCTCCTTCTACAACATGATTATTAGTAGCAATTAAAAGCGTAGTATCTGTTTGCTTTATAATAATACCAGACCCACTACCTTTCGCTTCATATGGCTGTCCCCACCCATTATTGGTAGTTACAGTACTGTTGATTGCCACGATAGCCGGTTGCGTATTTTCTGAAACTGTAACTACCTTGTTGTCGCCGACAGTATCTGTAACTGTGGTCTGTCCAATTACGATATCATTCGCTTTATTGGTATCTTTTTCTGCAACTGCTAATGATTTGTTGGTATCTGCAAAAAAATGTTCATATACACCATAACTGCCAAATCCCATGAACACTGCCACTAAAACTCCTACCACAATTTTTAAACCAATTCTCTTTTTCTTAATCTTTTTATGAGGAATCTGTTCACTTTCATTACCATTTCCGTTTGAAGGATATGGATTATCTTCATTACCTCTATAATATTGATTATTATCACCCGCATTGTAATTACCTGAGTTGCTATAGTATTGGTTGTTATAACCTGAATTGTTATAGTTTCCATTGTTATAGTTTCCATTGTTATAGTTTCCATTGTTATAGCTTCCATTGTTATAGCCAGAGTTATTACTACCTACATTGTTTGAATAATAATAGGTAGGATTATATGGTACCTCCTCCTTTCTTCTCTCCCTTCTGACAGGATCAGTAAATTCAGTCTCAAAGTTTGGCTTATATACAGAATTGTCACTGGCATGTTCTAGGAGGTCAGCTTTATTTAATTCATCATTTCTATTATTCCTATAATCTCTATTTTCCATAGTATACCCTTCCTTTCTAACGTTATTAGGATGTGAAATCTTAGTAAAGCATTACTAAAATTATATAAATTAATTCTTTTTTATTTATTTTATGTTACTATCCTAACAATCAATTGTGATAAGATTGTGAAGAAATCCTTAAATAAATTAGAAAATATTAAGAGTTTACCTGTTGTAGTTTCCTTTTGTTTCATGTATCATAAATAAATGATTTACAAACTCTAATAAGTAGTAATCTATCTTAGTATTATAATATGATAGAAAGGACAGGCCTATGAAAAATACAAAAAAAAGACGCAAGCGTTTAAAAGGTATATTAATTGCCATTATCTCTTTGCTCTCCATTGCCCTGGTAATTGCAATTTGGATCAATGATAAGTTAAGCAAGCATATCCACTATGACTTAAATGAAGATGCATTGATAAATGAGCAAAACACCTTTACTGACGACAACATAGATAAATATTGGAATATAGCAGTTTTCGGCGTTGATTCCAGAAAAAATGACTTATTAAAAAATACAAGAAGCGATTCTATTATTATCGCAAGTATTAATAAGCAAACGAAGGATGTTAACCTTATATCCGTTTATCGAGATACTTTAGCAGATATTGAAGGTACCGGCTTTAAAAAAATTAATTCTGCCTATGCAAAAGGTGGTCCACAACTAGCTGTAAGCACCTTGAACAGAATGTTGGACTTGGATATAAGAGATTTTGTTACCGTAAACTTTTCTTCTGTTACAAACCTCGTCAATCTCATAGATGGTGTAAAGATTAAGATAGAGGCTGACGAGATTCAAGCACTAAATAAAAACATAAAAGACTGTAACAAATTGAACAAAACTAACTCACCATTCATTAATAAAGCGGGAACTTATACCTTGGATGGTACACAGGCATTGGCCTACAGTCGTATCCGTAAAACTTCAGGTAGTGATTTTAGACGAACTCAAAGACAGAGAACTGTAATTTTGGCTGTATTAGCTAAGGCCAAATCTTCTTCCCTACCTACTTTAAACAAGGTAATTGACACTATGCTTCCTCAAGTTGCGACAGATCTTTCTACTACTGATATTTTAAGTATAGCAAAAGATGTATTTTCCTTAGATATAGCAAAAGATAGTGGCTTTCCATTTGAGAAAACAGGCGCAACAGTCGATGGAGCCTCCGTTGTAATAGCGAAAGACCTAGAACAAGATGTAATTAAACTCCATGAGATGCTATTTTCATCCGAGGCTTATACCCCATCAACTACTGTAAAAGAAATAAGCGCACAACTAAAAAAATATGTAAAATGATTTTCAGGCTTCTCTTTCCAGAGAAGCCTTTCCTCTTACTTCCAGAAGTCCTCTATTACATTTTTCAGGTTATTGCGATTAACAATAGTATATGGGAACCACTCTCGTGGAAATAAACTTAGATACTCTTTTCGTAAAAATCGCTCATCCAACAAAAGAATAATTCCTCTATCCTCTTCTGTACGGATAACCCGTCCTCCAGATTGAAGTACCTTATTCATTCCTGGGTACAAATAAGAGTAAGCAAATCCCGAACCATTCTTCTCTTCATAGTATTGACGGAAAATTTCCTTTTCTGTACATACCATTGGAAGTCCTGTTCCTACAATAACCGTGCCAATAAGCCTGTCAGCTTTTAGGTCAATTCCTTCACTGAAGATTCCACCCATTACACAGAAACCGACTCTTGTTTCCTTTGGCTCTTCCTCAAACAATCCAAGAAAGTCCTCCCGTTCTTCCTCTGACATATGACTATTTTGCACAACAAGGCTTCCTATAGATTCCTTATTTTCAATTCTCTCCAGTATCTGTTCCATATATTGGTAGGAGGGAAAGAATACCAGATAATTGCCTATTTTCCCTTGCACAAAGATGCTAATATATTCTGTTACCTTATCATACTCACTTTCGGTTCTTCTAGTGTACTTTGTACTGACATCCTCTGCAACAAGAATTCTCCTGTTTTCTGGATCAAACACTGTCTCGGCATAGATGGCATAATCCTCTTCCCTGCCCGCCAATTGTTCCTTATAATAGGCAATGGGAAGAAGGGTGGCAGAAAAGAAAATAGCACTTCTGCCTTTTTCCAAACAATTATTAATATTTGAGGAGGGGTCCATACATTGTAGCGTAAGTGTAAACTCCCCTTTATCAGTAAAATCGGTATATATTAAATACTTACTATTACATATCTCATAAATCGCCAGAAACGTACTTACTTCAAAATAGAAATTCAAGACAATCTCTCTTTGCTCAAAAACCTGATGCTCTCGCAAAAACTCATACAATATCGTGGAAAGTCGAAGCACCTGCAAATAAAAACTGTCTATGTCATCAAGTATTTCATAAGTATCTGATTCTCTCTTCCATTTTAAAAGTTCACGATTACATATTTCCAGCTGTTTCTCTAATTGTTTTCCTTTCCCCTTTATCATCCTTTTGACCTCTAAAAAATCTTCTTTAACAAGTCTTGCACTATACATTTCTCTTGCCCGGTCTACTAGATTATGCGCTTCATCTATTAAAAACACGTAATCAGATTTCTTATCATTCATAAAGAATCTCTTTAGCTGTACTCTTGGATCAAATACATAATTATAATCGCAGATGATACCATCACACCATAAGGACACATCCAGAGCCAATTCAAATGGGCAAACCTCGTAGGTTGTGGCATACTTCTCAATAATCTCTCTACTGATTTCCACCTCATGCTTCACCAAATCAAACAAAGCATCATTAACTCGGTCGTAATGCCCCTTTGCCCTTGGGCACTCCTCAGGGTTACACTTTACTTCCTCCTTTATGCAAATCTTATCCTTCGCAGTAAGGGTTACCACTTTAAGTCTTGCTCCACTTAATTTGATCATTCCAAAGGTTTCCTCTGCCACGGTTCTGGTAATCGTTTTTGCCGTTAAATAGAATATTTTTTCTACCAAACCTTCCCCCATAGCTTTTACTGCAGGGAAAATGGTAGAAATGGTTTTTCCTACTCCTGTTGGAGCCTCCAAATATAATCGTTTTTCCCGTAGTATCGTCTGATATACCCCTGTTACTAGTTTTTTCTGACCTGGTCTATAGGAAAATGGGAACTCCAACACCTTTAAAGAAGCATCTCTCTCCTTCTTCCATTCCATTTCCATATTGGCCCATTTGGCATACTCCATAATAATCCAGTGAAACCAAGCTGTAAGTTCGGCCATTTCATAGGAGTATTCAAAATATTTAGTAAGCTCTGTCTCAATATGAGCATAGGTCATCCGTACTCCAATTCTCTTCTCTCCCATTTTTTTACCATATATATAAGCATAGCATTTTGCTTGGGCGAGATGAACATGAAATGGTTCCTCTAATAACCCTATATCCAGATAGGTACCTTTGATCTCATCGATATAAACCCCTGGTTTATCCTCTTGCTCATCCACAATAAGAATTCCGTCGGCACGTCCATCCACGGTAATTAGAAACTCTTTGTTCCCGTAAGTGACTGGTACGTCTATGGATAGAGGATATTCCGCCGTATAATTAGAACCCATGCGCCTTTGCAATTTCCTGTGTAGTTTGCTTCCCTTCGACATAGCATCCTTATCGGCAATTCCTATGGAAGAGGTATTGATGTCACCGGATCGCATAATAAACTCCACCAAACTACGAACAGATATCTTAACCGGATGGCTCTGAGCAATATTTAGTTGTGTTGTATCTGACTGTTCCATAAGTAACCTCGTTATTGTATATTACGTTTCTTATATATTAAACTAATCTATAGTAATACTTCAACTGTGTAGTAGAACTTTTCTATGAACATTAAAAAACTGGCTATTGCAATTAGTATGCAACAACCAGTATCTATTATCTCTTATAAATATGTTGTATAGTCATCATCATCATCGCCATATAAACCATTTTCATATCCTTTTGTCCAGTCAATATTATTGGCTCTTTTAGTCTTAGGCTGTGGACGATTTTGTTTTTCCTTTTTACTCTCCTGACTCTTCTTCTGCATCACTTTCTTTTCCTTTTCCAAACGTTTCGCAGCCACGAATTTGTCCGGTTGTATCTCTTTATCCTTAGAAGACTTGCTCATTCTCTGGTCTTTACCATTGCCTTTAGAATATCTGTTTGTCTCACTATCTTCGTCCTTGCTATAACCACCATACCTATTGTCATTAACCTTATTATAATTATTATAGGAACCTGGTTTTTTATCACGATTTACAGGTCTTGCAGCTCCATCTTTATTATAGGGTTTGTTACTCCTATTAAACGGTCTGTCTCCTCTGTTATAGGATCTTTCACCATCTTCACCAGTCCTCTCAGTTCTGGTATAATTCCTATCATTCCTGTTGTAAGGCCTATCACTCCTGTTGTAAGGCTTGTCACTTTTTTCAAATGGTCGATCACTTTTGTTATAAGGACGGTCGCTTTTTTCAAATGGTCGATCACTTTTGTTGTAAGGACGGTCGCTTTTGTTATAAGGACGGTTATTTCTGTTATCATTCCTATTCTGAGAAGTATTATCCCTATTGCTTCTATACTCTCTGCGTCCGTTGTCATTTGGTCTGCTATCATTAGCATTGGTTGTAACCACGAATGTTCTCCTCTCTCATTTAATAAAGATTTACACTTTTTAATTTTATGCTATTTTACTGTATTGTCAATATATTTTTCTATATTTATCAAATAGATCAAAACCTTTCTTTATTATTATCGGCACATTTTACATATCTTTAAAGGTTATACCTTGCATTTTATAGAAGAATCTGATACATTCATACTATGTGATAGACATAGTGCTGACTAATAATCAGGCAATTATAACCCATGACTCCAATTACTGTGTATTACCTAAGGGAACATATTCTATCATAATCTATGAATTTGAGGTAAATATCATGAGCGAAAATAATAATATTCAATATGGTCTTCAAGATGAAGACGATATGACCGTAACCCTGACACTGGATGACGATACAGAATTAGAATGTGCGGTAGTTGCTATATTCCCTGTTCAAGACAGAGATTATATTGCATTACTTCCATTAGATGATGAGTCTGAAGAGGTATTCTTATACCGTTTCAAACAGTCTGCAGATGATAATTTAGAGTTAGAGAACATCGAAGACGATGAAGAATTTGAAATAGTAGCAGATGCTTATGATCAACTTGTTGATGATGAAGAATTCGAAGACATGATGGAAGACGATGAAGAGTAACTATATGAGTTTACGACAGGGTAGTACATGTTCAATCACGTACTACCCTGTGATTATAATTGGATTAACTGGTTATTTAAGCAGTAGTTGATGTCTAAGAGCCGTTCTCCCTCCATCTTTTTAAATTTGACCCATAACTTCCCTTCATTCTTCTTTACGATGACACCTTCTCCATAGTTTTTATGGTAAATAGTAACTCCAACAGAGAGTTCCTCTGAATCCAAATACAATTCCCTGACAAATCGAGATATTGCCAGTTCCTTATTGTATCTTTCCTTCACCCAGTAGATAGTAAGAAGAGACTTTGCCCTTGTCATAGCAACATAAAACATTCGTCGCTCCTCTTCTATATCCTCATCCAGAATAGCTTTATGATGTGGCGTTATCTCCTCATTCGCATCAATGATAAATACTATTTCATACTCTAACCCTTTTGCACTGTGCATGGTTGCTAGGGAAATGGCATCCTGCTGATTCTCATAGCGGTGTCGGCTTTGTTCTTGCAACTCCTCTTTGTACTCCTCCATATGAACAACCCATTCCTCAAAGGTTTTAAATGGCTTCGCTGCTTCTGCAATCTCATCTAAAGTATCTGTCAGCTCATCTATCTTAATGCGCCTAAATTTGGCATATTCTATCAAGTACTCCTCATACCCTACTGCTTTTCTTATATAGAAAATCGCTGAGTAAGGATCCATCCCTTTAATCATCTCAAGGTCATATTCCAGCTTATTTAATCGTTCTAACATCCACACTTTGTCCGCATAATAACGTTTAAGCTGCACAAGATCTATGTGAGAATCAGTAAGGCATTCTCGACTGATATACCGGTTAGGGCGGTTCATGATCTGTAGAAAACTTGAGCGGTCTCTCACCCCTCTGGAAAAATTAATATAGTCAATCAGATTTCTGGCAATCCAGTGATCATAGATATTAGGAATAGAATCCTTCATTTTAAATGGGATGTTATATTCCAACAGCTTCTCTATCAAGCTCCTCGGTTGTATATTGGTACGAAATAGAATTGCCATCTCATGATAAGCAATTCCTTTTTCATGAAAGGATTTAATCTCTTCAATAATTTTCTTATTCTCCAATTGCAGGGATGCAAATTCTTCTAACCTAACCTTTTCACCCTGTCCGTGTGCCGTTCTGATTTCCTTAGGGAATCTCTTTTTATTATGTCGAATCAACCTTCCTGCACTGTCTATTATCTCTTTCGTAGAACGATAATTTATATCTAATAGCACCCGTTTGGCATTCGGATAATCCTTCTCAAAGTTCAGCATAATCTCTGGTTTGGCACCACGAAACCTGTAAATTGACTGGTCATCGTCACCTACGATAAATAAATTGTCCTGTAGTTTGGCAAGCATCTGTATGATTTTATATTGTAGCGTATTAATATCTTGAAACTCATCGATTAAAATATATTGGAACTTCTTCTGCCATAAGGCAAGAATGTCCTTTCTCTGGGACAAAAGCTCATAAGTAAAAACCAGCATGTCTTCAAAATCCAGCTGATTATGTCGTCTTAGATAGTCATCATAGGCGTGGTAAATCTTCTTAAAGATTTCCTCTGAGCAGTTAATAGAATAATAGTGATCCAGACTAAGCATATCTCCCTTTACCAGACTGACTTCGGACTCAATACCAGAAATAAAGTCCTTTTCGTCATCTAGATCCAGTTCCATATGTCGAATCAATTCCCGAAAAAACTGTGACTTCTCTTCCTCTCTGATAATATTGGCTGCGGAAAAGCCATAAGCGTATCGCAGTATTTGAAAGAAAACAGCATGGAAGGTGCCAAATTGCACCCCCGTATGCTGCTTTCCCATTAGTCTCTCAAATCGTTGCTGCATCTCCACTGCCGCCGCTTTTGTAAAGGTTATTACCAAAATGTGGTTTGGATCCACATGATGTTTCTCTATTAAGGCCTTCGCCCTAGAAGTAATAACATAGGTCTTTCCTGAGCCAGGACCTGCCAACACCATCATTGGCCCTTCCTTATGCATGATAGCTTCCTTTTGCGATTGATTAACTTTCATGATATGTGTTCTCTTATCCTTCTATAGCCACTTTTAGCTTGTCAATTCCTACTCTGATTCGTCTTAAAGACTCCTCTTTTCCAATGATGTCCATAATTTCCCATGCCCCTCCCGGAGTAGATTCCTTACCACTTACTGCTGAACGAAGTGGCCATAAGACAATTCCGTTTTTACATTCCTTTCTTGCTATGAAGTCCTTGACGCATGCTTCAATTCCGGGAATAGAATAATCATTTAATTCTTCCAACACAGGAAGTAACTCCTGTAACACCTCAAGAGAAATCTCAGAATTGGTCTTCATCTTCTTGTGAGTATACATTGCAATGTCATAATCCGGCATTTCATCAAAGAAATCGATCATATCTGCAATCTCTAAGAAGGTCTCTATTCTGGTTTTAACCAAGTTAGCAATTTTTTTCAGATCTAAATCCTTCTTAATAACTTCTTTTACATATGGTAGAGCAAGCTCAAAATATTTATCCTCATCCATATTTTTAATATACTCCCCATTCATCCATTTTAACTTAACCATATCAAATACTGCAGGGGATTTGTTAATGTGATGATAGTCAAATAACTCAATTAATTCACTTAAGGACAGTATCTCTTGATTATTTGGAGCACTCCATCCTAGTAATGCAACAAAGTTGACTACTGCCTCTGACACAAAACCTTGTTCAATTAAATCTTCAAAGGAAGCATGCCCACTTCTCTTACTTAATTTCTTATGTTCTTCATTAGTAATAACCGGGCAATGAACATATTCAGGAACTTCCCAACCAAATGCCTCGTAAAGACGATTATATTTTGGAGAAGAGGATAAATATTCACTACCACGAACTACATGAGTGATACCCATCAAATGATCGTCTACTACATTGGCAAAGTTATAGGTTGGGTATCCATCTGACTTTATGAGAATCATGTCATCAAGCTCTGTATTATCTACTGTAATATCCCCGAAAATGACATCATGGAAGGTAGTCTCTCCTTCCTCTGGGTTATTCTGTCTGATTACATAAGGCACTCCATTCTTAAGCTTATCTTGAATTTCTTCTCTACTTAAATGAAGACCGTGCTTATCATAATGGGAAACTTCCTTTCCCTCTCCATCTATGGAGGTTGCAAGACTTTCTAAGCGTTCCTTGGTACAGAAGCAATAATAGGCTTCTCCCTTTTCAATCAGCTCTTTCGCATACTTCAAATAAAGACCTGTAGCCTGACGTTCACTTTGTACATAGGGACCTACACCGCCATCCTTATCAGGACCTTCATCATGAATTAATCCAGTTTCACGTAATGTGTTATATATTATCTCAGTAGCACCTTCCACATATCGTTCCTGATCCGTATCCTCAATTCTCAGTAAAAAGTCTCCACCTTCATGCTTCGCTATTAAATAAGCATACAATGCAGTTCTTAGGTTCCCTACATGCATACGTCCTGTTGGACTTGGTGCATATCTTGTTCTTATTTTGCTCATATTTGTTCTCCTTACTCTATTCTAACCTTAACAGGGCTTTCTACATGTCCTTTAGTATATATGAATTGACATAAAATATCAATATTATGTTCTAATAACGGTTTTCTCATGAAAGAAGAAAGATGTTACCTGTTTCTCACACTAGGTTCTTAGAACATTGCGGCTTTGTCACAGTCCAAAGAAAAAGTCCCTAACCAAAATCTCTTTCGGCTAAGGACTTTCCACCTACTTTTTATTTATCTCTTTTGATATCTCACTTACAATATTTCCTGCGGATTGAAACATTTCATCTTGGTTCTTATTGGAATCTTCCTCTTTGTCTTCAGAATCAGGTGGAGGCCCTATGATTTCTCTGTTAGATTCATTCTTAACAACTAGACGATTGTCAATAAACCTCATAAAAATCACTTTAATCAGAGCTCCAACAGGCACTGCAAGTAACATGCCCAATAGTCCACCAACGGAATTACCAATAATTAAGCAAATTATAACTAACAGCGGATGAACCTTAATACTGTGGCTTAGCAGCTTTGGTCCTATTATATTGGCATCTATCGCTTGTATGACAACTAATGCCACAATAGCAATGAACAACTTTGTAATTTCTCCATTTACTAGACAGATTATGGCAGATGCACAATAAGCTATAACAGGTCCACAATATGGAATCAAATTACCTAAGCCGGCAATTATACCTACAATAACAGCAAATCTAACACCTATGATAGACAAAGTAGTACTAATCAAAATCATCATACAACCTACGTCCAGTAAGGTTCCCTTTAGATAGCCGGAAAATACATAATCTGCATCCTGTAAAAAGCGTCTCATCCTATCATTGGCTTTTTGACTAAATAAAGCACGACTAATCTTGCTAATCATACCTCTAATCATTTTCCCATCTATTAACAAATATATAGTAATAATGATACTAAAAAATAAAGTGGAAAAGAATCCTGTTATGTTAGATAGGGAATTACCAAAACCAGACATAAATCCGGAGGCCTTAGTTAAAAGCATCTGACTTACATCTTTTAACACCTTATTAATCTCACTTGATTCAATATTGAGACTATTTAGTTTTTCCGTAAACTCTTTGGTAAACTTACTAAAACTTTCTGAATAATCCTTGATTATCTTCCCTAGACTGTCAAAATTTGTAAGTCTTATCTGATCAGTCACACTATATACTAAAAGAACAATGATTAGCGTTACAAATGCCAGTACCAATAAAAATGTAATTAATACTGCTAACCCTCTGGTAGATTTCATCAGACTAAACGGTTTCACACACTTCAGCTTATTCTCAATAAAGGTTACTACCCCATCCAAAACATAAGCAAAAGCAAAACCAATAATGATTGGCTTTAGTACCTGCAGTATGGTTCCTAACTTTGCTTTTAGCACATAATAAATATTAGGCGCATTACTTGCAACAAGACTCAGGCAATATATTACAATACACGTAAAAATTACATATAAGGATATCTGCAGATATTTTCTATTCAGCTTATTAACAAACTTCATTTACTATTCACCTTTTAAAATATAATTCTTTAACAATTCTACAGTGGCATCTATTCCAATAAAATCGCTTTGGATACACAAATTATAGTTATCAGCGCGACCCCATTTTTCATTTGCATGGTAATTATAATAGTTTGCTCTTCTCTTATCAATCTTTAATATCTGCTCTGCTGCTTTTTGAGCAGGCATTTCGTAAACTTCTATCGCACGCTTCACTCTAGACTCCAATTTAGCCCAGATAAATACGTTTACCACATTCTTCTTTTCTCTTAAGAGATAATCCGCACATCTCCCCACAATAACACATGGTCCTTCCTCTGCCATCTTATGTACTACTTCTGATTGAGCCAGATAAATCTGATCATCAATAGATAACGCTGAAAATCCAAATTCTTGATTTCCATAGGAGTTTAATCCCATAGCAATAGAGTATAATAAACTATTGGTTGCCTTTTGTTCAGCCCTTTGAAACGCTGCTTCGGCAAAACCACTTTCCTTTGCTGCTCTAGTTATAATTTCGTTGTCATAAAATGGAACCTCTAATTCCTTTGCAAGCTTCTCACCAATTTCTCTTCCGCCGCTACCATACTGTCTACTAATTGTAATAATCTTATTCATAACCATCACTCCTACCTTTATTCGATATTCTTTTAGGATGTAACTTTACATATAGGAAAAGCTCTGCCATGACAAAACGATACACCTATACATTATTATAGCATATATGGAAAACTATCTCAAGAAAACATTCCTTCCTTGAATATTCTAGTATATATGATGGTCATAGGTAATTATTCCCCTTTGAGTGACTAATTATACAATTAGACTTCCCTGATACAGGAAGCCTAATTATTTCGCCTATCTTTTAATTCTTTTTAAACTCCGCCAATTTCAAGCCTTCATTTCTCTCTAGAACCGTCTGAATACTCCAAGGATGAACAAATAACAACAGCGGATTGCCTTTTAAATCCTTAATTTTCTTCGTATCTGAGGTGACACGAAGAGCTGGAACATCAATCTCTACATTTTCTATCCAACGGATATGCTCGTAAGCTAATGGTTCCAAACGGATCTCTACGTTATATTCATTCTTTAATCGGTATTGTAATACCTCAAACTGAAGGACACCGACAACTCCTACAATGATTTCTTCCATACCGGTGTTATACTCTTGAAAGATCTGTATTGCACCTTCCTGGGCAATCTGGGAAATACCCTTGATAAACTGCTTTCTCTTCATGGTATCCATCTGTCGCACCTTAGCAAAGTGCTCTGGCGCAAAGGTTGGAATTCCTTCATAAGCAAACTTGGCTCCTGGAGAAACTATGGTATCCCCAATAGAAAAAATACCTGGGTCAAAGATTCCAATAATATCTCCTGCATATGCTTCCTCTACATGCTTACGTTCATCAGCCATCATTTGTTGAGGCTGACTTAATCGGGTCTTTCTATCTCCCTGAACATGGTAAACATCCATACCTGCCTCAAACTTACCACTGCAGATACGCATAAATGCGATACGGTCTCTATGAGCTTTATTCATGTTGGCTTGGATCTTAAAGACAAAGGCAGAAAATTCTTCACTAAATGGATCAATAGTACCATTATCTGATGTTCTTGGAAGAGGAGAAGATGTCATATTTAAAAAATGCGTCAGAAAAGTCTCTACCCCAAAATTGGTAAGGGCGGAACCGAAAAACACCGGTGACAATTGCCCTTGGCTTACCTGCTTTATATCAAATTCATCACTGGCTCCATCTAATAATTCTATATCATCCAACAGAATATCATGATATTCCTTAGTTATTAAATCATCTAGCTTTGGATCCCCTAATTCAGCTTCAATGGTTTCCACTTCCTTCTGCCCATTGTTAGCTGCTAAAAAACGAGAAATCTTCTTTGTCTGTCTGTCATAAACACCTTTAAAGTTTTTACCACAGCCAATTGGCCAATTAATCGGGCAGGTCTTAATTCCAAGTACTTCCTCTATCTCTCCTAACAATTCAAATGGGTCGTTAGCCTCTCTATCCATTTTATTGATAAATGTAAAGATAGGAATATTACGCATCACACATACCTTAAATAATTTGATGGTCTGCGCCTCAACACCCTTAGAAGCATCGATTACCATTACAGCAGAGTCTGCTGCCATTAACGTACGATAAGTATCCTCTGAAAAATCTTGATGACCAGGTGTATCTAGGATATTAATACAATATCCATCATAATTAAATTGTAAAACTGAAGATGTTACAGAGATACCTCTTTCCTTCTCAATTTCCATCCAATCAGAAACTGCATGTTTTGCAGTCTTCTTTCCCTTTACACTACCAGCTAGATTAATTGCACCACCATATAAAAGAAATTTCTCTGTTAAGGTTGTCTTACCTGCATCGGGATGGGATATGATTGCAAACGTTCTTCTTTTTGTAATCTCTTGCTTTAAATTTGCCAAGGGGGACCCTCCTAATTCTATATTAACTATGCTATAAAGCATTTATTCCTAGTCGCAAAAACTATTTCATTCTATACTTTTAAGTCGATTTTGTCAAGGATAAAGTGGCTTTGCTATGGCATTTTCCTTACACTAGAGGGAAAAGATCATACAGTAAGAAAAGGATAGAAAATAGCATTTAATTATGCTCATTTCCCATCCTTTTACAACAATCTTATTATTTATTTAATAATTGCATTATTTACTAGAAAATTCGTTACATTATCATACAATATACTGTTTCGTATTGTGGTAGTTGTTAAATTACCATATTTGCCTTTCAAGTCATCTTCTGTTTTCAAATCATTTGCATCCAAGACTTTTTTAAGTTCAGTCTGATACTGTTCATCAGTAACATCAAGACCTTCCTTCTTCGCAATACTCTCGAGTATCATTAACTGCTTCATATAAGCTTTCGCATCTTCTTGTCTTTCCTTATTAAACTCTTCTTCGCTTTTATTCACCTGTTTTAAATAATCCTCTAAAGAAATGTTATAAGTAGAAGCAAGTTGTGTAACCATCTGTAATTTACTATTATAAGCATAGTAGGTAACCAAATCTTCAGGATATTCTTTTACTGTACAATTTGCAATGACTGCATTCCAAACAGCATCCTCTTCTTGTGTCTTCTTATATTCTTTTGCGGAATTTTCTAAACTATCCTTTACTTCTTTACGATACTCGGCTACAGTCTTAGAAGTAGTGGATTGTTTCTGTACAAATGCATCATTTAACTCTGGGATTACAGTATTTTTAATTGAATCCAACGTAATAGTAAATACAGCTGGTTTTCCTGCTAACTCTTTGCTTCCATAATTTTCAGGGAAGGTTACATTAATATCAAACGTAGTTCCTGCTGTGTGACCAACAATTTGATCCTCAAATCCATCTATAAGTTGTTTAGATCCTAAAATTAAAGTTTGATCCTCAGCAGAGCCTCCATCAAATGCTTTTCCATTAGTTTTACCAACAAAATCTATAACAACCTGATCACCATTCGCTGCTTTGTAACCTTTTGCTGTATCCTTATAAGTGGCATTATTCTTTAAAGTATTCTGTATTTGATCTTCTACGTCCTGATCTGTTACAGTTGCATCTACAGCTTGTATCGAAACACCTTTATATTGACCTAGCTCTGCATAACCACTTATATCACGGGTCTGAAACTGAATTTCCTGCTCCTGTGTATAAATCTTCTCAGGCTGATTTGTAGAATCTGCTGCAGAAGTTGCACTTGGTGTTCCAGAAGCAGTTGCGTTAGCCGTCGGTTTACTTGATGTATCCGGTTTTACCTTATCAGTACTTTTACTACATGCAACGAGTGAAAGTCCCATGCATAAGATGAATGCTACTATTGTAAATTTATTTCTCATAATCTTCCCTTCTCTTTCCTAATGTTTATCATCCATAACCAATGCAAATAACATTATAGCATTTTTTATATCATATTTTATTAAAAAAAGATAGTCCATTTCATATTATTTCACTGTTTTTTCATATTTTATCATGTTTTTAAAAAACTATGCACCCAATACCTTTATTTGATGAAACACTAGTGTCGGATTACCTTTTGGTATCATATTGCGTAATGTTTCTTCTACATAACTCCAATATATAATAATATTCTTCCCGAACTCCAATTCTCCTGCAAATCTTTTCTTCAGTTGACAGCCATAATCTATTATTTCAAGGGTTTCATCTCGTGTCAGAAATTCTTCCTCCCCAAAAATCTCTAGATCTTCCTCTCGAAATAACAGAGTTTCATCCACTCTGTGCTTTTTCTTAAGGTTTTCAATTTTCCCCTCTACTGCCTCAATTGCAACCCGCTCATAGGTCATATCTATCGTTCCACTTTTTGAAGCGGTAAAATAAGGATAACAAAGAAGCATCCTATGTCTCTCCATGGTCTCATATTGGGATTTAATATAGTCCATGGCTTCACTGGCTGTAACACCTATTTTACCGTAAATATAACCTTTTACGCCATAAAATGGCTCATTTTTTACCGTCCATAAAATAGAATCATCCAACCTAGTATCTGTCTGGCATTGCATCCAAGGAATGGTGGGCAAATCTAAATAGTCAAGGATATAACAATTTTGAAGCACATACATACTATTCTCCTTTACGATTTAGGGTTTTGGTGATTACTATTTAGTATTCCTCTTTCCTATATACGTATGCCGAATCAGGTTAGTATTATGTGTTAATACAGTTACATCCTAACATTTTATTTTATAAAATAAGAGCTGCTAAAATCGGAATAGAACCAAGAGATAACAGGGTAGTAATAAAGTTTGCCTTTGCCACTGTGACAGAATCTCCTCCGTATTCATTGGCAATCAAAGTAACGTTGGCAGCTACCGGCATAGCAGAGATTACTACCATAACACTTAGCAGCATGGTATCTGTTATAAAGAAACGGAATACGAACCATACCGCAACAGGAAATAAAAGCAGACGTAAAATGGTATATACATACATTTTCCAATCTAGAAATACAGCCTTCACCGGAACAAAGGAAAGATTTAAGCCTATTGTTATCATAGCCAATGGAGTTGTAATTGCACTGACCAGAGACATAGTCTCATTTACCACATAAGGCGTCTTTACTCCTACAAAATAGATTACTAATGTTATAATCGCAGCAATCACAACAGGATTTAGTATTTTTTTAAAATTTAATTGAACCTCGCTTCCTTCCTTATTCCCTGAAAGTAGTAAGATTCCATACGTGTATACCAATACATTAAATGGTATCATAAAGATAGCCACATAAAAGATTGCCTCTGGTCCATACAATGCATTAATGACCGGAATCCCCATAAACCCACAATTAGAAAAACAATACAGGGCTTCATAGGTCTTCCTGTTCCTTCTAGTAAAGGGTATTGCAAAGGTAAATAATTTCGCCAAAATTGGTATTACTATATAAAACAAGCTTGATAATCCAATAATAATTAAGGTATAGCTTTTACTTCCAGCAATCTGACCACTTGTAACAGTATTAACAATTAATGCCGGATTAGCAACATAAATAACAATCCGAGAAAGTGTTTGACTGCTCTCCTGTGAAAACAATTTGACCTTTCCACAAATGTAACCGATTGCTAGCAATAAAAACAAAACAATCATTTGATTTATAACTTGCGTCATGTCCATTCTTCATTATCCTTTCGTATACAAGCACTAGATTTTCTGTTAATAATAGTATTTGTGTAAACGTATTAATTAACAATACATGAAGTTAATAAATATATCAAGATGATTTTGTATCAAATATACAAGAAACTACATACTATAGTATCATTGATTCAACACAAATGCTGTCGAATTGTTGACATACCTATCACTTTAGCATATACTAGATATGAAATGATATGCATAAGCTTATCAAAACTAAATAAGTTCTTCGGGGTAGGGTGAAAATCCCAACCGGCGGTAATAGTCCGCGACCCACATAGGTGGCTGATTTGGTGCAATTCCAAAACCGACAGTAAAGTCTGGATGAGAGAAGATGTCGTGATGTTTACCTCGGAATATTGTTCCGAGTTTTTTTACATATCACCACCCGAAGATTACTTTTCTACATATGTAGGATGATGGAGTAATCTTTTCTTCTTAATTAGAACTTTTTATTCATAATAATAGGAGGCTTGTTATGAAAACAAACAAATTATTTTCCACAAGAAATCTGGTATTAATGGGTATGATGTCTGCATTAGCTACTGTACTAATGTTTATTTCTTTCCCTGTACCTTTTGCTCCACCATTTTATAAGGTGGATATCAGCGATCTACCGATTATGATTGTATCTTTTGCCATTAGTCCCTTGGCTGGTATTATTATGGAGCTCTTGAAAAACCTCCTTCATATTATTGTCTCAGGTTCTGATACCGGTGGTATTGGAGAGTTAGCAAACTTTATATCAGGTTCCATTTTTGTATTTACTGCTGCTATGATTTATAAGCACAAAAAAACAAAGAAAATAGCTATTCTCAGTCTTTTTGTTGCCACTATATTCATGAGTGTTGCATCCTGCTTTATTAATGCTTATCTTACCTTACCTGCTTACATCGGCACCTCAGGTGGAAAACTGACTATGGATGGTATTGTTGCTGCCGGAAAGGAAAAAAATAATTTAGTTACTAACCTATATTCCTTCCTGATATTTGCTGTTTTACCATTTAATCTTCTAAAATGTACTATTGTCTCTACTATAACAACTGTCCTATACAAGTATGTCTCTCCATTTCTTAAGGGAAGTACATCGATACGACGATCCCAAACCTCAACAAACGTGGATAGAAAATAAACCAATCTATAAAGATAAGGCTGCCCCTCATTTTACATATTGAGGGACAGCCTTTTTCATCTTGAATATTACTAGAAATTCCTGTATAATTAAAGAAACTTTTGTATATTACAAATAAGGTTTTATAGTAATTTTATATCTAATATAAATATATAAAGTGTACATTTGGGGGATTAGCATGATTAATAAATTACAGAGTAAATTGTATCATAATGTTATATGGCATTCTCTAGTATTTACTATAGGTCTATGTTTACTAATTATTGGATTTTTTTATAACTATGAACACTGTACTCTAAGCTCTGTTCAACAGACAATATTCGCTATTTCATTAGCCCTGTTGTCATGCTCTATGGTCTTTATGTTTTTGATTCTTTCCATCTGTATTAAACTTAATAAATCCAGACCATCACAACATGTTTTTCTCGAAAAAGATTTTAGTGAATATGATTTAGAAACAGGCCTCTTGTACCCTGAAGCATTTTATAAAAAAGTAAAGGATTATACACTTGTATCTTCTCAGCCTGCCTGCATGGTAACCTTTCATGCAGAGATTATTGAACAGTTTTCTCGCATTAAAGAGAACACTACACCCCCCTTCTCTTCTATTACTAATATCTTCCTTCCAAGTGCAAAAGAAACATTTTTTAGTGCTCTAAAATCAAGACATGAATACTTAGTGTTCATTCATGGATATAATAAACCAACTACCTTAGATATTATTGAAACGATGCATCAGGATGTCAAATCTGAGCTTCTAAAACTTTTTAACGATGATAGTTTATGCACTGTAGAATGTGGCTATGCCTGGTATCCATCTCAGGGAAAGACACTGAATGATCTTATTACCAATGCCAATTTTGCATTGTTTGAAGCCATTTGTTTTAATAAAGTAGAGAAAAACGAATTTACTCCATCTTCCTATCAGAAACAAAAAATAGAATTTAAACGTAACGACCGATTTGAACAACTTATGAACTCAAACTGCTTTCAATATCATTTTCAACCAATTATTTCTGCAAAAAGTGGTGATATATATGGTTATGAAGCTCTTATGAGAACCGACGAGACAATCGGTTTGAATCCAATAGAGATTCTTGAAATTGCAGAGCGACAAAATAGGCTTTATGAAATCGAATACTATACTTTCTTTAATATATTTAAATTATATAAGGAAAAATATTCTTCCTTCGCAGATAAATACCTATTTATTAATTGTTTGCCAAATCAATTGTTAACAAAAGAGGATTTTGATTTACTCTATAAAAAATACAAAAATTATTCCCAGAAAATTGTTGTAGAAGCTTCCGAAATCTATGTACACACAGAAGAAGATCATCTCCTTCTCTTAGAACGCATCAATACATTAGGAGTTCAGCTGGCGTTGGATGATTACGGTTCAGGGTATGGCAATGAATTGAACCTCCTAAAATATAATCCAAAATTCATAAAGATTGATCGTCGTTTGATTTCCAATATTGACAATGATGAAAGAAAGAGGCATCTGGTATCCAACATTATTGAGTTTGCTAAACTCCATGGTATGATTTCATTAGCTGAGGGAATTGAAACCTTTAAGGAATTACATACTGTCATCTTCCTAGGAATTGACTTGCTTCAAGGCTTTTATTTATATCGTCCAAATCCTGAATTAATGACTGAACTACCTAAAAAAAAGAAGGATGAAATCTCTGCAATCAATCTCAAGTATTTAAAAAGCACGGCAAATTATGAAACCTATATAGCTGATGAGGATGGCGAACTTGAGGTACCTACTCTCAGTAATGATAATTTTTCAACCTTATTAATTAACACAGATACCCTTAAATTGATCGGTGATGCTGCTACCAATGTAATTTTTACAATCTCAATTCCAGACAATTCAAAAGTAACTCTGGAACTGCAGAATATAAATATCAGTAGTCCAAAGAATCCTTGTATAAATATTGGGCGTAACTGTCAGGTCGAGTTAAAGCTTTCAGGGAACAATTATCTTACCGGCCAGGGAATTCTAGTTCCCGAATCCTCCAAGCTTACCATAACCGGTCGTGGAAACCTAACCATACGGACAAATGCTTCAAATAGTATCGGTATAGGCGAGTCTCCATTTAATACTTATGGTTCTATAACTATTAATATAAGAGGAAAACTTGCTGTACATAATAAAAAAGAAAATGCCATTTGTATCGGTGGTGGAATAGGAAATACAGCTTCCAAGATTGAACTGATAAATGGTCACTATATACTCTCTACTGACGGAGATATAGCAATTGCAGTAGGTTGTATCGATGGACAGGCTAACATTGAACTTGGTAAAATTACTATGAAAATACATTCTAATGGAACAAACAGCCTTGGTATTGGTTGTCTCAATGGAAGCCTAAACCTCTCTTCCTATGCTGACATCACTATGAAGCAAACTGGGCAAAACAGCTGTTGTATTGGAGTATTGTCAACTCAAAAAGGTTGCATTCTACTCCTTGATGGTATCATTATACTAAAGCTAAACGCCAGAGAAGGATGCACCATCGGTTCAATAAATGGCAATATGTATATTAAAATTGCTGTACAGGAATGTATTTGCCTGATTCAAGGCATTCATATGTGCGGAATTGGGAATTATATGGGTTCTGGAGTAACGGAGATACAGAAGGGTGCTATATCTGTCAAATTAGCAGCAGCTAGTAAATTATACCTTGGAAGCCAGAACGGCTCTCTTCTTATTAATGGTGGTAATATTAACTGTCCAATCAATAAATCAATAAAACCTATTAACAAATATAGAATTCCTCTACAGCATTATAAATTTGCAGAGAGCAATACCTTTTCCGAACATATAGAAATCGATAATCTAGCTTATGACTATGAAGCTTATACAACAGACTACATAAAGGAACTAAACGTTTACTTGCCTGAATTCCGTGAATACGAACAATTTCTATGTGATTAGTGCTAATCAAGAAGGAGGGGATTTATGAAATCCCCTCCTTCTCACATCACCGTAGATACCATTCGACTACTCTTTTATCTCTTATTACTTTCTGGTCACTGCTGTCATTATTTCTTTAAGGCAATTTCCCCACCCTTTAACTGATAAGCCCAGTCAAGGCCTTGATATTTATCAATTATTGCATTATAAACAAGCTTATTGTAATCCACCAAATCAGGATTTTCCTTCATAGCATTGGCATCATAATAGTTGCCATCCTTGTCAATGTATCCATTTACATTTACTACAGGATACTTCTTATAAAGATCCATCAGGTACTTATTATAGGCTGTCATTGGAAGTCCTGCTTCTTGAAGGAAGTAGGAGGATAGATAATTTAAACTAATCTTATCTACTGTCTTACTTTGCATCTTCTTGTTGCTCCAGATAAAGAAGGGTACAACATAACGTTTCTGTAAATCCTTACTATTAAGATCCCCAATGTCATCTCCCAAAAGATGCGTAAAGAAACCTGAATCCAAGTTCGGCTGATGGTCACCAAAGAAGATAATATAGGTTGGCTCGTCCACTTTGCTAAAATAATCAATTAATGTCTTTAATGCCGTATCCGTATGATTGACACAAGACAAATACTCCTCTGCATCATCATACCCAGACACATCCGTCAGCTTTATGTTATAATCCATTTTGTAAGTATCATAAGAACTATGATTCTGCATAGTGACATTAAACATATAAAAAGGTTGGGAAGTATCTCTTTTTTCATACAACTCAATTAACTTATTAAAATCACTTTGATCATCGATGTAGGTTCTGAGGTAGGTTGGATTTTCAAACACTTCCTTCGCATAGTACTGATCAAAACCAAGCATTGGATACACTAATTCTCTGCGATAGGTATTTCTACGATAAGCATGAAGCGCTGTCGCAGAGTAGTCAAGACTCTTAAGAATTCTTGTAAAAGAATAGCTTTCCCCCTGGATATACTGCTGATATGGCACAGTACCTGTTGGAAGAAATGTGGTAGCATTCCCTGTCTGAAACTCATATTCAGAGTTTGCAGTGGTTCCTCCCAATACAGAGCTATAGGCATATCCCTTAATAATATTATCCTTTAAAGAATTAAAGTATGGCATAACCTCTTCATTGGTCTTATAATCACCGACTACAGATAAATCAGAAAATGCCTCGCACATAACAGTTATGATATTGGGTTTTTTCCCAGTGCTAACCTCATCACTTTCATAGCCCTTTAACACATCACCCACTGTATTGACATCGTATCCCTCCGGTTTATTCACCTGCATTGCTAACAAGTTTACACCAAATCCATTTAACGAACCATATTTGCGATATGTCTTCACAGGTCTCCATAAATCAATATTACCTCGTAGCAATTGCGCATTACCATAGAAGGTTGGAACTGCCAGAATAACTACAAGTACATAGATGATAGCAAATCTTCTGTACTCCTTCTTTTCCGGCTTACTATCTTTAATTCGAAGAATAAAGCTTAAGGTAACTAGAAAGAATGCAGAACCCATATACATATAATAAGTAAATAGATAGCTATAATTTTGTGAAACCTCTTTCGCTGTACTAATTAGGTAAAGATCAGCCGGAAGAATTGGGCATCCTCTAAACAAAACCACATAACCATTAGCCAGTCCTAATATGGAAAACAACACAAGCGTAACGATAAGGCTGACCTTTTTTCTTCTACCAATTATATAAACTAGTCCTGCTATGATAAAGAACCAGATGATATTCATAAACCAGTGCCATGGCAGAATTAATAAGATATTATTACCACTCAAAGTTTCGAAGGTAGCATAGGTCAGAAGTAACCCAATAAAATACATAATCCAGTTACTTTTTGTTGGGCGTCTTTTTTTATATTCCTCCCATTTTGTATACTGTAATAGGTTAAGGAAAGTTACAATGCCTACTGCCAACAGAAATCCATATCCAAATAGACGGTTTGGACGATTATTGTTGGCTGGCCAATAAAACATAGCATCATTTAAGAATACCATAACAGCCCCAAGACCAGCATACAGTCGAATTTTTCTTTTATCTTTAATAAACCAATCTTTTTCTCTTCCAAGTTGAAACATAAATGTCAATATAACAAAAACCAAATATAGTATCCATCCTTTTAATCGATAGTAAGGAAGGTTTCTATAGATTAAATATATCCCTAAAGCCTCATATAGGCTATTCAGAAGCAAAAATCCAAGCACTTTATATTTTCTGACAATAATACTTTTTATCTTCTCATAAGCTCTTACATATACAATCCCGCTGTATATATACGTGAATAGCCCAAGTAACCAATAAATACTTACAATTTCAAAGGGGAATATTCTTTTTATACATATCGTACAGGATATAAGAACAGTAGTTACTACTGCTAAGTAGTAACTTTTTATATGTTTAATAGTTTGAATCATTATTATGTTCCTTTCACGCCTGCTCACTGTAAGCTGTTTTAACAAAGCGCCCTTTATTATAGTCGTTTTCCCAATAAATATCAACTTACATTTTTCTAGAAAAAAATGTATTCGTCATCCAGCCCTTCACTTTATAGGCTAACTCTAACGAATACACTTTTCTTTATTTTAACTGATATGCTCTCTCAACACCCTCGTTGTTGTTTACAACACTGTTATACACAAGCATGTTATAGTGATTCAGTTCCTCATTTTGTTTCAATTCAACCGTATCATGCCATACCTTATTCTTGTCCATGTATCCATTGATATTGACTACTGGATATCTTTCATAAAGATCTAATAGATACTTGTTATATGCAGTAAGTGGCATTCCTATCTCCTTCAGAAAATAGGAGCTTAAATAATTCAAACTTATGGCATCTACCTGCTTTTCCTCAATGTCTTGATTACTCCAAATAAAGAAAGGTACTGTATAACGTTTTTGAAGCTGTTCTAGTGTCCACTGAGATTGCTCCGCTCCCAAAAGATATTCAAAAAATCCATCATAAAGGTTTGGCTGGTGATCTCCTACAAATAGAATATAAGTAGGTTCCTTAACCTTACTAAAATAATCTACTAAAATATGCATTGCTGAATCTGTAGCACTAATACAGCTTAAATACTCATCAGCCTGCGGATAATTTCCATCTAATACATCTATGTTGTAATTCATCTTACCTAAATCATATGGGCTGTGATTTTGCATGGTTACATTATATAGATAAAATGGTTTGCTGGTGTCCCTGTTTTCATATATATCTATAATCTTATTGAAATCAGTAGCATCATCTATATAGTATCGTAAAATATTTGGTCGATCAAAAAAATTCTTATCCTGATATTCATCAAACCCAAGAAGTGGATAAACAATCTCTCTTCGATAGGTGTTTCTGTTATAAGGATGTAACGCTGTAGCTGAATACCCTTGAACCTTTAATGTCCTCGTAAAATTTAAGGTTTCTTTATTAATATATTGCTGATAAGGTACTGTACCCGCAGGTAAATAGGTAATTGCATTCCCGGTGAGGAGCTCATATTCACTGTCAGCAGTGGTTCCCCCTAATACAGAGCTGTAGGCATAGCCTTTTATGACGTTTTCACTAAGACTTCTATAATAAGGGAGATAATCCTCATTTGTTTTAAAATCTCCAATAACACTTAGGTCTGAAAATCCCTCACATAATACAACAATCACATTAGGCTTCTTCTCCGTAGTATTTTCATCTGAAGTATAATCCTTTAAGATAGATTCCACCTTATCCTGGGAGTATCCCACAGGTTTTTGAACCTGCATTGCTATAAAATTCATTCCAAATCCATAGGTAGTACCATATCTCTGATAGGTACTGACAGGCTGCCAAAGATTTAACATATAAAGATTGGCATTGACCTCTGATTTAAAGCTTAGCATTACAATAATAGCTATAACAGTGTATGGAACGACAAAGATGCCTCTCCCAATCAGTCTCTTTTTATGGCTCATAACTGGTTCCTTTATGGCCCAGACCATCATAATCGCAATAAAGAAATAACTGATTCCTATACACATTTCAGCCGTTGGAGTATAGTCATAGCCTCCACTTACCTGCATGGCTGTCTTCATCAAAGATAAATCAGCTGGCAAAATTGGTGAGCCTCTGAATAAAATAACATATCCATTGGCCAAACCTACCACTAGAGCAAAGACTAAAAGAACTGTAAGGGAGATGCGAATTCGAAAACATAACAAATACACAAATCCAGCAATTAATGCTATGATCAACAGATTAAAGTCCCAGTACTCTCCATTAATAGAAAATACGCCCGTACCACAACACTCTTCTATCATAAAGAAAGTAACGAATATAACAAGAACTCCTAATAATACAGATTTGATAATGGAAAGCACCTTAATCGCTCTTCTTTCAGATTCAAAGCGTAATAATCCAACCAGCGCCGACGCAAAAGTCAAAACAAACAATATGGATGAAATGGTGTAATCCGGATTCTCTTCCTGAGATAACTGGTGTATCGCAAAAAAGTTTAACACTAAAAGACTAATGATACATACCCCGGTTAAGATTAACTTGGCCGGATGTGTGTGTATTAGATTATATATATATCCTATTTGAATAGCTTCAAAAAATAGAAATAAGACCAAAAATACGACATTTCCCTTTAAGTGTTCATCTCCTAAAACCAAAAACAAAATATATAGCCCAATGCTCAGTATAAGACTCGATACCATCGCTATGTATTCTGCTGATAATCTCTTAAGAATTCCCAGTTGCCAAGGAAGCAACCTTTTTTCTATCTTTCGTCTCTCTTTGTTGATTTTTTCTTCCAATTCTTCGATTGGAGATTCTGTTATCATCTTAAGTCTTCCTTTCTACTCATTTTCACATATCACAATTTTCATTCTATAATATTTGATGTCATTTAGGAAGTGCAGACATAGAATTTTCATAAATTTCTATGTCTACTATCGCTATTTTAATGACATAACATACACATATGTTCCTTCTTTTGCAGAGAACTCGAATCTTTTCAGTATCTTCCAACCTGCAAGTCTTGAAAAGCTTTCTACACAACTTTTGTTATGAGAATACATAATGATAATTCCATCTTCCTTCAAATGCATCTTGGCCTTTTCAAAAAAATGTCTGTATAATTCACTAATTTCACTCTCCGTTACCCTTCCTATCGCCCAAGGCATCTGCGTAATAATCTCGTCAAACAGATATTCATGGGTAAAATCAAAGAAATCTCTCTGAATATAGTGAATTAACTGATGGGCTGCTGCTGTATTACTCTTAGCCTTTTCAATAGCTTCTCCAAAATAATCTATTCCATAAGTGGTATTTGCTTTCACTGCCTTATGTCTTTCAATTAGCATGGTGCCAGTTCCACAAAATGGATCTAAAATCTGGGCTTCTTCTTTCATATATGGTCTTGCCAGTTCCATAATAAGGGCAGCGTTGACCGGTTTAATACTAGTAGGCAAAGTTTCTATCCGATAGTCAAACCGTCTATCCATTATGGTAAATAGCTTGACTAAAACATTAAAATTCCCCTCCTTATTTTCAATAAAACGAAGTTCTATTTCATAATAAGAGGTGGTGTTTAATAACTGCCCCTTTGATTGCTGCTCAATCTCAGCTGCAAGTTTTTTAGCAAAGTTGCTTCGCTTGCTTAACTCCATTTTAGACTTGATTTCGATTCGAAAATAAAACGGTGCGCTACCTTTGTGGGTTTCTAATAGGAAGGAAAGCAAACTAGATCTGGTCACCTTTTCAGCAATTCCCCTAATATCCATAACACAGGTCTCTAGCCCCTGTATCATAAACAACAGCTCTTTATAGGTTCTAAGCTCTAATAATGGCTTTAAATCCCTGGTCTTAACAATAACACCTGCATTAAATGCTTTTACGGGTATCCCGTCCAGTTGCTTTAATACTGTATCTACATGATTTCGATTGGTCAGTAAAACCATCTGTTCTGCATTCTTTAACCTGGTAAATGAATGCTTTTTGACTCCCTCCATTGTAAGAATCAGGTCCTGCAACGTCTTTTTCTCTGTTGTAATATGTTTTTTATTCTCTTCTGTAAGCTCTATTTGATTTAGGAGGTTTAATTGATTTTTGAACTCTTCAACAAATTTTCGGTAATCCATTTGCCCAATAGCTGTTAAGTAAGAGTTCCGGACAAATAACTGTGTTTCTGACTGATATGCTTTCATTAAAGGCTCTAAATACACTGTTTGTCCTAAGTCTCCCATTAACAATGCCACATTTTTTCTTGTCTTGGCATCCTCATCTTCCAATAAAGCAATCATACTTTCTTCTTTACCAGTCAACTGATACTTTAGGGCATACTTTTCCTGTTCGTTTTTTATACTCTGTCGAAGTAGACTTAGATTTTGTCTCACATTGTTCTTTGCGTATATTTCATCCAGTATTTCTCTTACCATAGGTTCTCCCATCTATACATCTCTATCTATGTTTCCGCAATTAGTATATCCTTTCCAATAAAAAAAAGCAATAATGCCTATTGTTTCAGTAGTTGTTTATTTAACTTAGCCTTGTTATAATTAGTAAAAAGATAAATAATAGTGGAGGGTAGGCTATAAAGATGAATCTAAACCGTGCTAATATGAAAAAAATTCTATTCCTAATAACCTTTACTGTGCTGTTATTTGTAAGCGTTCAACGTCTTGATGTGGTTCTTACTTCTATCCAATATACCATTAAACTCATTATGCCATTTATCATTGGTGGTTGTATCGCTTTTATTGTCAATCTTCCTATGAGTTTTATAGAGACAAAGCTCTTACGCAAATGGGGGACTAATTATATTCTAAAGCAATGCCATCGACCTGTCAGCATGGTTTTATCCCTCGTTTTTTTAATTAGTATTATCGGAGTCGTTTGTTTTTTGATAATTCCTGAATTTGTAGATAAACTGAGCCTATTTTTAAATAGTATTACCTCTGTTGTAGACAAGCTAGGTAAATGGGTGAATGACTTTTCCAAAAGCAACCCTCAGATTGAGAGTTTTATCGGCAATATGAACGTAGACTGGACATCTATTGGTGCCACAGCCTCTAACTCTATTCAAAGCATCTGTAATACCCTTTTTACCTCAACATTTTCAGTGATTAGTAGTTTTATTAATGGCATTATGAACCTCATGATTAGCATTATGTTTGCCCTGTATCTTCTGGCAAGGAAAGAACAGCTTGCAAAAGGAGCCCGCCAGTTATTGTATGCTTATGTGAACATGAAATGGGCCAAAAGGATACATAGAATTGCTTCGTTAACCTATGATACCTTCTCTCGATTTATATCTGGACAATGTATTGAAGCACTCATTCAGTTTGTAGTATTCTATGTATTACTGAGTCTGCTTCGCTTCCCATACTCACTATTAATCAGTGTATTTATTGCCTTTATGTCATTGATCCCTATACTGGGTTCTTACATTTCCAGTTATACCAGTGCCTTTTTGATTCTCATGAGCAATCCTTGGCAAGCACTACTATTTTTACTTCTATTTATGGTAATTCAACAGCTAGATTCCTCCTTTATCTACCCAAAGATAGTTGGAAACGCAGTTGGACTTCCTCCAATCTGGGTCATAGTAGCGGTAACCGTGGGTGGGCGACTTCTTGGTATTGTAGGTATGGTAACCTTCATTCCATTAGTATCCGTCGGTTATACCCTAATTAAGGAGCATACAATCCGAAGATTAGCAAAGAAGAATTTAGATATTCAGTAGTTGATAACCCATATCTCTTTATCAGGCAGATTATCTGAACACATTTATATAATAGGAGTTTACGAAGTGATAGAAACAGAAAGATTACTGTTAAGAGAATGTAGTACAGATGATTTTGAAACTTTATACGAGATTGTGGAATTACACTACAAAGTATTGATGGCGAAATGCAGCCAGAGTAGCTCGTGATTGGGCCTTTCACAATACGAATTATGATAGCTTATATTCTTATATGAAACATACCTATGTAGGATCTTACTCTACAGCAATTGCTATAGGAATGACAAAAATAAAGGACTATACTAATGATAAGAATACGATTTCCTATGTATATAGAATTACAAGACAAGAGTGGGAAGATTTAATGCGAATATGACTAATTGATAAAAGCTGTCGCTTAGCTGGTGAAAATCAGCTAAGCGACAGCCTCTTTTTATGCCTGTACAATCAGCATCACCAGCTAAGCTGGTGGTGCTGATTTCTATTTTTTAACTTCTTCCAAAACATAGCCAGCTATATTGTGTGCATGGTCGGCAATACGCTCCAAATTAGTTAGGACATCCACATACACTACACCGCTTTCTGCACTACACTTATTTTGAGACAAACGAACGATATGCTCCTCCCTTAGCCTAACCTCCATAGCATCCACTATTTCTTCATACTGATTTACACTCTCAGCAATTTTGAGGTCCATCTTCTTTCTAGCTTCTAAAGAATGTTCTACAGCATTTATCACGTTTTCTACCATGATTGTAAGATTGTCTATTGCTTCCTTAGAGAATTCAAGATTATCTCTAATCTTTTCTTCTGCCAACTCTACCAGGTTCTCTGCATGATCTCCTATCCTTTCAATATCATTGATTGTGTAAAAGAGATTCTTGATTTTTAGATATTGTAGCTTACTAAGAGAGCTATTATGAACTTGAACCAAATACTGTGTCAAAACCTTCTGAAGAGCATTGATTTCCTTCTCCCGTTTAAAAACTTCCTGTGTATAATCCTGATTATTCTCCAGTAAAGCCTTTACTGCAAGTTTTGAATTATCTAAGGTAATATCTCCCATTGTCACTATTTCTCCACTAACAAGCTCTATTGCAAAGGATGGTGTCTCTAATAATCTTTGATTCAGTCGTTTTCTGGTATCCTCGGCTAGGCTCATCTCCTTAAGTGCTACCTCTTCCTTCCCTTCCTTCACAATACGAGAAGCAAGCTTCACCAAAAGATTGGAAAAAGGAAATAAAAACAAGGTATTTCCTACATTAAAGATCGTATGGAAAATAGATATCTGCACACTGCTTATACTGGCTACAGCCCAACCTTTATATATGATAAATAGTACATACATTATAATTCCAAATATAACTGTTCCAATACTATTAAACAATAGATGAATCACAGCTGCTCTCTTGGCATTTTTAGAAGCACCTGCACTGGATAATAGGGCAGTAATACAGGTTCCAATATTCTGTCCTAATGTGATGAATACCGCAGAATTCCAATTCACAACGCCATTCAATGCCAACGTCTGCAGGATGCTAACGGAAGCCGATGAACTTTGTATAACTGCTGTTACCAAAGCTCCGACCAGAACTGCAAGGATTGGATTCCTTCCAAATAGTACAAAGGCTTTTTCAAATATCGGTGACGAACGGTAAGGTTTTATAGCATCTGACATAAAAGCTAAACCAATAAATAACACACCAAATCCTATTAAAATACTGCCAAGCTCTCTTTTCTTTTCTCCTTTGGAAAACATCAACAAAAAAGCCCCGATACCAACAAGTAAAGGGGCAAAAAACTCAGGTTTAAGGAAGCTGCCCCACTCATTCATGGATACAATCCAGGCTGTAATAGTAGTTCCAATATTGGCACCCATAATGACACCTACAGCCTGCACAAGTGTTAATACTCCGGCATTAACAAAACCCACAACCATAATAGTGGTGGCTGAGCTACTTTGTATAAGAGCTGTAATCAAAGCACCTACTAAAACTGCTAAAAAGCGATTGTTTGTCAGTACTCCCATCAACTTTTTTGTTTTGTTTCCAGTAGATTTCTGAAGACCATCCGCCATAGTATTCATACCATAAAGAAATAGTCCCAATCCTCCAATAAATTTAAACAACATCTGAACATCCTGCACTGACATTTTGCAACCTCCTCAGTTCCTACATATATGATTTAGTATTACACTGAGGTTTTAGAAATATGAAATTATTTTAAATGATATTCTAAACCTGCTTTAACATATTCGATACAGAGGCTGATACCTGCATATGAGTTGCATCCTTCATAATACTTTTCCTATCCTCTTTCGTATCCTTCTCTTTATCCTCCTCCTGCTCATTAAAATAGAGCTCGATAAATTTTAAATATTTATCATAACTGAAAATACTGTCTAACTCTGCTTGAGTCGCTTCCGAGGATATATTTAATGCATCTAACATAGCTGTCAGCTGATCAGCCGTACTAACCGCCCCGGCTTGATAATAAGCACTGAAAAGTGTAGATGTATTCTCATTAACATCTACCGAATCTGTGACTACTTTTGGCTGCTCAATCACCTTAGTTGTAGGCTCCGTCGATTTGTTTGTGATTACTGCATGAGAACCACTTTCTTTATAAAAGCCAAGTACCTTACCGATATATTTATGTACTGACTTCCAAGGTGGCACTCCACCATATTTTTTAACCGTTCCTGTTCCTGCGTTATACCCAGCCAAAGCCATTTCTACATCCCCATCATACTTGTTAAGAAGCTGTGAAATCAGCTTCGCTCCACCCATTATATTCTGCTCAGGATCATAGCTGTCCTTAACTCCTAGCCCTTTTGCTGTTCTCGGCATAAGTTGCATAATTCCTACTGCTCCGCAGTGACTGACAGCATCTGCACGGAAATTAGACTCAACCCTAGCTACTGACTTCAGCAACTTAACATCCACCCCATAGGTCTTAGCAGCTTTTTGAAAAATCGAATCCAGCTCTTTTGTTTCACCCAGATAAGATTGAAAACTTTGGCCACTGCCTACAGAACCACTGCTTTTACGGGAACTATTAATATTGGTATTTGAAGAAATTGAATTTATCTGCATCCTTTTCACCCATAATTCTATTATAATATCCTTATTATACCATAAATATAAATCAATTACTATTCTAACATGAAATAATTAATAGGGCTTTCTAAAGCTCTAGTAATTTGGCCACAGCCTCTCTTTCCTCTGTCATGGTACGACCAATGCACAGATCTTGAAAACCTTTTAAACAGATAGAATATCCTTTGATGCAATGTTTCCCTGATATATTAAATCCCTTAAGGCATTGATTACATGGGGAAAAGGATTCAGATTCACTGCAATGGCAAGTCCACCAGAGGCAATATTCACTCCAAAGATTACCCCCATTAGAAACAATAATAATAACTTCAAGAAAGGTACATAATACGGCCTCTAGCATCTGTCCTAACACAATAGAACTTCTCTTTACTGGTGCAATCAATATACGATAGAAACTCCCGTCTGCCTTCATCAGGTAATTTATAATATCACTACTACTGCATGCTCCAAAGCTGACTAACACTACCAATCCCGGCATGATAAACGCCGTATAATTCTGAATACCGATTCCTTGCATTGTTTGTCCAGCAACTGTACTGTATAATATGAGCCAGAGTATTGGCTGTAAAATCGTAAAAACTATCGTAAACCTATTATTGAAGCGCCACTTTATGTTACGGTGAAGTAAAGTCAACATGCTCATTAGCAAGCCTCCTTTCCATATTCGCCAGTAAGACTGAGAAAAACATCCATACCAACTGTTGGTTCACCTAAAACAGAATCTTTGGATTTGACATCATATTCAGTGCTATATCAAGCCTTCTTTTACACAACCATTTTGGCCTAAGAGAGAGATAATCTCCCCTTCCTTTACAGTCAGGCTTAAACCATCTAATGCCTGAACACCATTCTTATATTTTTTAATTAAATTTTCAGTGAATATAGCATTCATTTACGTCCTCCTTAATTGGAAATAGATCTTCCGTTATCTATTAAGATGAGTAGCCTATGTTCCAATACATACCGGTTCAATATCTCTGATTTCAATTTTATCTTACATCTTTCAAATCTCCTGTTCCTTTTTTATTGAAATCCACACTTCGGAATGTCCCTCCTTCGATCTGTCCTTACTGATGGGATAGATCTCAATATCCGGTAATTCTGCATAGGTATACCCTGAGAACGGAAGCCATTCCGTCATAAAACGCCTAAAAATACTTTGAGTGGACTCTTTAAAATGTCCATCACTCTCAAAAATCACCCATGTAGCTGCCGGTATTGAATATTCAACCATTTCCGAGGGAACAGGCTGATCGGTCGCTACTCCAATATAATAATAAATTTCATCAGGATTTTGGTAAGCAGTTACTCCAAGTACAAAACCAGGGATTTGGTTTGATAATTTGCAGATTTCTGTAAATTTCCCATCTTGCAATGTTCGGCTCCAAAAAGGTGGAACTATTTTCTGATTTTCTTCCATGTCCTCAATCAGAGGAATGCGGATACCTACAATCCTCATAGGTTCTTTATCTTCCACTCGATATGGCATAACTTCACCTCCAGTAACTTTTATTTGAAATTTTTTTGGGGGATAAGCATGAAGTATACTTCCTTTACATTTTGCGCTAGCGGGAGAAATTCCGTGAACGCTTTGAAATGCACGATTAAAAGCTGTTGGGGAACTGTATCCGTATTTTAGTGCAACGTCCAACACCAATGTATCTGTTGATTGTAGATCAAAAGCAGCTTGTGTCATTCTTCGGCAACGAATATATTCAGAAAGAGAGATACCAACTACATAAGTAAACATCCGCTGAAAATAGTAAGGAGAACAACACGCTATTTTTGCTGCTTCCTCACAGGAAATCTCATTATCTAAGTTGTTTTCTATATATTCAAGTGCACAACTTAATTTTATCAACCACTCCATTTCTTTACCTCCTGACAAATCATACTATGGAATATAAATTTATTCCTCGCTTTTTGTGTCCTCATTTGTAAACTTCACTTTACCGTAATAATTTTATTATATCAACTGTAATTGTCGGTTCATTCTCACTTCTACACCTATACTAGATTATGTCCATACCAAAGAAAAATCCTTTAGACCACTGTTCTAAAGGATTTTCATTAATTAAAACATCTTTCTATAATGTACAATTTACCAATATATCTTCTACTTTTTTCCTAGGCCGCTGCACGGGTGACTCATCTGCATAACCAACAGTAATAATGCCACTCACATAAAAGTAATCTGGAATACCTATTGCATCACGCATTTGCTGTTGTTCATACCATCCAGTCCAGCACGTTCCAAGACCCCTGTGCTGAGCCTCTAATAACATATAAGAAATGGCAATCGCTGTATCTCTAATGACAAGCTTAAGATTCTCGTCAGCACTGCTTTCATTTACAACACAGTCTTCTTGTATAAGATCTACTCTACTCGTCATATCAGCCAAGCATACAATGAATAAAGGAGCCGATAGCATCCATTCTTGTTTATGGTCAACATATACTATACTCTTTTTTATTGCTTCATCTTTAACTATCATAAACTTCCAAGGTTGTGTATTACTTCCTGATGGCGCTAATCTTGCTGCTTCAATGATATGATAAATATCTTCATCGTCGATTGGTTGATTCTTATATTTTCTAATACTTCTTCTCTCTTTAATTTCTTTCATTATTACCATCTTACCCCCTACTATTCCTACTTTATGATCTAATTATACCATCGAATTATTTACAAAATAGCCTTTAGACTGTTAATCTAAAGACTATTTACTCATTAACTATAATTCGGAAGATGGTACTAATAAACCTTTGTTCTCTCTCAAATGCTACAGAAAGGAGCTTTTTAGTACTTCATTTCGCTTATTCTTAAAGACGTATATCAATAGGAGTATATCCTACTTGCCTGTTGCCAGATTTAGTTGCATCTTTTTCTTGTTCTTCATCATTATTTTTATCGTTATCTCTACTACGAGATTGTCGTTCTTCCTTGGCTGCCTCTTGCATTTTTTCATTTGCATCCGAGAGTGTAGAAATCTGTGAGTTTACTACTGACTGAGCCTTTTCTTGAGTGTTAGCCAACTCTTCTTCTTTTTTCTCGGTTTCCACGCCTCGCATAGTATCTAGTTTTATCTCTGCCTCAAGAACTCCAACACGTCCATTCACATCAGTTGCCACATCTCCTTGAACCTTTGCCTTTTTTATGGAAGAATCTGCAGATATCATCGCCTTCATACTTGTCTTTGAAAGGCCAGCAAACTGACTTTTGGATTCTGATACATTGTTCTGTTGTGTGTCACTAAGCATATCATCCATTGAAGAACCATTTTTCTGTTGTTCTTCCTTTCGTTGTTCAATTTGATGTTGACGAAGCTCAATATTTAAGTCAGAAATCTCCTTCTGAATTGCTTGACGTTTTTTCATTTTATCTTCTAAAGACAAATCTTCTTTCGAAGATAACTCCTGTAGTTCCTTTTGTTTGTTCATAATCTGACTCTGTATCTCTTTACTATATGTATCATTTATTCCATTTCCAATATAGTATGCTGCTGCACCAGAATCGCTACTTCCATTTATGCTTCCTATTGATAATGACATTAAATCAACCTCCCTGTTTTCGATATGAACCAAAGCCACTTACATGTAATCACCTAAGTTGTTTATCGGAATAAGAAAGGAAACTATTAACCCATTTAATAGTAATTTATGTTAATTTATATCATATCGCTATATTCATGAAACAACAATATATCTATATATCAAAGAGAGAAGCAAAGGGTAAATATGAAAAACATTCTAAATAGCAGGTTTGAACAAATAGCTACATAAATACATTCTTCGATCTTATTCAATAACCTAATGAAAAAAATCTTTAATATTTTGCATTCTTTTGTCCTTTGCGTTTGTAATGATATTAATTAAAACTCAATTTCAACTTTGTTTTGATCATCGTAATCTACTACAACACAGTCATTTTTATAAATTCTTTCTGGAAGTACTATCAATACATGTGCTTTTTCTTTATTTACCGGATATGGTCCTAAATGCCATACACCAGTATTAATATGTACTAATGTTCCCTTAGGAATTAAAAATGCCTGAGTTAATTCTGGAACAGGATCTTTCGTTGGTGGTGCTACATGATATACAATATCATCATCTATACAGATCATACATTCTCCTGTAGTATTGTGATATTCCGCTTTATCCACAATCATTGGCGTTTCCTTCGATATAATCAGCGGTGAAAATGCCATTGGCATATTTCCGGAAACCGGGAAAATTACTTGGTCATTATAAAATGTTCCAAGACAATTCCCCTTTGGTTCAAGGATATTGGTGAAATTACCAAACGGAGCAAAAGCTTCAGTTGTTAGTTTTTGTACTTTAATTTTATACATTTTCTTTCTTCCTTTCTTCTTACTTTTTTATAGAAGTTTATATAGTATAAACCTCTTAAAATTAATGCTTTACACTAATTTTTTCAATGTAGGATTATGACTATGAACCAAATTCTTCATTGTTTTCTTAATGTTTATAATAAATCCAATTTCACCACCACGTTTTATAAAATTATTAATAATAAATGCGGCATCTATACATGTTTTGCGATCTGCTCTAGCTGAATCCGTTCCATAATCAATTCTATGTACATAGTTTTACTCAATATTTCAACTTACCATTAACTTTTATCTAAAAACTTAATTAACACTTAATTAGTATGAACTGAGATTAGTGTAGTAGTTATAGTCAAATTTGTCAATATTTTTACTTTATTTTATTAATTTCTTTCTTATTTTATATCATTTTACCAATTTCGATTTTTTATTTGTTTCTTTTTATCGTTATATATACTCTATATTCCAATTTCCGCACTTCGATTAACATGCCATTCTCATTGCTTACTGGCAATAAATAACTTATTTCTTAAAATTTCAGATAGTTGGTACAGCTGCACATTTGGATTATCATAGATTCATTTTTAATTCTATCTAGTTCTCCACAATATACCATGATTCTCAGTTAACCAATATCAACTACTCTTATTTCTCTTAAACATACACTATATACTATATTCCGCATATAATAATCATATGACCATATAAATATGGAGTGTGATCCTTATGAGCCGAGGATGTAATAGATTTGATAGGAGACATAAGAATAGACGTAGACGTCGTAGGGGTTTCGTTATTATAAAGAGGTTTTAAAACAATTTCATTATTGAAGGTTTTATGTAGTAACCCTTGAAATATTATGTAGAGATTAGGCAGCTTAAGCTGTCTTTTCTAATGTTTAAATAAGTATCTCATCATTGATAAGACGTTTACCTTTTGAGCTATCTTCCCATATACGCATGAAATATGTTTGCCTCTCACAGTTTATTCACTTCGTCTTACTGGTTGCCACAGCTTTTGGAGTTTTTTTACTAACAAGAGGGGATGATTACCTTTCCTGCTACTACCGGTATGTCCTTTCCTTCCAGTGCAAGTATTTCGATTCCATTCCGTTCAACTCTGACATGAACTTTCTGTAGTGATTATGTTCTCTCTGTTAATATATACTTCCTCTCTCGTTACAATTGAGCAATAAAAAGCCAATCACCAAATATTGGTGGTTGGTGTATTGTAATCTATCATACGATCTATATCTGATTTATCATCATTAAATAAACTCTCTTCTATTGTGCTACTAAATCATAAAGATTATAACGTAATATATTCCATGTCTATTCCATGTCACGAGTTGGAACTCTAATAGACAATCCAATCATGGAATCAATCAACGGGTTTAAATCCTAACAACAATGTGGTGGCCACATTATTTGTAACCACCACATGATACAAATCATATTAAGGGAAGCATTCTATTTCATAATTTAGAACCAGTTAAAATTATCTTTTGTATCTGGATATGCAACTGGTGTAGGTAATTTAGTCCATCCTTTTTTCGCTTTACCCTGAATTGCATCATAAAGTGTTTGTACTGCCAGCGCAGCTTCTGTTGCTGGATCCTGTGTAGAAGTTGCACTAAGCCATCCATCAGCCATTGCATCATAAAGAATCTTGTTTGATCCACAAGCAACAATTGCTACATCACCTGGCTTATATCCAGCTGCTTCAAGAGCTGAAATAACACCTGTCGTCATTCCGCCGTCTTCTACAAGAATACATTCAATTTTTCCACCCTTAGAAGCTACACCATAAGCTGTAAGCATATCAGACATTTTACTCATTGCTGTTTCAGCAGCAAAATCCGCATTCTGATAATCTATACTAACATATTTAGATTTATCTAACATTGTGTCTACAGCTTTGTCAATTTCTACAGTCTGCATATGACCTGCTGTTCCAGCAATAGTTACATAAGAACATCCTTTAGGGAAAAGTTCCAAAATTGTATTAGAAATTGTTTCACCATGAGAAGCTGCATCTGGTCCTACATAATATGTCATACCTACTTCGTCAATCTTGTCTCCAGTATAAGCATTCACACCTACCCATGGAATTTTGCTTTCATTAAGAGTTTCTATTACTGGAAGTGCTCCATCTACGTCCGCTGGGAAGTATAGGAATCCATCATACTTTTCTGCTATTGCAAGGTTAGCATGTTCAAGCTGAGTCTGCTGGTTACCATTACCATCAAGAATTTCTAGTGTACAGCCCAGTTCTTTTGCTTTAGCAATTGCTGCTGGGTTATATGCTGCACAATATGCTGCAGTATAATATGCATTTGAGAGTAAAAGTTTATAACCGCCTTCTTTGTCTTCTTTGTCTTCTGCGTCTTCTTTGTCTTCTGCGTCTTCTTTGTCATTTTCCACCGGAGTTTTTGTGTCTTCAGCTACTGGTGTGCTCACATTATTTTCTGTTCCTCCACATGCCATAAGACTTACTGTTAATAAAACTACCATCATAATACTAAAAAGTCTCTTCTTCATACTTTATTCTCCTTTTGTTTTTTTGATAAGCGTTTCTCAAACAATACAACGTATTTTTGCTTCTTTCTATGGGCAATAGAAAATCTCATTTAAATCATCATAATAATGTTCCTTATCATGATGTAAAAAACATGGTTTTGAATGCTTCCACCATTCTTGCATAATCGGACTTTCATCCATAAGACTCATATCTTCTTCATAGTTATTTCCTGTATACTCATAATACGTATACAATTCATTTCCCTTAATAGATATCGAATAATTATGTATATTACATCTTGTTATCAGTTCTATTAATTCGGGCCATGGCTTTGCATGCAGTTCTATATAATCTTCAATTTTTTCAGGTCTTAATTCTGAATGAAATATAAAACGTTTCATTTTAAATATTTTCTCCTTGCCAATTAAACAGCACAATAGCCAGTTGAATAATAACCCAAATTATATCTACGGTCTAATCGACCAAAAGATGCACAAACTGAAATATCTGCATTTAATTCAACTGAATACTGACCAAATGGAATTTGATATTTTTCATCACAAATTGGTAAGTCCATTCGAATACAAATTACTCTTTCAGCTGGTACTGTTAAATGTAAATCTCTTACTGGTTTCTTATCTTCAAAGTAAAGTGTCACTAAGATATGTGCATCTTCTTTATTGGCATTTGTAATCATCATCGCCTCATGTCCAGGAAGTTTTGGATCATCTCCGTTTCCAGGTAAATCGCCATCAATAAACATATAATGTCTATACCCTAGTCTTTTTTCTTCCACTACCATTTCCTCCTTTCTTATAAATCTTTCAAAAAGTAATCGTACATTTTCTGTGATAATGGTCTACATCCATTTTCTGTAATGACAAATCCTGTTTCAATGCGTCCTCCGTAAAGATCTGGATGTCCAAAGAAACTTACGTCAACCATAACCGTCATTCCTGGTACTAAGACAAAATCACCGTTAGGCCCAAAGAATGGAGATTCAGCTTCCATTAACCCAATCGAATGTGCAAATGGACATACAATATAGTCACTTAATCCGTGTTTTTCATAATATAATCGTCCTGGCTCGTCAATTTCGCGACCTGTCATTCCTGGTTTTAACATATCATGTGTTAAACGGAGTGTTTCTCGCATGTGGTTTAATAAGTCTTTCTGTATCTGTGTATAAACACCATTAACAGGAATTGTATCTCCAAAAGTACCTGCATAGCCATTGTATCTTGGGGCAATACCAATCATAACCAATTCCCCATCCTGCATAGGTTTATTGGTTGCAGTTGGAACTACTGCTTTTGCACGTTCTCCAGAACCTACAATGGTTGAATATGCAAAACTTGTTGCTCCCTTAGCACGACAAATAGCTTCCCCAGCTGCTGCAACTTCAAATTCATATGCTCCTGGATGAATGGCATCTAACATTCTATCGTAAGCTAAATCACATAGATTTGTTGCAAGCTGAATCTGTTCAATTTCCCAAATAGATTTATAAGCTCTTAACTTTTCATATTCGTCTGTTATGTCAACCATATTAACTCCATCAAATCCATTCACAAAATCAATGAATACCTGATGAGGAATGGTAGCTGTTCCTACGAAACCAATCTTCTTTAAATCTGTACCTTCTGCTTTTAATTCCTCATTTAATTGTTTAAAGTTTAAAATTGTAGCATTTGGATACTCTTCATCTGGTACCATAAATACTGGAAAACATCTTACTTTTGTAATCGCCGAATTCATTATTGCAAATGGTTCTGATTCAGGTCCTCCTAATAAAATAGGTTCTCCTTCAACAGGAACTAATACTGCTCCTTTTTCAAACTGACCACACCAACCAGTTAAATACCACCCATTTGCAACGTTAAGTTCATCAAAATAGATTAAAGCTGCATCTAAATGCTTTTCCTTTAAAATATTGCGAACTGCTGCAATTCTTTTCTTTGTTTCATCCAGATTGTAATAAGCCATAATTTTTTCTCCTTTTCTTGTTTAAATAAAATTATCATCCAGAGGATACATTGGTCTCCGGATATTTTTAAGGTTCATATCTTCAAGTCGTTCTGTAGAACTTCCTGGTGTAAAAGCTAGAATTGATCTAGGATTAAGTTCAGCTAACTCTGGAAATAAATATCCCAGTTTAACTACAACAATTTTAAATTTTTTATAGTCTAAATTAATTGATTCAAATATATCTGGGCGACATAAACTAGCCCTATTCTTGGTAATAACAACCGTAATGTTATCACACTTCAATGTTGCTGATGGTCCTGCGTTACCTCTTGTATAGGATAAAATATCTCCTTTATGTATTAACTCACCTTGTATCATTGTACTTTCACTATTGGGATCAAGGCTTCCACCTACTTTTAACGTTAATACTTCTCCAATTTCTGCCTTGTAGCACAAATCACATGCTTTTTCATCAACTATTCCTGCTAATAATACATCCTTTACATTTTTTTTCTGGAGTAGTTTTAGCATGTATGCATTATCTCCAGCAGCACCTGCTGTCGTATTATCACCTGAATCTGAAATAAATACCTGTAATTCTTTTTCTTTCATTGTAAGTTCAACTGCTTCCTCTGGAGATACAGCTTCTATCAAAAATTTAAAATCGTAACGTGCATCATAAAACATTTTTGCAAGCTTTTCTGTACATGTAGTGGCAAGTTCTTTATTAAATTCATGTGTAACTACAAAATTAGGTCCCATATATGGTTCATCGATCCATGGTTGTCCATTAAACACTTGAACACTAAGCATACCGGGAATAGATTCTTCCATTTCTTTAGCTACATTCATAATACTTTTTAATGGTTCCAAAGCTGTTTGTACCGCATCACCACATATCACAACATTTGCTCTAGCTATTTGTGGTTGTGGAAGCAATTTCTTTTCAATACAGGTCAATAATGCTTGCATAGCCCTAAGCTGTGTTTCTTTATGATCACAGTGCGGAATTGTTCTAAACCCAGTAATACAATTAGCTAGTCTTACTAACTCATCGCTATTATCCGCATGCATATCCATTGCCAAAGAGATTGGGATATTCATCCCTACTTTATCTCTAATCTTTTTTAATAAATATTCTTCTCCAGAACCGATTTCCTCTACATACATGGCTCCATGTAAATACAGCCAAATCCCATCTATCTCTTTCTCTGGAATAGCATCTACCAGTTCGTTCACTAAACGTAAATAGTCATCTTTAACCACTGCTCCACCTGGAAGTGCATGTGCATAAATCGTTGGGATGATGTCGCAATTTCTTTCTTTCAGAAAATCGACCACATCTATTTTTTCATACATCTCAGGGCCCGTAGCATAATCAAAATCTTCAAATTTGGTGTGGACAGGAGTTAAGCTGTTCCCTTCACATTGTAAGGAGCCGATTACAATTTTCATTCTTCCGGACCTCCATTTTTAAGCTTTTTTAGTTCCACTCTGAGTTAAATATGCATCAAATGATACAATTAAAAGTAATACGATTCCTTTTACCATGTTATTTACATATCCAGCAAAGCCCAAGAATCCCAATCCTTTATATAGTACGTATAATAGTAAAATTCCTACTACGGTACGATGAACACCACCTTTACCCCCTGTGAGAGGCGTTCCACCAACAACCGTTGCAGCTACACAAGTTAAGGCCAAATCTGTTCCATACATGATTGAACCCGCACGAATTAAACATACATACATAGCTGCTGCGATTCCCGCTGAACATCCTAAAATTACAAAGACGATAAATCTATGGAAATCGACTTTTACTCCTGAGATTTTTGCTGCTACTTGATTTCCGCCAGTAGCATATAAATTTCTACCAAACTGGGTATAACGCATCACTATATATGCTATCACTGTAATCGCTATAAAAATCCATGTTAAATAAGATAATCCAAGGAATACACCTTTTCCAAAGCTAGCTACAAAAGAATTGTTTGTTGCAATCATGTCTCCGCCATAAACAACAAGGCAAATTCCTTTTACAATATAGTTCATACCCATAGTAGCTATAAAAGCAGGTATTTTTCCTTTTACTACGATTAGGCCATTTAAAACACCTACGATCATACAACTTAATACCATGCATAGAAAGGACAAGAAAATTCCTACAGATGTTCCACCCCACATATTTAACAAATAACAGAAGAAAATTTGTCCCCATGCAAAGTTAGAAGCTAAAGAAAGATCAAATGCTCCTGTAATAATTGATATTGTCATTGCAATTGCTGCTACTCCATAAATAGAAGCATCAATTAAAACATTTCTAATATTTGTTGCTGACACAAAACTCGGATGTGTAATTGCCAAAACAATAACAAATAAAACTAATAAGCATATAATTGCTTGATTCTTAACATACTTTAGAACTTTTGCCATTATTTTGCTACCTCCTTAAGTTTTGCATTTTTATTCCGTGTATCTAAGATTACTGCTATTATTATCACTGCACCACGAACAATCCACTGCGCATTCGCTTGAATTCCTAACAAGTTCAAGGCATTTAATAAAACCCCTAAAACCACCACACCTAAAACCGCTTTTGCAATACTTCCACTACCACCATCAAGGGAAACTCCACCAATAGCCACACATGCCATTGCATCCATTTCATAATTTAATCCCTGAGAAATAGATGCCGAATTAACTCTGCTTACAACAATTACACCTGCAATTCCTGCACAAATACCACAAATTACATGTGCTAAAAATCGAACCTGCCTAGTTTTAATTCCTACCATCTTAGCAGCCTGCATATTTGCACCTAGAAAGTATAAATTTCTTCCAAATACAGTTTTTACCAAAATGATCTGTAAAACAATAGCTATCAATAAAAAGATAATTACTGGTGTCATACCCATGCCAAGTTTTTTAAACAATCCGCTTCTATATGCTGCTGCCTGGAATTTTCCATCAACAACCGCGTTTGCAATGGAAGCTACAATAATTTGTATTGCATATGTAATAATAAATGATTCACCCATGCGACCATTTACCGCTGCCATAATTCCACCTACTATACACCCTATACCTGCACCAACTAAAATACCAACAAGTAATACTAGGAAAGTAGCATAAGATGGACTCACCTGATTAACGGTGGTTCCATTAATTATTAACATCGTAACAACAGCAGACAGAGATACTGTTGAACCAATCGATAAGTCCATTCCTCCACCCATTACTGCGTATGCCATACCTAATGCGGCTATACCAATTGTTGAATATGATCGAAGAATATTCACAAGATTTGTTATACTTAAAAACTCTGGTCTTCTAAACGACGCGAACAGAATAATAATTAAAATAATAAAGATTAAACCCCATTCACGAAATATACTTTTTATATCTACACGCTGTTTATAATTAGCAATACTTTTTTTATTCAAAACAATCCCTCCCTAGTTCTTAATTGCTAATTGCATAACCGCTTCCGCTGATACTTCATCTTTATGAAGCTCACCTGCTTTTCTCCCGCCAGACAAAACTACGAATCTATCGCTCATACCTAATACTTCTGGAAGTTCAGAAGAAATCATGATAATTGATTTTCCGCTCTCAACTAATTTATTCATTAAACAATAAATTTCATATTTTGCTCCAACATCGATTCCTCTTGTAGGCTCATCTAAAATCAAAATATCAACATCGGCAAATAGCCATTTTGCAAATACAACCTTCTGTTGATTTCCACCTGAAAGATTTCTTGCCACCTGCATCATAGATGGTGTCTTAACACCTAAATCGTTTGCTAGTTTTGTTGCTGCTTCTCTCTCCTTTTTCTTATCAAGGAACAAACCCTTTTTGATTTTCTTTAGATTTGTAACTGTTATATTTCTAATCAAATCATATGATAAAACTAAGCCTGTTTCTTTTCTATCTTCTGTCAGCAATCCCACTCCGCTCTTCTTTCCATCAGCAGTAGATGAAATAACAACTTTTTTCCCATTGATTTCGATTACTCCACTATCATACTTTTCAGCGCCAAAAATTGCTTCTGCAATCTCAGTTCTACCAGAACCAACTAATCCGGCAAGTCCAAGTATTTCACCCTTATGAAGTTCAAAAGAGATATCTTCTACAACTCCATTTCTTGTAACTCTATCTAACTTAAGAACTACTTCTCCTATTTCACAATTTCTTTTTGGATACTCAACGTCTACGCTTCTTCCTACCATTCTCTCTACAATTTCATCTCTAGTGAAATCTTTTGTAGCTCTAGTCTCAATGACCTGACCATCTCTTAAAACAGTAGCGGTATCACACATTTCAAAAATCTCATCCATTTTATGAGAGATATAGATAATAGTCGTTCCTTGTCTCTTTAAATTATTCATAATCTCAAATAAATGTTTTGTTTCACCAGTTGTCAAAGAAGAGGTGGGTTCGTCCATCACTACAATGGATGGATTCCTATAAAGTGTTTTTGCAATTTCTACCATCTGCTTTTGAGATGCTGATAAATCTTCGATCTTATCAGTAGCATTTATTTGAAAGTTAAAGTTGTCCAAAAAGTCTTGTGTAATTTTGTTATTCTTTTTCCAATTGATTAATCCCTTATGATTAGACTTTAATTTATTTAAAAACATGTTTTCAGTTACTGTTAATGAATTTACTAAATTACATTCCTGGAATATTAATCCAATACCCCTTTTCTCTGCATCAACAGTATCAATGATTCTAATCGATTCGCCATTGATAAAAATCTCACCAGAATCAGCTTGATAGACCCCATTAAGTACTTTCATCAGTGTAGATTTTCCTGCACCATTTTCCCCCACAAGAGCATGTATCTCACCTTTTTTTACTTTAAAACTAACTTTATCCAATGCAACTACACCAGGGAAAGTTTTTCTAATATCTCTCATCTCTAAGATATATTCGCTCACTCTTTACCATCCTTTCTCCTAAATCAATCACAAAAGCAACCACAGGCTGGCTATTATGATTATTCTGTAAACGTTTACAAATTTTGTTATTAAAAAATGGATAAGTTATTGATATCATTTTTTGTATAACTTAACCATATTATTATAATCTGTAAACGTTTACATGTTATATATTTACTATATAACACAATTTTATAAATGTCAATAGTTATCTAATAAAATAGAATTAGATTTTATACTAATTTTTTTTAGTAACTCTGCCAAAAAAATCATTGTTCGGCCTTCGCCTTGCTCGACGTTACTTACATCACCTATGAACCCATTTCACAAGAACCTAGTTGTATTTTACACGTTTTCACGTTTCATATAGTACATCCCCTCGATATACCATATCGTATAAAGCATGAAGTTTCTGCTACTAAGTTTCTCGGCTCTTGAAACTATCCACCCATAGATTCTACACAAGGCTCACGGGCAATTGCCGTGACTGGACTTACATATTAAAAGAAGGAAAAACATTAGCTGTTTTTCCTTCTTTTAACACTTTGACCAATCACTAGTGAGGGTTCCAAAAATACTTTCATGGATTCATTTATTCTATTGCTATCTTCCAATTTCTTCAGTAATAATTCTCCAACTTTCTGTCCAATTAAACCTTCTGGTTGACGAACAGTTGTTATTCTAGGAGAAATTAATTCTGCTTTATCCTGTACATCAAAACCAACTATTGATATATCTTCTGGTATCCTAAGCCCATTTTTTCGGATTGCTTTAATAGCACCATATGTCATTTTTTCTGATGTAGTGTATACCGCTGTGAATGGATTTATATTTCTATTAATTAGTAACCTTTCCATACACATGTATCCATCTTCTTCTTTATAGTTTCCATACTGTATTAATGATTCTTTTACTTGGATATTGTTTTTTTCCAATTCTATTAAGTATCCTTTTTTCCTATCATATCCTGTTGTTTCCTTTTCTGAACCAATAATTGTTGCAATCTCACGATGTCCTTCTTGAATCAAATATTCGATGGCTTTTTTACTTGCCTGTACATTATCTATTGTAACCGAATCTATATTTTCCAATTCAGGAATATTATCAATAAAAACAGTAACCAAATTTGAAAGATAATTTTTGATATAGTCTCCGTATGGTTCAACTGTGGCATAAACAAGTGCATTTATCTGCTTTTGTTTAAACATTTCTAAGTATTTTTTCTCATTTTCACTTTTTTCATTAGTATCTGCTACAAGAATTCCATACCCCTTCTTTGAAACCACGCTATCTATGCCTTTAATAATCTCTCCAAAAAAGGTTTCACAAATATCAGGTATAATAATTGCAATGGTTTTTGTTAGCTGAAGCTTTAACGAGCGAGCCACTTCATTCGGTACATAATTATAATCTTCTAATGCCTGTAAAACTCTTTCTCTTGTCTCTGGTTTTACATAATTTTTATTATTCACAACTCTAGACACTGTAGCCACTGACAAATCTAATTTCTTGGCTATATCTTTTAATGTACTTGATTCCATCTCATTCCCTCATAATTATAGTCTTACGAATCCTACGGCTCATACTATCATTCATTATATAATTGTGATGTTAATTATACATAGCATATGTATGAGTCATGTAAACATTTAATTCTCTTCGACTATTTTCTAAAATATTTTATTCTGTTTTCTTCAAATAATCACCTTGCAGGACCTTTTTCTTAGATTCTTTTCACCAGATTTCACCATCTCCATTCAGAATTAGTTGACCAATTTCATCTGAGCCTTCTTCTTGTGAGATACAGACTTCTCTCTTAGCATGGAATTTCGTACTTCCTTTTCAAATGACATAACCAAGATATTTGGTCTCTCTTCTAACTACCATTATACACTAATATAGTGTGTTTTTGTCAAGTAAACGTTTACATTTTCCATATTTTTTCATATTTCTTGATGATAGATCCCTTTTAGTAAAAAACTTCCGTTCTTAATGACAGCATAATGGTAATAATAATGGATAGATGTGATCTAACAGATACATAGATTCCATACAAATTCTTGATCTTATCACCGATATCTCTTGTTGTCATTCCACGAGCATAAAATGATATGACTTTTCACCAATTCCAAAGAGATCACTACAATACTTTGGGACAATTTACTGCTCAAACTCACTGTTACCCATCTTAGTAGAATAGCCCTAATAATTGGTTCCTTCCTGATAAGATTTCAGCTCTGATTCTTACTAAAACCATATATTACTATAGATACAACATTAATTACAGTCCCGATATGGCCTGTACAATATAGGCTCAGGCTCTTGGCTACACAATAAATGCGTAACAGACCAAAATCTGTTACGCAATAAAAATAAATAGTATTGTCTATTAAAACCTTCTCTTATAAAATGGTGTATTTTAATACATTATAGAAATCCATTGCAACTATAATTAAAAGTACTACTTTTAAAACCTTCTCTACACCCTTATTATCAATTCGTTTTGAAATTGCTGATCCAACCAATGCACCACTAATTCCACCTGCTATCATACAAAGCAGATTAATCCATGTAA